>RFTU01000241.1 GCA_009923315.1 Betaproteobacteria bacterium
AACGCAACAACCGACGGTGTCGTGCGTGCACCTTCTGAGTTGGGGATGACGACGGGTTCGCCGGCTTCCAAGACGGCGACAACTGAGTTGGTGGTTCCAAGGTCGATTCCGACGGCTTTGGGCATGGGTGGTTCCTCCGTAGGGGTGAGGGATTGCTGAGGGCGACACGCTAGCGCCGTCTTCCCAAATGTTGAGCCTTGGTGGCTCAGGTTCTCTGTCACACCCCTATCAGGGATAACTGGCTAGGGCTGTTTGTGCACTTGGTACACCGAGGAATAGTTGAAATTCCAGGTCTTAAACGGGAAGGGGATCCCCACATACCGCACCGTGTCAGCTGCAAAGACCCGCTCGATTTGCACCATCAGGGCTCCTGCATGGTTGCGGTGTTCGCGGGCCATCTCCAGGTCATAGTCGATGCCGAGACGCATCGCCGCCCGTCTCGTGGTGAGGTGACGGCCCAGCCGATGCGCAAGACCAGGGTCGGTGGCAAGAAGAATGGTGAGGTAGCCGCCTGGCCGCACGCTGGCGCGCCACGACCGCAAGGCCCGCTCGGGATCACCAAGGTGGTGGAGCACGCAGGTTGACACGAGACGGTCGATACTGCCCGGCGCAAATGGAAGATCTTCGGCATTACCAACCTGGAACTCGACATTGGGCGGCAGCGGCTGTGCAGGCTGTTGTGGACGCACGTCGGTCATGACATAACGCTCGTAGCGATGTCGGACATAGGGAAAGTGCTGTCCCTCTCCGGCGCCTACCTCGACCGTGAGTGGAAACGATCGTGTGGCGGGAAACGGCTTTTCCATTCGTCGATGCAGCTGACCCATGACCCGACCCTGCGCGCCGACATAGAGATAGTCGTCGTAGTTGGAGCCCTCCCACATCTGGTTCATGAGACACCGCCCCAAACGGAGCGTACTTGTGCGCGCATCGTCAGTTGTCGCATCACACGCACCACGACTGGCACGATCAGATCAGAGGGCGGCGGCGATGGCCTCCCAGCGAGGCAGCGAGGGCACTGCCCCCTCGACCGTGGTGGCGAGCGCACCG
>RFTU01000242.1 GCA_009923315.1 Betaproteobacteria bacterium
GGAGGTACGGGAGGTACGGGAGGTACGGGAGGTACATTGGATAAATCAAATGGAGACACGAGAGATATTAAAGGAATTGCCGACGATATCTATTTTAACATAATGAATAATACGATAATCAATAATGACCAATATATTGCCAAAAGTATTAGTTTAGCTAATATTAAGATTGATGTCTCAACTGTTAAATATATTCAGATATCTACGAAAAATGATACTATAACTATAGAATTGGATAAAAATAATGATAATTCAAAAAATACCGACAATGGATTTATTAATTACGATTTAGGAAAAATAGATTCCCTAATTAGCGCAATATCTATTCTAATGAATTTATTGAATATTCATTAGACACGGTCGCGAATATCGCGAATTTCCTTACGAAGTTCGCGAACTTCCTGACGAAGAACATTTAGTTCATTGCGAATATCATTATTGATATTGCGAGATTCCGGTTGAATATAGGGTTTTGATTCGTCCTTGTTATAACGATTTGGGCGTTTTCTAGCACTTACTTTTGTAAAATATTCATCACGTTTTACTTTGAATTCTTTTAGGTCATCTGGATTTACATCATATTTGGCAATTAGTTCGTTTTCATCGGCATTTTCATGCTCTACAAGACGGCAAATATATTGATAAATGCGCGTTTGGATGCTTCGAGAAGTCCTTTTTAGTTCTGCGGCAATATCTTCGTATGAAGATTTTTCTGTTCGCATTGAAAGAAGCTTCTCTTCCTCTCCTTCTTCCCATCCAAATCCTGCCCTAGATGTCTGCTCATTTTTTCTCAATTCATCAAAGTGTGATTTCTTGCTGTATCGTCTCGCCATCGTGTTGTTATATAGTGTTTGTTTGTCGCCCTTAGCTATCTATATATAGCGTCTTCTTTTTATATACTTTTGAAATTTATTTATATTAAGTTAAAATCTATTAATAGCCTCTCAATAGCCTCTCAATAGCCTCTTAATAGCCTCTCAATAGCCTCTCAATAGCCTCTCAATAGCCTCTCAATAGCCTCTCAATAGCCTCTCAATA
>RFTU01000243.1 GCA_009923315.1 Betaproteobacteria bacterium
GCCTCAGAGGGCACCGGGTTGTTGGCCAGGCCCCCGGGCGTACCCAGTAGCGGGGCCGGTGCAGCGCCACCGCCTTGGGAGATTTGGTCGATAACCGTGGCTTTGGCCAGGCTGAGGTTGTCCACACCCCGAACCGCCCGAAAACTCGAGGCCGCCGCCACCAGCTTGGGGTCGCTTTGCAGCGCATGCAGGCCTGCAGCCGGTCGTGAGGAGGCATGCACCACCAACTGTTCGCCGTTGACGGGGGTGCCTTGTAGCCGAACGGTGACGCCGCCCACAGACAGCGAGTTCACGCCCGTCACCCGCTCACCAGCGCGGTTGGTGGTCACCCAAAGCCCCTGAGACTGGTCCACCTGCGCGCGCCCCAGCTCGGACGAGACCTTCACATCAAAGGAAAAGGTCTTCATCACCGAGCTGTTGACCACCACTTGACCCGTGGGGTCGACCTGGGCACGCAATTGCACGCCGAAGGTCCCGTCGATGAACTGGCGCAACTGCTGAGCCACGGATTCCCTACTGGTGTCGGTACCGATGGAGAACATCTTGCTCAAGCCATTGAGCGTGACCTCGATCCGATCGCCTTTCTGGAAGGGGCCAATCAGACCGGTGGTGTAGACCTGCCCGGCTTCAGCGTCGAAGGCCATCGTGATGTCTTTACCGTCGAAGGCCTGCAGATCGGTCACCTCGGCCTGGGCGCTCAGCGGCGCGGTCCCCAAGATGCGATCAAAACTGAATTCGGTGCGAACCTCGTAGAGCGGTTTGCCGGCCTGGCCGTTGGCGTCCACGCCCTCGGTGTGGATGCGGTTGACCTCGCTCATGAAGGTCTTGGCCAAGGAGTCGAGATTGGACAGCGCGGGCTCCAGCACCTGCGTGCGCAAGGCCGACAGGCCTCCGAAAGAGCCCCCGCTGATGCCCGCAATCGACACCGGTTGGCCGCCATAGGGGTCCAACAGCAACCCCAGGCGCTCGGGGGCCTGGCTGTCGAATTCAGCGGCCAGCGGTTTGACCACCGACCCGGCC
>RFTU01000244.1 GCA_009923315.1 Betaproteobacteria bacterium
CGCCCGATATTCGAGGACGTGGTCGCACTAGCCTGATTTCATGTTCGAATATGTGGCGTTCAACCCCTTCAACTCCAGTCCCGAGGCATTGGCGAACGAGCTGACGAAGAAGTCTGCTGAGGGCTGGGAAGTCGTCAACATCGTCACGACCTTTGACGGTCGATACTGTGCGTTCCTCCGTCGTCCAGTGAGCGGAACGACGCAGCAGGCACCACAATCAGTTGGCTCTTCTGCCGCTCAGCCAGCACCCTCAAGTGCTGCGCCGGCCGCGTGGTACGCCGATCCCTCTGGACGGTTTGAGCTGCGCTACTGGGATGGCAAAGAGTGGACTGAGCATGTCGCCCGTGGTGGCCAACAGTTCACCGATCCACCGGTGGCCTAAGCACCCATGAGGGCGACCTCCCTCGGCCACGCTGGCATTCTGATCGAAACCGATCAGGGGTCCATCGTCTGTGACCCATGGTTCGTGCCTGCATTCCTTGGGTCGTGGTTCGTGTTTCCACGAAATGACCAGCTCTCTGCTGACTTGATGGACCGGGTCTGCAACCCGACATACCTCTATATCTCTCACCAACACGGCGACCATCTGGACGAAGCATTTCTTCGTCAGCGAATGAACAAGGATGTCACCGTCCTGCTTCCAGGATTCCCCACTCGGGAACTTGAGCGCCAGTTGTCCCGTCTCGGATTCCACCGATTCGTCCGCACGACCAATGGCATCGAGACTGAACTCTCTCAGGGACTGTCCATTGCGATCCACATCGAGAGTTCGATCAGTGATGGTCCAGGTGGAGACTCTGCGCTCGTCGTGAGTGATGGCAAGACACGCCTCGTTAATCAAAATGACTGCCGGACTGGCGATCTTGGACTCCTAACCTCACACGGTCCCGTCGATCTTCACTTCCTCCAGTTCAGTGGCGCGATCTGGTATCCGATGGTCTACGACATACCGGTCGAGGAAAAACGCGCACTTGCCAAAGCAAAGGTCGAAAGCCAGTTTGCCCGCGCCGAGAAATACGT
>RFTU01000245.1 GCA_009923315.1 Betaproteobacteria bacterium
CCCAGGCAGTGGCAGGCCGACCGAGCAGGCGCGAGACATCGTCAGTCACTTGTGTCACCCAGCCGGCCGCAATGATCCGGTTGAGGCTGGACATCGCCTGCACCAGGGTCTCGGGCATCCCGGCTTGGCGCATGCCTTCCACCGCCTACTCTTCGCTGATGGCCATCAACCGAACCGGTCGCCCGATGTGTTCGGCGATCACCGCCAGCGCCTCTGCATTGGTAAGCGCATGCGGTCCCGTGAGGGTGTAAGCCTTGCCTGCGTGCACCTGCGGCTCTTGCAGAACGCGAGCGGCCACCGCTGCAATGTCGCGTCCATCGATGAATGGCACGCGTCCGTCGCCTTGCGAAGAATACACAGTGCCTGCACGAATCATGTCGCGCAGGAACGTAGCGAAGTTCTGCATGAAGTTCTTGGGCCGCAGCAGCGTGTAGGCGATGCCAGAGTCGATGACGATCTGGTCGCACTGCCCTTGCAGCCGTGCGATGGCGACCTCCGATGTGGGATCGGCACCCGCACCCGAGACACGCACGATGTGGTGCACGCCCGCAGCCTGTGCCGCGCGCACCGCGTGGGCGGTCATGGCTTCCATTTCCGGGTGAGCCGGGGTGAGCAGGAACAGCCGCTTCACGCCTTTCATGGCCGCCTGGGCTGAATCCGGGTTGAGCAGGTTCAACACCCGTCCAGGAGTTCCGGCCACGGACTGCCCCGATGGCGATGCAGCGATCACGGATGCCGAAGACGGTGTCTTCTGCAAGCACTCGACCAAGGCGCGGCCGACGTTGCCAGTCGCGCCAGTGACGAGAGTCGTTGGAATGTCTCCCATGACGTGCGCCTCTCTTAACGTCCCAGCGCCTCGACCACCAGCCGCGCCGTTTCTTCGCCGGAGAAGTTCTGCTGCCCTGTGATGAGGTTGCCATCGCGCACCGCAAAGCCACGCCACAGACCGGCTTGCACATAGTTCGCGCCGATGGCTTTCAAGCGGTCCTCGATCCGCCAGGGCATCAGGTGCTTGTCGCG
>RFTU01000246.1 GCA_009923315.1 Betaproteobacteria bacterium
GCTCGGCCAGCAGGGCGGCGGTGAAGATCAGGAGCTTGTCTTTTTCTCGGGGGGTCAGGTCCATGGCGGCCAGTCTGGTGGGCGTAGCGGTTCAGTCTATGCAAGTTCGGGACCTTTGGGGCACATCGCGGCCCCAAGTCGGAGCAATTCGCTTCAATTCAGGTTGGTGCACTACGGGCTTGTTTTGCGTGCCTGCAGCGACAAACGCACCAAATGTGGGCGAGATTGGGTTGTTTGAGTGGCATGCCCCTTGCGATGTGCAGGAAGAAGTATCGACCAACCGCCTGTTTGAAGGCTCAACTGGAGATCCCTGACATGAACCGTCGTCACCACCTGAAGTCCCTCACCGCTGCCCTGGCCCTGGCCGGCCTGTCCGTGCCCGCCTTGGCGCAGAACACCATCAAGGTTGGCATCCTGCACTCGCTGTCCGGCACCATGGCCATTTCCGAGACGGTCCTCAAGGACACGGCCCTGATGGCCATCGAAGAGATCAACGCCAAGGGCGGCGTCTTGGGTAAGAAGCTTGAGCCCGTGGTGGTGGATCCTGCTTCCAACTGGCCGCTGTTCGCTGAGAAGGCGCGCCAGCTGATCGGCAAGGACAAGGTGGCCGTCACCTTCGGCTGCTGGACGAGCGTGAGCCGCAAGTCGGTGCTGCCGGTGTACGAGGAGCTCAATTCCCTGCTGTTCTACCCCGTGCAGTACGAGGGTGAAGAGCTCAGCAAGAACGTGTTCTATACGGGTGCGGCGCCCAACCAGCAGGCCATTCCCGCAGTGGAATACCTGATGAGCAAGGACGGCGGCAGCGCCAAGCGCTTCGTGCTGCTGGGCACGGATTACGTGTACCCCCGCACCACCAACAAGATCCTGCGCTCCTTCCTGAAGAGCAAGGGTGTGGCCGACGCCGACATCATGGAGGAATACACCCCCTTCGGTCATGCGGACTACCAGGGCATCATCGCCAAGATCAAGAAGTTCGCCGGCGAGGGCAAGAAGACTGCCGTGGTCTC
>RFTU01000247.1 GCA_009923315.1 Betaproteobacteria bacterium
TCTGCCAGCGGCCGACCACCTGCATAAATTCAGTGCGATTGGGCGTGAGCATCGTGGCGCCTTGATAACGGCTGTACTCATCACCTTTGGGATCCACCAGGGCCATGACACCCTGCGCCTTGGCGGCTGCAATCATCTCTTGAATGTGCAGCAGCCCCCCCTTGCCGTAATCCGATAACACCACCGCCTGCACCTTGGGCAGCAGCGCCGTGAATTGATCGCGCTTCTCAAGCAGCACTTCCCGATCCGGCAGCGATTCAAAATCCGCACGCAGCAGCTGCTGCTGCCTGCCAATCACTCGCAGCTTGACGGTGGTCTTCGCCTGCGCATCATCGAAGACCTGATCCTGAATGCCCGACTGCGCCAATAGCTCACGAATGCTGCGGCCGGCCTCGTCTTGGCCCACCACTCCCATCAGGGTGGCCTGCGCGCCCAGCGCACTGATATTGCGTGCAACGTTGGCTGCCCCGCCCAGCCGCTCCTCCATCTGTTGCACGCGGACCACCGGCACCGGCGCCTCCGGAGAGATGCGCTCCACATCCCCGAACCAATAGCGGTCCAGCATCACATCGCCGACCACCAGTACTCGAGATTTTTTCAGCTGATCTGGATGCAACATGCCAAAACCTTAAGCGAGCGACTCAAAGGAGTCCCAATGATGACACCCTGGACACTGCCACAGGCGCTGCTGTGTACGAAAGCCGCAGCGCTGACAGGCCGAGGGCTGTGTGGCCTGCACTGGCGGCTCACCGCCTTCAACGAGCTGGGCCCGCAGGGCTGCGATTCTCTTTAATGGGCCAGCCGCAGAACACTGCTCTGCCTCGGCGAGTGCGGACAGCGCGGCCGAGGCGTCAGACCGCGCTATCGCAAGCGTGGCCAGCTCGCAGTAAAAATGTCCGAGCAATTGATCCAGCGTGTGGCCATCTACCGAGCCGCCGTGTGCGCGGACCTGCTGCGCCCAGTAAATCGCCTGCTGCCAGTCACGCTGGGTCTGCGCCAG
>RFTU01000026.1 GCA_009923315.1 Betaproteobacteria bacterium
CGTCGGTGCGCACCGACGACAAGGCCCCCCCGTAGCGCCCGAAGGGCGTGCGGATCGCGTCGCAGATAAAGGCTTGGGTCATGGGGTCTCCTCGAAGATGAAATCAGGGCCTAAGAGGCCGCATCAGCGCGGCGTCGATGGGGATCGGCTCTCCACCAACTCGATATCGGTCACGGCTTGCAGTTGCGCCAAGGTGAGGCCGTCGACACGGTCGATCACATGGCCTGTCCCCTCACGCAGCTCGATCACGGCCAGATCGGTGTACACGCGGCTGACGCAGGCTTGCCCGGTGAGCGGGTAGCTGCACTGCGGCACCAGTTTGCTCTGCCCGGTCTTGGTGCAGTGCTCCATCATCACGAAGGTGCGCTTGGCGCCGATGGCCAGGTCCATGGCCCCTCCCACCGCGGGAATCGCATCGGGTGCGCCGGTGTGCCAGTTGGCCAGGTCCCCATTGGCCGCGACCTGGAACGCACCCAGCACACAGATATCCAGATGTCCGCCGCGCATCATGGCAAAGCTGTCGGCGTGGTGAAAGAAGCAGCCGCCGGGCAGCAGCGTCACGGGCTGCTTGCCCGCATTGATCAGGTCGTAGTCCTCCTGCCCTTCAGCCGGTGCAGGCCCCATGCCGATCACGCCGTTCTCACTTTGGAGAATCACCTCGCGATCCCGCGGAATGTGGTTGGCCACCAGGGTGGGCAGTCCGATGCCCAGATTCACGACGGCCCCGTCGTGAATGTCCTGCGCCACGCGCGCGGCCATCTGTTGTCGGCTCCAGCGGGGCAGGGTGGCGCTGGTGGCCGTCTGGTCACGGTGGTTCATGCCCGCTCCTTGAAGCCGCCGGCCTGCGTGGCCTGGCGATCGATGCGCACCACACGCTGAACGAAGAGGCCGGGCGTGACCACGGCCTCGGGGTCCAGCGCACCCAACTCCACCACCTCATGAACCGTGGCCACCGTGACCTTGGCGGCCATGGCCATCACCGGCCCGAAATTGCGTGCTGTCATGCGGTAGGTGAGGTTGCCCCACCGGTCGCCACGTTCAGCCTTGATGAAGGCGAAGTCGGCGTGGATGGGGTACTCCAACACATAGGCCTTGCCGTTGATCACGCGCGTTTCCTTGCCTTCGGCCAAGGGCGTGGCGTAACCGGTGGGCGTGAAGAAGGCGCCGATCCCCGCGCCGGCGGCACGGATGCGCTCGGCCAGGTTGCCTTGGGGCACCAGTTCAAGCTCAAGCGAGCCCGCGCGGTACTGTGCGTCGAAGTGATGGCTGTCCACCTGCCGAGGAAAGCTGCAAATGATTTTGCGCACGCGCTTGGCCTTGATCAGGGCGGCCAGACCGGTTTCGCCATTGCCGGCGTTGTTGTTCACGATCACCAGGTCGCGCGCGCCCTGCTCGATCAGGGCCTCGGTCAGTTCATTGGGCAATCCGGCGGTTCCGAAGCCGCCAATCATCACCGTGGCACCGTCGGGGATGTCGGCCACCGCCTGCGCCAAGCTGGGCATCAGTTTGTTGATCATGTCGGCTCAAGGTGTCTGCGGGTGTGGGGACGATCGGGCCACCCGATGGGGCAGGCGAAGACCGACGAGAAAGTGTTCTAACAACGAACAATTGATCGAAAGGTGAACATTTTAGGGGTGGGCCCGTCATGAAGCAAGCGCACGGAGCGTTGGCAGCCAGGGCTCACAATGTCCAACGGAGGAACCATGCTCTACAAGTTCAAATCCGGCGCCACGGCCGATCTCGTCATGCTCGAACCCGCGGGCCATCGCCTGCTGGAGGTCTTGGGCCGGGAGCCGTCCGACAAGGGCATCTTTGAATCGGCGGACTTGCCTGACCTCATGCGGCAGCTGGAGCGGGCCATCGAGCAGGAAGAAGCGATGCTCGATGAAGCCCAACGCCAGGCGCAAGGCAAGGGCCAGACCCTTGTTCGCCCCGAGGTCAGTCTGCGCCAGCGCCTGTGGCCGATGCGCGAAATGATGCGCCGCAGTCATGCGCAAGGCCAACCGATCGTCTGGGGGGTGTAGGTGGAGCAAGCCACCCGCATCATCCTGATCCGACATGGGGAGACGGACTGGAACACGCAAACGCGCATCCAAGGTCACATCGACATTCCCTTGAATCGCCGCGGCCGCTGGCAGGCCGAGCGCTTGGGCGCGGCCATGGCCGAGGAAGGCTTGGCCGCGGTGTATGCCAGCGATCTGCAGCGCGCGCGCGACACAGCGCAGGCCGTGGCCCACGCGGCTGGGCTAGAGGTTCAGCTGAGCGCCAGCTTGCGCGAGCGCGCCTTCGGTACGTTCGAGGGCCAGACCTTCGCCGAGATCGAGACGCGGTGGCCAGATGCCGCACAACGCTGGCGCCGACGCGACCCTTCGTTTGGCCCACCCGGCGGCGAAACCCTGCAGGCCTTTTATGCGCGCAGCGTGCAGGCGGTGCACGAGCTGGCGGCTCGTCATGAAGGCCAGGTGGTGGCCATGGTGGCCCATGGAGGTGTGCTGGATTGTCTGTACCGCGCGGCCACCGGGCAGTCACTGGATGCTCCGCGCACCTGGTCGATGGCCAACGCCGGCATCAACCGCCTGCTGCGGGCCGGTGAGGTGTTGACCCTGGTGGGATGGGCCGATGTGAGCCACCTTGACGACCCCCAGGCGCTGGATGAGCGCCACGAAGAATCACGCTGAACCGATGCCCTGAGCCGGGGCCGCTGGGCCCTCGCCCGGATTATTCGAACAGGTCAGCCTTGGCTGCCGGCGGCATCAAGCCCAGGTGGCGCCACGCCGCCTGGGTCGCCACACGACCGCGCGGCGTTCGCTGCAGGAAGCCCTGCTGGATCAGATAAGGCTCGATCACATCCTCGATCGTGCCGGGCTCTTCCCCGATGGCCGCGGCCACATTGTCCAAGCCCACCGGTCCGCCATCGAAGCGATGGACCACGGCCTCCAACAGCTTGCGGTCCATCACATCAAAACCCTGCGGGTCCACATCCAGCATGCCCAAGGCCGCGTCGGCCACGGCGCGGGTGATGCGCCCCTGCGCCTTGACATCGGCGTAGTCCCGCACACGGCGCAGCAGCCGGTTGGCGATGCGGGGGGTGCCGCGCGAGCGCCGCGCAATCTCCAGCGCCCCTTCGTCCTCGATGGGCACATTCAGCAAGCCCGCTGATCGGTGGACGATGCGCGCGAGTTCCTGGGGCGTGTAGAACTCCAGGCGCGCGACGATGCCGAAGCGGTCGCGCAGCGGATTGGTCAGCATGCCCGCGCGCGTGGTCGCCCCGACCAAGGTGAAGGGCTGCAGGTCGAGCTTGATGCTGCGTGCAGCCGGACCTTCGCCGATCATGATGTCGATCTGATAGTCCTCCAGGGCCGGATACAGGATTTCCTCGACCACCGGGGACAGTCGGTGAATCTCGTCGATGAACAGCACATCGTTCTTCTCGAGGTTGGTGAGGATGGCGGCCAGGTCTTTGGGCTTTTCCAACACCGGCCCCGAGGTCTGCCGCAGGTTCACGCCCAGTTCGGCCGCGATGATGTGCGACAGCGTGGTCTTGCCCAGCCCCGGTGGGCCGAACAACAGCACATGGTCCAGAGCCTCTGAGCGCTGCCGTGCCGCGCCGATGAAGATCTCCAACTGCTCGCGTGCCTTGGATTGGCCCACATACTCGGTCAGCTCCTTGGGCCGCAGCGCACGCTCCAAGGCTTCTTCGCGCGCGCTGCCACTGGCCGCGCTCACCACGCGCGGCGGCCCTGCGGCCGGAAGGGGGTCAAACTCGTCGGTCTGGATGGTCATGGCAGCCGCATAGCGAGAGGCCCTTTGCAGGGCCAAGGGGATCGGTGTGGGGGCAGAGGTTATCGCGACAGGGCTTTGAGCGCATGCTTGATGCCTTCGCTCACGCCCAGATCGGGGGGCATGGTCTTGAGTGCGGCGCCGGCCTCCTTGTCGCTGTAACCCAGCGCCAGCAGAGCCTGCAGCACATCCGCCTGGGCGTCGTTGGCCACGGTTTGCACCGCCCGCCCGGCCACCTCCAACTTGCCCTTGAGCTCCAGCAGCAGGCGCTCGGCGGTCTTCTTGCCGATCCCCGGCACCTTGACCAGGCGCGCCGTGCTCTGCTCGGCCACCGCATGCGCCAGTTCGTCGGTGCTCAGCCCGGACAGGACAGCCAGCGCGGTGCGCGGGCCGACGCCGCTGACCTTCACCAGTTCCCGGAAGGTGCGGCGCTCGCCATCGGTGAGGAAGCCAAACAGCAGTTGCGCGTCCTCACGCACCACGAAGTGGGTGAGCAGTGCCACGCTCGAACCCAAAGCACCCAGGTGGTAGAAGGTGCTCATGGGCACTTCCAGTTCATAGCCCACGCCCTGCACATCCACCAAGATGCGCGGGGGTGCTTTTTCCAACAGCACGCCAGCGACTCGTCCAATCATGCCCGCATGGTAGCGGGGAAGGCGATGCATCCCCCGCGCGGCCGAGGCCAGCGGGCCGGCCGGGTCTGCGGGCCGCCCATCGGCGTGGTGCCGTCAGGATCGGAAGATCCCCAGGCGCTGCGCCTCGAGTGCGGCTTCGGCGCGCGAGGAAATGTTGAGCTTTCGGTAGATCTGCTTCACATAGTCGGCGATGGTGTACCGGGACAAACCCAGCTGTTGGGCGATTTCGGGCAGCGTGAAACCCTTGGCCACGCGCAGCAGCACATCGGTTTCGCGCTCGGTCAGCGCCACTGTGGGCAGTTCCGCCGGGGCGGGCTTGGGCGCGCGTTTGAAGTGGCCGATCACGCGCCGAGCGATCGAGGGCGACAAGGGGGGCTCACCTTGGCTGATGCGCTGCAGCTGTTCTTCGATCTGCGTGCGCGTCTGCTCCTTCAGGATGTAGCCGAAGGCACCCGCCTGCAAGGCAGGAAAGAGATGATCATCGCCATCGTGGATGGTCACGACCACGGTCTGGGTTTCATGGCGCTGCTGGCGCAACTGATCCACCACCGTCACGCCAGATCCGTCAGGCAAGCCGAGGTCCACGAGTGCCAGATCGAACCGCTGCCGATGGATGAAGTGCAGCGCCTGCTCCAAGCGCGCGCAAGCCATCACCTGAGCCTGGGGAAACACGCGGGTCAGCAGCTCCGACAACCAAGCGCGAATCTCGGCCAAATCTTCAAGCAGCAAAATCGACTTCATCTTGCACCCATGGCTCTGTTGACGTCCATCTTGACTGAACCGTAACGGCCCGGCGCCAGTCTGCAGGCGACGCCGTTGGGCCCAGCGTGAATTCATGCCGGCTGTTGAGGTGTGATTTCCAGGGCCGGCGCCTGCAAGGGCAGGCTCAGGTGGACCTGCGACCCCTGGCCGGGCTGGGAGTCCAGGCGGCATTCGCCCAGCAACTGGCGAGCGCGGTGCTGCATGTTCAGCAGCCCCAAGCCCGTTTGCCGGTGGCCCGGCACGTTGGCAGCAAAGCCGATCCCGTTGTCGCCGATGGTGATCAAGAGCCGGTCGGCCTGCACCACCACCTGCACGGTGCAGCGCGTGGCCTGGCTGTGGCGGATGAGGTTGTTGAACACTTCGCGCAAGATGCGGGTGGTTTGCACCATCGTGCGCGCACCCAGCATCTGCGGATGGTCTTGCTCAGCGGGCGGCCACTGCAGCTCGATGCCGGCGCTTGACACTCGCGTCATCGCTTCGGACCGCCAGTCCGCCAGTGCCTGGGCCAGCTCCGTGGGCCGACCCGTCAGGCCCCGCACGCTCAGGCGCATTTCATCCAAGGCCTCTCGGCCCAGTGCGGCGATGCGCTCATCACGGCTGGTGTGCACAATCGTCAGCAGCTTGGCACCCAGGTCGTCGTGCAGGTCGGCGGCGATGCGTTGGCGTTCTTCCGCCGTCACCTGCGCCAGCCGATCTTGCGCCAGTCGGGTGAAGTTGTCTTCGATCTCCCGTTTGGCTGCCTCCAGCTTGAGCTCCAACTGCCGCTCGAGGGTCTTCAACTGATGTGCGCGGCGCATCAACGCCACCCCCTGCCGCCAGCCCAAGAAGGCCAGACCCAGCGAGATGCCCCATCGCAACGGCATGCTCCACCAGCACAGGGTGCTCAGCGCGCACCACAGCATCATCAGGGCGGTGAAGAAGGTGCTGCTCATGCCTCATGATGGTCTGGATGCCGTTTGCCGGGTGGGCCGCAAGCCCAACGCAGCGGTACTTTGTCTCAGAACCTGCGCTCGTGTGGTCCCTCGATCGCATGGGAAGCCGTACTCAATTGCCGGGCATCGACTTTCTTGTCCTGTTTTGGCGTGCGCTCCACCAAAGGCGACAATTACGCCTGTCTGACCCTTCGAACCGGCCTTGATCCTTCAGCACACCCTTCCCGAAGACGACCTGCCCTCGGTCCTGCGCGTGTGCGGTCCGCTGGACGAGAACTTGCGCGCCATCGAGCGGGTCTGTGGGGTACGGTTGCTGCGCCGCGCGGCCCAGATCCGCATCGAGGGTGACACCCCGGCAGTGCAGCGCGCTGCGGCGGCGCTGCAGGAGATCAGTGCCCAGAGCCGAGGCGGCGAACTGTCGGCCGAGCGCCTGGCATGGGTGCTGCGCCAAGCGCAACCAGGGCCCGAGCCGCGTCGAGCGCCGGCCCAAGAGGCCGATGCGCCGGCCCAAGAGGCCGATGCGCCGGCCCAGCCCGTGCTCCACACGCGGCGCGCCGACCTGCAGGGCCGCACACCCAATCAAGTGGACTACATGCGCCATATCCTGGGCCACGACCTGACTTTCGGCGTTGGCCCGGCCGGCACCGGCAAGACATTTTTGGCGGTCGCTTGTGCCGTCGATGCCTTGGAGCGGCACCAGGTGCAGCGGGTGGTTCTCACACGCCCGGCGGTTGAAGCCGGCGAGCGCCTGGGTTTTCTGCCGGGGGACTTGTCCCAGAAGGTGGATCCGTACCTGCGCCCGCTCTACGATGCCTTGTATGAGCTGATGGGCTTTGACCGCGTCACGCGCGCCTTCGAGAAGGGACTTCTGGAAATCGCGCCACTGGCCTTCATGCGCGGGCGCACGCTCAACCACTCCTTCGTGATCCTGGATGAAGCACAGAACACCACGCCCGAGCAGATGAAGATGTTCCTGACCCGTATCGGTTTCGGGTCCAAGGCCGTCATCACCGGCGACACCAGCCAGGTCGACCTGCCGCGCGGCATCACCAGTGGCCTGCTGGATGCCTGGCGCGTGCTGCGCAAGGTCCAGGGCATCGCCTTCACCGAGTTCACCTCCTCGGATGTGGTGCGCCACCCCCTGGTCAGCCAGATCGTTCAGGCCTATGAGGACGCTCGCGGGCACTCGGCGGTTCGGGGAGCGGCCGGGCGCGGGGGGCGTTGAAGCCCACCCCACTCCCAGCAGTTCACACGATCAAGCCTCCAGCGCACCGGCCGGCCATGCTCACCTTGTCGCTGCAACAACCGGACCCTCGTCACCGGACGTTGCTCACCCGTGGCTTCGTCCGGCGCTGTCTGGCCGCTGCGCTCAATGGTGCGGCTGAGATCACCGTGCGCATCGTCGACGCCCCAGAAGGCCGGAGCCTGAACTTCGACTTCCGGGGGAAGGACTACGCCACCAACGTGTTGACTTTCGACTATTCGAATCAGGCCATGGTGCTGGCCGACCTGGTGCTGTGCGCGCCAGTGGTGGAGCGCGAAGCGCGGGACCAGGGGCTCTGCCTTGAGCATCACTATGCGCACTTGCTCGTGCACGGTGCGCTGCACGCGCAGGGGTGGGATCACGAGGAGGATGCCGAGGCGGCGGACATGCAGGCCCTGGAGGCCTTCATCCTGGCCACGCTGGGGGTGCCCGACCCTTACGCACGCCCTAACGGACGCTCAGGCGCACGCATCTGAGGCCTTCAGGCCGCCTTCAGCAGCCGGGCCACGTCGCGCGCGAAGTAGGTGAGCACGCCGTCGGCACCCGCCCGCCGGAAGGCCAGGAGGCTTTCCATCATCACCGCATCGTGGTCCAACCAGCCGTTGGCTGCGGCCGCCTTGAGCATGGCGTACTCGCCGCTGACTTGGTAGGCAAAAGTGGGCATGCGGAACTCGTCCTTGACCCGCCGCACGATGTCCAGATAGGGCATGCCTGGTTTGACCATCACCATATCGGCCCCCTCGGCGATGTCCAGCGCCACTTCGCGCAGCGCCTCATCGGTGTTGGCCGGGTCCATCTGGTAGACCTTCTTGTCGCTCTTGCCCAGGTTCTGGGCTGAACCTACCGCGTCGCGAAAGGGTCCGTAGAAGGCGCTGGCGTACTTGGCGCTGTAGGCCATGATCTTCGTGTGCACATGCCCCTGTGCCTCCAGCGCCCCTCGAATGGCCCCAATGCGGCCGTCCATCATGTCGCTGGGGGCCACGATGTCCACGCCGGCTGCGGCCTGCACCAAGGCTTGCTCGCGCAGCACCGCCACCGTCGGATCGTTCAGGATGTAGCCGGTATCGTCCAACAGGCCATCCTGTCCATGGCTGGTGTAGGGGTCCAGGGCCACATCGGTGAGGACCGCCAGCTGCGGGAACCTCGCCTTGATCTCTCGGACCGCCCGCGGGACCAGGCCGTTTGGATTGCAGGCCTCTCGCCCGTCAGGGGTCTTGAGCGACTGATCGATCACCGGGAAGAGGGCCAGCACCGGAATACCCAGCCTCACACAGTCTTCCGCCACGGGCATCAACTGGTCGACGGAAAGACGCTGGACCCCCGGCATGCTCGCCACGTCCTGCACCTGTTTCACCCCGTCCAGGATGAACACCGGCAGGATCAGGTTGCGGGCTGACACCTCGTGCTCGCGAACCAAGGAGCGAATGGCCGCGTCTCGCCGAAGGCGGCGCGGGCGCGAGGCAGGGTAGGGGGGCGGCAGGAGTAGGGTCATGTTCACATCCTTGGTTTGCCGGGCCTAGTGCTTGATGCGGCCCAGGGGCTCGAGCCAACTGTCAATCTTAATTGACACCCGACCGTCCAATCGCATGACAAGGGTAACCCCTGTTCTCCCGTCTACCTAGGCATCACCACAAAGTCAGTTTCAGGTAAGCCCCGCAGGAAGGATGCCGGTGTACGAATCTGAACCTCATGCTGCTCCTGGCTTCGTCTTTGAAACTCATCGCGGAAATCGCTCTGTTCGGCCTGGCCGGGCGTTGGCTGTTGGGCCTGTTGGCGGGTCAAAAGCGCGACCAGAACCTGTTCTACCAAGCGCTGTCCATGTTGACCAGCCCCTTCACAGGACTGGTTCGTCGCATCACGCCGGCCTTGGTGGTCGACCGACACATCCCGTTGGTCACGTTCATCTTGCTGTTCTGGGTCTGGTTTTTTGCCTTGGCCGAAAAGGTGCAGCTCTGCCGTGTCGACCCTCTGCAAGCCCTTTGCCAATGACTTTGCCCATGAACACGACGATGTCGACCCCTGCGCGCAGTGGCTCCGGCCTGGACTTCTTCATGCTCAAGTGGCGCGCCCGCGCCTTTTTGTTTCTGGGCATGGATGAGCAGGCGCGGGAGACCTTTGAAGACATGTTGGCGCGCTGGCCCGAGGACGGCTATGTGCTGCAGAGCTTGGCCCATCTGGAAGCAGCCAGAGGCCATCTCCACCGAGCCGTGCTTCACCTCAAGCACCTGGTCACACTGACGCCTGAATCGGGTGCGGCCTGGTTCAACTTGGCCTTCGTCCTGGAGCAGCAGCACGAGGCCCAGGAGGCCGAGCAGGCCTTTCGCAAGGCCATCGAACGGGAGCCCACCTTGGATCGCGCCTGGTACGGCCTGGGTTTGACGCTCATCCGACAGCAGCGGCTGGAGGAGGCCATCGCAGCCCTCAAGCGCAACACCGAGATGCAGCCCATGAGCCCCTATGGCTGGTACCAGATGGCGCGGGCCCACATGGACCTGGGCCATCGGGACGAGGCTGCGCGTGTGATTCGGCACCTGGAGGGCTTTGAGCCCAAGGTGGCCGCCCAGTTGAGACGTGAAACCGGAATCGGGTCATCGAAGGAAGTCGGCAGCCGCTGAACTCCTTCCATGGCCGCGAAAAGCGGAACGCACCCCCGCAGGATTTGGCGCCCCTCATGGGGCCTGGGTGTGAAGTAGGAATCGGTGCCCCCCGTCGGGGTTATTGGAGACAGGAGTCTTGCTCATGGAAGTGACGGAAAACCACCGGCGCTACTGGCAGAAGAACCTCAGGCTGACTGCAGTCCTGTTGGGTATCTGGTTTGTGGTGACCTATGTCGTCGCGTTCTTCGCCAGGGATCTGGCGTCCATCAATTTCTTCGGCTGGCCATTCAGCTTCTACATGGGGGCGCAAGGTGCGCTCATCGTGTACTGCCTGATCATCTGGTACTACGCCAAGCGCATGAACGAGCTCGATATCGAGCACGGCGTGGCCGAGGAGGAGGAATAAATCATGGCTGGACTCGCTCCTGACGCCGGTGGCGCTGCCCCGGCAGGCTCCAACAAGGCCTTCAAGCAACAGCTCAACAAGGTGTACGGCTGGTACACCGGGGGCTTCATCTCCTTCATCATCGTCCTGGCCATCTTGGAACAGATGGGCCTGCCGCGCAACTACATCGGCTTCATCTTCCTCGTGGCCACTGTGTTGCTGTACGCCGGTATCGGCGTAATGAGCCGTACCAACGACGCTGATGAGTACTACGTGGCCGGCCGCCGCGTCCCGGCCGTGTACAACGGCATGGCCACCGGCGCCGACTGGATGTCGGCCGCATCGTTCATCGGCATGGCCGGTACGCTGTACCTGACGGGCTACGGCGGCCTGGCCTTCATCATGGGCTGGACCGGTGGCTACTGCCTGGTGGCGCTGTTCCTGGCGCCCTACCTGCGCAAGTTCGGCCAGTTCACCATTCCCGACTTCCTGGGTGCCCGCTACGGCGGCAACCTGGCGCGTCTGGTGGGCATCATCATCGCCATCGTCTGCTCCTTCGTCTATGTGGTGGCGCAGATCTACGGCGTGGGCCTGATCACCACGCGCCTGACGGGTGTGGACTTCGGCATCGGCATCTTCCTGGGTCTGGGCGGCATTCTGGTGTGCTCCTTCCTGGGGGGCATGCGCGCGGTGACCTGGACGCAGGTGGCCCAGTACATCATCCTGATCATTGCCTACCTGATCCCCGTCGTCTGGCTGTCGGTCAAGCAGACCGGTGTGCCGGTGCCTCAGGCGATCTACGGCCAGCAGTTGGCCAAGGTGACCGAGCGCGAGAAGCAGCTTCGCGAAGACCCCAAGGAGAAGGAAGTCATCGCGATCTTCAAGGAGCGTGCGGATGCCGCCACCGAGAAGCTCAAGGATGTGCCCGCAGCCATGGCGGCCGACAAGGCTGCAGCCGAGAAGAAGCTGGCCGACCTGAAGGAAGCCAACGCACCGTTGGCCGACATCCAGGCGGCCCAGAAGGCTCTGGACGGCCTGCCGGCCACGGAGGCTGACGCCAAGAAGGCCTACACGGCTGCCAAGACCTCCAACGAGGCGCGCGCCAAGCCGCTGGCGGGTATGCCCGGTCATGCCACGATCTATGCGGGTGACCCCAATGGGGATGCCAAGGCACAGAAGACCTTCAACGAGTCGCGCCTGAACTTCATGGCCCTGGTGTTCTGCCTGATGGTGGGTACGGCTGCGCTGCCGCACATCCTGATGCGCTACTACACCACGCCTTCGGTGAAGGAGGCTCGTGAGTCGGTGACTTGGTCGCTGTTCTTCATCTTCTTGCTGTACTTCACCGCGCCTGCGCTGGCCGTTCTGGTCAAGTACGAGGTCTTCAACAACCTCGTGGGCCTGCCCTTCGACAAGCTGCCGGTGTGGATCGCCAACTGGGCCAAGGTTGACCCGACGCTGCTGTCCGTGGCGGACATCAACAAGGACGGCATCTTCCAGTTGGGTGAGATGCGCATCGGTGGCGACATCATCGTGTTGGCCACGCCGGAGATCGGGGGCCTGCCCTATGTGATCTCGGGCATGGTGGCCGCTGGCGGTCTGGCTGCTGCGCTGTCCACGGCGGACGGTCTGCTGCTGACGATTGCCAACGCGCTGTCGCATGACCTGTACTACAAGATGATCGACCCGAACGCCTCGACCGCTCGCCGCGTGTCCATCTCCAAGGCCCTGCTCTTGGTGGTGTCCCTGGCGGCGGCCTACACCGCGTACACCGTCTACGTGACCAAGCAGGCCGACATCCTGTTCCTGGTCTCGGCGGCGTTCTCGTTCGCGGCAGCGGGCTTCTTCCCGGCGCTCGTCTTGGGCATCTTCTGGAAGCGCGCCAGCTCGATCGGGGCCGTTGCAGGCATGGTCTGCGGCTTCGGCGTGACGCTGTACTACATGGCCACCAACCATGCCTGGATGCGCACCATCTTCGGTGTGACCCAGCCGGTGGACCTGTGGTTCGGTGTGCTGCCGATCTCCGCGGGTCTGTTCGGCGTGCCGGTGGGCTTTGCCGTGATCATCCTGGTGAGCCTGTTCACGCCGGCTCCCAAGCAGGAGATCCAAGAGCTCATCGAGCATGTGCGCTACCCGAGCATCAAGGGTGACAGCCACGCCCAGGCGACCTGATCGCCACGGCTGGCCGCCCGCGTCAGTGGGCGGCTCCATCAAGGGGCCCCGAGTCATCGGGGCCCTTTTTTGTTCATGCCAAGGCCGATCCGATTTCGCCGCTATCGGGTAACTGGCGGAAGATAGTCGGCATCCTGTCGATCCTGGTGAGTTGTATGACCATGGTCTACGGCCCGATTGCCGTCATTCGGGGGAATAGGTTCACCACCCGCATCACAGCCCGCATCACAGCCCGCTTCAGCAGCCACGCCTGCATCCAAGTAAGCCATGCTCAATTAAGGAGTGAACTGCCGGGTGCCAAGGGCGCCCGTGCAGCGCTACCATCGGCGACAAAGCCGTCAGCCCGCAAAGCGTTCGCGCTTGCCGGGCTTTTTCTTTTCTTGGGGGGTGGCCGCGAATGCCGACTCATCACGAAGACGCGCCGGGCTCTGCTGCATCGCCCGAGAAGGCGTGGGCCTCGCCATCCTTGGCCGCTGCACTGCGTGAACGCCTGTCGCGCCACCTGCCTTTTTCGCAAATGCGGCCCGAACAGGTGGATCGCTTTCTGGCGGCCTCCAGCGAGGTGTACTTCGCCCCTGGGGAAGTGGTCCTGCAGCCCGAAGGGGGTGTGGTCGAGAGCCTGTACTTTCTGCGCCAGGGCAGCGTGACCGGTCTGCGCGGCGCGCAAAGCCTGTACGACGCCAATATCGAATACGCCGCCGGAGACCTTTTCCCCATCGCAGCCTTCATGGGGCGACGCCCCGTCTCGCTGACCCTCACGGCCCATTCCGATACCTTCTGCCTGCAGGTGCCTCGTGCGGCGGTGGAGTCACTGGCCGCAGACAGTGCGCCCTTCGCCGGGGTGCTCAGCCGCCAGATGCTGCACTTCATCGAGGCCTCCAGGCGCGCGTTGCAGCTGGAGCAGGCGTCAGCCGCACTGGCCTCTCAAACCCTGGAGCGGCCGCTGGGGGAGCTCATCAGACGCGCGCCCATCACCTGTAACCCGCAGGATCCCATCGAGGACGCCCTGCGCCGCATGCATGAGCAGCGGCGCGATTCGGTTCATGTGGTGGATGAGCTCGGCGCGCCACTGGGCATCCTCACCCGCTTTGATGTGTTGGGGCGCATCACCCTACCGGGTATCCCCCTCGAACATCCGATCAAGGCGGTGATGACCTCTCCCGTCAAGAGCCTGAGCATCCATCACACCGCGGCCGACGCCGCGATACTGATGACGCGCCTGGGCCTTCGTCATGTCCCCGTCACACGGGAGGGTGTTTTGGTTGGTGTGGTCACCGAGCGTGATCTGTTTGCCATGCAGCAGATGTCCATCAAGCAGCTGCACACCACCATCCGAACGGCGGCCACCCTTGAGGACTTCAGATCGGCCGCTGCCGACATCCGGCAGACCACGATCACGCTGTTGGCGCAGGGCGTGCAGGCCCAGCAGCTCACCGAGCTCATCAGTCATCTCAACGATGTGCTCACCCAGCAGCTGGTTGCGGTGACCGCCAAGGCCCACGGCTTGGACCTGAGCCAGGCCTGTTGGCTGGCCTTCGGTTCTGAGGGCCGTTCCGAACAGACCGTGGCCACCGACCAGGACAACGGCCTGGTCTTCGTGAGTGAGGAGCCTGATCGAGAACGCCCGGCTTGGCTCGCGTTCGCCCATGAGGTCAACGAGTCGCTGGCCGCCTGCGGCTATCCGCTGTGCAAAGGCCATGTGATGGCGCGCAACCCCGCCTGCTGCCTCACGCCGCAAGAGTGGCAGCGGCGATTTTCCAAATGGATCGAACAGGGTTCCCCGGAAGATTTGCTGGCCGCCAGCATCTACTTCGACCTGCGACCCGTGGCCGGCCAGCTTGATCTGGCCCAGGGCCTCAAGGCACTCATCGCCGACAAAGCGCGGGCCAATCCACGTTTTTGCCGCCAACTGGCTGAGGAGGTGTTGCGCAGCCCGTCCGCGTTGGGGTGGCTGGGCGGCATCGAGGCGCAAGTCGTCGATGGCGTGCGCATGCTCGACCTCAAACTGCACGGCACCGCGGTATTCGTGGCCGTTGCACGGTTGCGCAGCCTGGCCCAGGGCATCACGGAGGTCAATACCCGCCGGCGTCTGCTGGCCGTTGCCCATCTCAATGGCGTTCCCGAGCATCACGCGCAAGCCTGGGTGAGTGGCTTTGAGTTCCTTCAAATGTTGCGCCTGCGGACCCAGATCAAGGGGCCAGATGCCGCCACGCCCAATGCTGGGCCCAACCACATGCGGCTGGATGCGCTCAACGACATTGACGAGCGCATCCTGAAGGAGACCCTGCGCTTGGTGCGCCGGCTCCAGCAGGACGTCGAGTTGGACTACCGCAGGCTCTGACCGTGTGGGCCTCACTGTCGGCTTGGTTCAGGGCTCGCCGGGCTTCATCCTCGCCCTCAGCGGTCCATTTGGCTGCGGCGCGCCGGTGGGTGATCGCCGATGTGGAGTCCAGTGGCTTGGATGCCGAACGCGACCGGCTATTGGCCATCGCCGCGGTAGCCGTTCACTTCGACGAGGACTTTCGCCACCCGCGGATCGCGCTGGGGGACACCTTCGAGATCTTCGTTCAACAAACGGAGCCCCACACGAAGCGGGCGGACAAGGCCAACATCCTGATCCACGGCATTGGGGTGGGGGCGCAGCGCAGCGGGCGGCCGCCTCAACAGGCCTTTCATGCCTGGGCGCGGTTCGTTGCCGACGCACCCCTGGTGGCCTATCACAGCGCGTTTGATCAGACCCTCATCGATCGGGCCTGTCGCAGCGTACTGGGCCATACCCTGCCCCATCACTGGCTGGATCTGGAAGCCGTGGCTGCGGTGGTGCATCAGGACCCGCGCCAGCGCCATCTGGACCATTGGTTGAAGCGGCGCGGCATTCAATGCCTGCATCGCCACCAGGCCGCTGCAGACGCCTTGGCCACCGCTGAGTTGCTGCTCAGCCTGTGGCCCCTTGTGCGCGCCCGTGTGGATGGACGCTTTCCATCGGTGGCCGATTGGGCCGAGTCGCACCGTTTCATACCGGGCCGCTTGGGCTCGCGATAATCGGCCGTATGAGCTCGTCCTACCTGTGGGTGAAGGCCCTGCACATCATCTTCGTGGCCAGTTGGTTCGCGGGTCTGTTCTACCTGCCGCGCCTGTTTGTGAATCTGGCGATGGTGCAACCGCACAGCACGGCCGAGCGCGAGCGCCTGCTGCTGATGTCGCGCAAGCTCCTGCGTTTTTCCACGCTGCTGATGGTGCCGGCCGTGCTGGCTGGCCTGTGGCTGTGGTGGGTCGTGGGAATCGGCCGCGGCCCGGGCAGCGGTTGGATGCATGCCAAGCTGGTGCTGGTGTTCGCCGTCGGGGCCTACCACTATGGATGCGCACGGCTGCTTCGCAGCTTCGAGCAAGGCCAGAACACGCGCTCACACACATGGTTCCGGTTCTTCAATGAAGCCTCGGTGCTGCTGTTCGCCGCCATCGTGGTGCTGGTGGTCGTCAAGCCCTCATAGCGCTTTTCTCCACTCAACCCCTCTGCGCGATCGCATGGCGGCAAGACTGAGATGAGCACCCGGAACCGTCGATGGGCACGACGCGGCCACGAAGCCCTTCGTGACCGTCAGGGGCCACGCAGCCTTTCCGCGCTGGTCGCGGGTGTCATGCTGCTGCTGGTGGCCTACGCCAGCCTGTACCCATTTGAGGGATGGCAGTGGCCTGTGGGCGCCGATTGGAAGTCGGCGTGGCAGTTGCCCTGGCCACGCTGGCGCGACCGTGCAGACGAGTGGCTCAATCTGTTGGGGTATGCGCCGGTTGGTTTGGCGCTGACCGTGGCCTTGCTGCGCGGTGGTTTGCCACCCGTGGCAGCCTTGGCGCTGGGCGTGGCGATCCCTTCCTTGCTGTCCTACTCGATGGAGCTCCTGCAACTGCTGCTGCCCCGTCGTGTGCCGTCCCTGCGGGACTGGGTGGGCAACACGGCCGGTGCAGCCTTGGGCAGTGCGCTTGCCTTGGCCCTGCACGTGTCCGGGTGGTTGCAGTGGGTGAGGGTCATCCGAGACCGCTGGTTTGCCGGGGAAAGCGCAGGTGCGCTCGTGCTGTTGCTGCTGTGGCCAGCGGCTTTGTTGGCGCCGGCTACGCTGCCCTTCGGCCTCGGGCAGTGCTGGGACGAAATCGAGGCGCTGTTCCTGTGGCTATTGGGCCAGTTGCCCTTGAGTGCCTGGGGCCTGGATCTCCATCTGGAGCCTGCTGCTTGGACCGGCGAACGCGTGGCGCCGTCCAAGCCGGCACAAATCATGGCGATCGCCCTGGGGGCCTTGTCGCCCCTGGCCTTGTGCTGTGCAGCCTTGTCACCGGGCCTGAGGCGGCTCATGCCGATGGGCGCCATGGCGGCGCTGGCATTGGGCGCCATGTCACTGTCCACGGCACTGAATTTCGGCCCCGCCCATGCCCTGTCATGGTTCACGGCCGAGGCGCTGGTGGCCTGCGTGCTGTGCGTTCCCCTGGCGCTGCCCTTCGTGTGGCTGTCCCGACGCTGGTGCGCGGCGCTGGCCCTGATGGTGCTGGCCGTGGCGGTGGTCCTGGGTGCTCAGATGCCCATCGGCGTGTACCACGCGTTGAACCTGCAGTCTTGGGAGCAGGGCCGTTTCATCCGCTTTCATGGTTTGGCCCTGTGGGTGGCCTGGCTGTGGCCGTACCTGGCCATGGGCTGGCTGCTGAGGCACTTGGCGGCGCCCACATCGCGCGCGGTTTGAGCCCCTAAAGGCCACTGGCTGCCTACAATTTACCCATGAGCTACTACAAGCACCATGTCTTCTTCTGTCTGAACCAACGCGACAACGGCAAGGACTGCTGTGCCCGCCACGGCGCGCAGGATGCCTTGGATCACTGCAAGTCGCGAGTGAAGGCTTTGGGACTCCAGGGTCCCGGCGGCGTGCGGGTGAACAAGGCCGGTTGCCTGGACCGCTGCGCGGGTGGGCCGGTGGCAGTCGTCTACCCCGAAGGCATCTGGTACAGCTATGTAGACCATCGCGATATCGACGAGATCATCGAGCAGCATCTGGTCAAGGGGCAACCCGTTGAGCGCCTGATGCTGGCCCCTGATGTGGGCCGCTGAAAGGCCGGATCGTGAACGCCCACACCCAACGCCGCTTGTTGGCGGGCCCCAGTGGTGCGCTTGAGGTCGCCATCGACTCGCCCCCAGCGGGCATCGGCCCAAAGGGACTGGCCCTCGTGTGCCATCCGCATCCCTTGCATGGCGGCACCATGGACAACAAGGTCGTTCAGACGCTCGCGCGCGCCTTTGTCCAGCTGGGCTGGCGCAGCCTGCGTCTGAACTACAGGGGTGTGGGTCAGTCCGAAGGTGCATGGGATGAAGGCCGCGGCGAGACCGACGATGCCCACCACGCGCTCTTGGCGCTTGTCGATCCGCAGGAACCCATCTTGCTGTCGGGCTTTTCCTTCGGCGGTTTCGTGGCGGCCCAGTTGGCCCAGCGCCTGACCGCCGGCGGCCGCCCCCCGCAGCGGCTGGTGCTGATCGGTCCGGCCACCGGCAACTTTGCCTTCCCGCCCGTGGCACCGGACACCCTCGTGATCCATGGTGAAGCCGATGAGGTCGTACCCTTACAAGCCACGCTCGATTGGGCGCGCCCCCAGGCCTTACCCATCACGGTCATCCCCGGGGTAGGTCACTTTTTCCATGGGCAACTGCCCCTGCTGAAGTCTGTCGTGCTCCGGGGCTTGGTCCCCAACGCCGATGT
Source organism: Betaproteobacteria bacterium (assembly GCA_009923315.1). Taxonomy (GTDB): domain Bacteria; phylum Pseudomonadota; class Gammaproteobacteria; order Burkholderiales; family Burkholderiaceae_C; genus RFTU01. Next base: position 18,260 of record RFTU01000026.1, read on the forward strand.
CAAACCCCACTGAGTTCAAACCCTTGCGGATGCCACGCGCCTTGAAACGGTTCTGCCCCACTTCCCTTCGCATCTCCAAGACCATTGGAGCACTCCTGATCCTGTTGTGCGGTCGACTCCGCGCGTCGGCCGTGCCGCGCTGGGCAGCCGCCTGCAGCGCAGCCGCCCTGGCATGGGGCATGACGGTCGCCCAAGCGCAAGCACCGCAACCGCCGGAGGTGGCCGCACGCCAATACATCCTGATGGACCTGGCCACCGGCCAAACACTGGCCGAACGGGATGCCGACACACCCTCCGACCCGGCCTCGCTGACCAAGTTGATGACGGCCTACCTGAGCTTCCAGGCCATCAAGGACAAGAAGCTGGCGTTGGATCAGCGCTTGCCGGTCAGCAAGCGCGCCTGGAGCGAACGCAAGGGCGATCCCTCGCTCATGTTCATCGACACCACGATGACGCCCACGGTGGACGAATTGCTGCACGGGATGATCGTTCAGTCGGGCAACGACGCGTCGGTGGCCTTGGCCGAAGCGGTGGGCGGGTCCTTGGAGGGCTTCGTGTCGATGATGAACCGGCAGGCGCAGGCCTTTGGCCTGAAGAGCACCAGCTTCAAGAACGTCACCGGCATGACCGAACCGGGGCATCGCAGCAGCGCGCGCGACGTGGCGGTCATCGCATCGCGAGTCATTCGCGACTTTCCCGAGTTCTATCGTTACTACTCGGTTCGCGAGTACACCTACAACAAGATTCGCCAGGACAACCGCAACCTGCTGCTGCGCCGCGACCCCACCGTCGACGGCATGAAGACCGGCTACACCGATGCGGCCGGTTACTGTCTGGTGGCCTCCGCACAGCGCGACTTTCCCGGCGGCAAGCGTCGTCTCTTGTCGGTGGTGATGGGCACTGCTTCGCGCGAAGCGCGCGCGGTGGAGAGTCAGAAGCTGCTCAACTGGGGCTACACCGCCTGGGACGCGGTACGCCTGTTCGAAGCCGACAAGCCCTTGGTCACGACACCGGTGTGGAAAGGCACTGCCCAACAGGCGCGATTGGGTACGGTAGGCGGCGTGGTGGTGAATGTGCCGCGTGGTGAAGCCGACAAGCTGCGCACCGAGCTGCAGCGCACCGAGCCCCTGGTGGCCCCCTTGGCCCAGGGCCAGCGCGTGGGCACCGTCAAGGTCAGCACCACGGGCGGCGCTCTGGTGGCCGAGGTGCCCCTGGTCGTGATGGACGCCGTGCCGCAGGCCGGCCTCATCGGCCGCACCTGGGATGCGCTCAGGCTGTGGATTCAGTGAACCCGCGCTCAGCCTGTGACGGCTCCTGTTCCCATCGCTGGTCTTCCTCCCACCCCGATACCCATAACCGAGCCCCGTCCCTTGAGCACTGACCGTGACAGCCTTATCGAATACCCCTGCGCCTTCCCGATCAAGGTGATGGGGTCACAGGTCGCCGGCTTTGAAGAGGCCATCGTGGCCATCGCGCGGCACTTCGATCCCCAGTTTGACGCGGCCACGGTCGAGCGCCGACCCAGCAGCAGCGGCAACTACCTGGGCCTGACCATCACCATCACCGCCACCAGCCGAGAGCAGCTTGATGAGCTCTATCGCACGCTGTCCACCCACCCGATGGTCAAGGTGGTGCTCTGAGAGGGCGTGGCGCATGAGGGTTCGACATTTGGGCCGTCGTGCCTGCGCGCCGGTGTTGGCCGACATGCAGGCCTACACCGAAGCGCGGGGCGCGCAGACCGAGGATGAGTTGTGGATCGTCGAGCACGAGCCCGTGTTCACCCAGGGATTGGCCGGTCGAGGCCAGCACGTGTTGGCCCCGGGTGACATTCCGGTGCTGTCCACCAACCGTGGTGGGCAGGTGACCTACCACGGCCCCGGTCAAGTGGTGGCCTACCCCTTGATCGACTTGCGCCGCCGCGGCATCTACGTCAAGGAATATGTCTTCCGCTTGGAAGCGAGCATCTTGGCCGTATTGGCTGAATTCGGTATCACCGGCCACCGCGTGGCGGGTGCACCGGGCATCTATGTGCGATTGGATGATCCGGGCTCACATGCGGCGCTGACCGGGCCGCAGCCGCCTGAAGACCCTTTCCGCGGTTTGGGCAAGATCGCTGCGCTGGGGATCAAGGTCACAAGACACTGCGCGTACCACGGCGCGGCACTGAACGTCGCCATGAACCTGGAGCCCTTCACGCGTATCGACCCCTGCGGCTATGCGGGATTGCGCACCGTGGACTTGGCCTTCTGTGGCGTCGAGGCCTCCTGGGGAGAAGTCGCCCATCGCTGGACTGCCCGCCTTCAGTCCCAGTTTGAGCCCTGAGCCAGGCCAGCCGCGTTCGCGCGACAATGAAGGCATGAGCCGTACCGACACGCCCAACACCATCCGTACCGCTGTGGAGGCTGACCAGTACGACGCCAAGGCCAAGCAGAAGTCACAGGCCAAGACGGCCCGCATCCCGATCAAGGTGATGCCCGCCGAGGTGCTGCGCAAGCCGGAGTGGATCCGCGTGAAGGCCGGCAGCCCCAGCACGCGGTTCTACGAAATCAAGCAGATTCTGCGCGAGCACAAGCTCCACACGGTGTGCGAAGAAGCCTCCTGCCCCAATATCGGGGAGTGCTTTGGCAAGGGCACGGCCACGTTCATGATCATGGGGGACAAGTGCACCCGCCGCTGCCCCTTCTGTGATGTAGGCCATGGGCGGCCCGACCCCCTGGACCCCGATGAACCGCTGAACCTGGCCAAGACCATCGCGGCGCTCAAGCTGAGCTACGTGGTCATCACCAGCGTCGACCGCGACGACCTGCGCGACGGCGGAGCGGGTCATTTTGTCGATTGCATCCGCCGCACGCGTGAACTCTCGCCTGCCACCCGCATCGAGATCCTGGTTCCTGATTTCCGCGGTCGCGACGACCGAGCCTTGGGCATCCTCAAGGAAGCGCCACCTGATGTGATGAATCACAACCTGGAAACCGTGCCGCGTCTGTACAAGGAGGCGCGGCCGGGCAGCGACTACGCCTTCAGCCTGAACCTGCTCAAGAAGTTCAAGACACTGCATCCGCAGGTGCCCACCAAGAGCGGCATCATGGTCGGGTTGGGCGAGACGGACGAGGAAATCCTGCAGGTCATGAAGGACCTGCGCGGCCACGATGTGGACATGTTGACCATTGGCCAGTACCTCGCGCCATCAGGACACCACTTGCCCGTGCGTCGCTATGTACACCCTGATGTGTTCAAGCGTTTCGAAGAAGCGGCCTACGGGATGGGCTTCAGCCATGCGGCTGTGGGGGCCATGGTGCGCAGTTCGTACCACGCCGATCAGCAGGCGCACGCCGCCGGCCTGACCTGAGGGCAGTGCCCGTCCTGACCGTCGGCCCGGTCAGCCTTCTGCGAGCAGTTGTTCAACCAAGGCGTTGAGCGCCGTGAAGTCAGGCGAACCGACATACCGTTTGACGATCCCACCGCGCTTGTCGATCAGGAAGGTGGTCGGGGTCAGTCGAATATCCCCAAAGGCCTTGGCGATGGCCCCCGTGTTGTCGATGGCCACCCAGAAGGGCAGTTCGCGCCGTTGGGCGAAGTTCGACACATAGGCCGGCGGGTCGTAGCTCATGGCCACAGCCAAGGTTTCATAGCCGCGCCCGCTGAAGCGTCGGTGGGTATCGATCAGCCCGGGCATCTCAGCCACGCAGGTCGCGCAGCTGGTGGCCCAGAAGTTCACCAGCACCACCTTGCCCCGCAGGTCTGCGATGCGCGAGGCACTGCCGTCCAGCCGCACGAAGGCAGCGTCGGGTGCCGGGTCGCGCCGAGCGCAGGCTCCCAACAGCAGGCCGGGGCCTGCGGCGGCACCCAAGGTGAACATTCCCGCGCGCGACAACCATTCGCGTCGGGCACGGCGGGCAGGTGTGGGGTCCATGCCCAAATTATGCGGCGACTGTCCACCACGTGGTGAGGAGACCGAACCGATCCTGTGGCCATCATCGCGATAATCCGGCGATGCAAGCGCGCTTGGGTCCACTCCTGGCTGTTGATCGGGTCACGGGGCATGGGGTCGCGGGGCTCGCTCGGCTCGGGTGCGGGTTTGTCGCGGCGGTCCTCCTGCTCGCCCAGCTGAGCGCCTGCTCGCCGGCGCTGGACTGGCGCGACGTCCGGGCCCAAGCGGTGGGCCTCACGATGCTGTTCCCCTGCAAGCCCCAAACCCAGAGTCGGTCGCTTGAAGTGGCGGGCAGGCCCTGGTCGGCCACCCTCTGGGCCTGCGACGCCGGCGGCATGACCTTTGCAGCCCTGGCGCTGAGTCCGCCGGATTTGGAGCGCGAGGCCTTGGGGCAGTCGCCCAACCGAGCGAGCATGCTGCTGGACCTGACCAAGACGGCGGCCGCTCGCTGGGGCCCCATGGAGGGCGAGCAGGCAGCCCCCCCGGGCGTTCGCCTTCCTCCCGGCGTCCAGGCGCATTGGACGCGGCATGTCCAACCCGCTCAGGCGGCTGCGGCCATGCAGACGTGGGCGCTGTTCATGGCGACGCCCCAGGGCGTGGTGCAGTTGAGCGTGCACGGAGACCGCTTGAGCGATGCGGCACTCGAGAACTTCTTCGGACAATTGAGCGTGACGCCGTGACCCGCCCGATCCTGCTGTTCCTGGCGTTTGCCTTCGGCTACTTCTTTTCAGCCCTGCTGAGGGCGGTGACCGCCACGCTGGCGCCCCAGTTCAGTGCCGAATTGGGTCTTGGTGCTGCCGATCTCGGCCTCCTGGCGGGGGTCTTCTTTGCCGGCTTCGCCAGCACCCAACTGCCCTTGGGTTCGGCGCTGGATCGATTCGGCCCCAAACGCGTGTTGGTGTCCCTGATGGCCGTGGCGGTGCTGGCCTGCGCAGCCTTTGCCGTGGCGCAGAGCTTTGAGGCCTTGCTCCTGGCGCGCGCCCTGATGGGTGTGGGGCTGTCGGCTGGGCTGATGGCGGCGCTGACCAGCTTTCGCCATGCCTACAGCCCCGAGATGCAGCTGCGCGCGTCTTCTTGGATGCTGATGACGGGTTCGCTGGGGATGCTGATGTCCACCGTGCCGGTGCATGCCTTGCTGCCTTTGGTGGGTTGGAGAGGCTTGTTCTGGCTGTCGGCCATCGGGATTGCAGTGTGTGCGGCCTTCATCTGGTTCGTGGTGCCGGCGGACCCTCGCAGGCACACAGGTCGGCCGCTGGAAGAGCAAGCCCATGGCGCTGCGCCAGTGGGCCCGGGCGCCACCGCGCGTGTGGGCCACGGCGCTGGAACGGGGTATGGCCAGATTTTTCGCCACCCCACATTCCAGCGTCTGGCGCCCATGGGGTTTTGGCACTACGGCGGTTTGGTGGCGGTTCAGGCGCTATGGGCTGGGCCCTGGTTCAACCAGGTGACAGGGCTGGACGCCGCAAGCAGCGCGCGAGGCCTGTTTCTGGTCAACCTGGCGATGCTGGTGTCCTTTGCCAGCCTGGGAGCGTTGGTGCCTCGATTGGCCATCCGGGGATGGGACGCCGAGCGCCTGATCCGGTGGGCCAGCCCCGTCAGTACCGCGCTGTTGTTCACCGTGGTGGCCATGGGCCCGGCGGCAGGACCGGCCATGCTGGCGCTTTGGTGCGTGTCCTGCGTGCTCCTGTCCTTGTCTCAACCGGCTGTGGGCCAGGCTTTTGCTGCCCACCTGGTCGGACGCGCGCTGTCGGCCTTCAACCTGGTGATCTTCCTGGGTGTGTTCAGTGCCCAGTGGGGGCTGGGCCTCATCATCGATGCCTTGACCGCACAAGGCTGGTCGAGGGTGCACGCCTTCCAGGGCGCCTTCGGTGTCCTGGCCACCGGTTGCATGTTCTGTTACCTGTGGTTCCTGAGGGCGGGCTCGGTTGTGGTGAGCGATGCCACGGCAACAGGACAGGCGAAGGGTGCAGAATAGGGCCGGAACTCACCGAGCCACATGAACGAAACCGCCGTGCTTCTGATCGCCCACGCGCCGCTGGCTTCGGCCCTGCTCAGCGTGGCCGAGCATGTCTATCCGGACTGCGCGGCTCGCCTACGTGCAATGGACGTCCCTCCGGGCTTGCCGCCGGCCCAGATTGAGGAGCAGGCGCGCGCGCTGTTGGCCCAGATGCCGCAGCAGGAAGTGCTGGTGCTCACCGATGTATTCGGCGCCACACCCTGCAACGTGGCCCAGCGGCTGACAGACCAAAGGCGCATCCGGGTGGTGACTGGCGTGAACGTGCCGATGCTGTGGCGTGTGCTGTGTTATGCCCAAGAAGGTGCCGAGCGCCTGGCCGAGCGAGCCATCAGCGGTGCCACGCAAGGCGTGATGCCGGTCGAGGCCAGGGCCCCCCAGTACCAGGAACTTCGAGCCCACCATGGTCAAGACCGCCATCACGATCAGTAACCAACTGGGCCTGCACGCGCGGGCATCGGCCAAGCTCACCAAACTGGCCGGCTCCTTCGGCTGCGCGGTCCATTTGACCCGCAATGGTCGACGCATCAACGCCAAGAGCATCATGGGGGTGATGATGCTGGCAGCCGGTTTGGGTGCCGAGGTGGAGATCGAGTGCGAGGGGCCTGATGAGCAGCAGGCGCTTGACGCCCTGGTGGCGCTGATCAACGACAAATTCGGCGAAGGCCAGTAGGCGCATTGCGGGGTCCGCCATGAGTATCCAGGTCTTCGGGTTGGCGGTTTCAAAGGGTGTGGCCATCGGCCGGGCGGTGCTGATCGCATCCAGCCGCATGGACGTGGCTCACTACTTTGTGGACGAGTCCCTGGTCCAAGCCGAAGTGGAGCGTCTGCGCCAAGCCCGCGATGAGGTGGCCGGTGAACTCCAGGCCCTGCAGCGTGCGATGCCGGCGGATGCGCCCGGCGAACTCAATGCCCTTTTGGATGTGCACCTCATGCTGCTGCACGACGAGACCATGATCGCCGCCACCAAGCAGTGGGTGCACGAGCGTCACTACAACGCCGAGTGGGCTTTGTCGGCGCAACTGGAGGTCTTGTCTCGCCAGTTCGACGAGATGGAAGATGAGTACCTGCGCGAACGCAAGGCAGACATCGAGCAGGTGGTCGAGCGCCTGCTGCGCTCGCTGCAGCGCTCAGCCGTGGGCGAACATGCCTCGATCGAGCGCACCGTTCAGCCTGACTTCGGTGGGGAAGAGCCGCTCATCCTGGTGGCCAACGACATCGCCCCGGCCGACATGTTGCAGTTCAAGCGCAGCGTCTTTGCGGGCTTCGTGACCGATGTCGGCGGCAAGACCTCCCACACCGCCATCGTGGCCCGCAGCATGGATATCCCGGCCGTCGTCGGTGCGCGCGAAGCCAGCCGTCTCATCCGGCAGGACGACTGGGTGGTGATCGACGGCGATGCCGGCGTGGTGATCATCAACCCGCCGGCCATCGTGCTGGAGGAATACCGCTTCCGCCAGCGGCAAAGCGAACTCGAGCGCGCCCGACTGCATCGCCTGCGCAACACGCCGGCCGTCACCCTGGACGGGGAGCGCGTGGAATTGCAGGCCAATATCGAGATGCCCCGTGATGCGCAGGCCGCGACCGAAGCCGGCGCGGTGGGCGTGGGTCTGTTCCGCACCGAGTTCCTGTTCATGAATCGCGATGGGCACCTGCCGTCTGAAGATGAACAGTTTGAGTGCTACCGCAGCGCGGTTGAGCACATGCAGGGTCTGCCGATGACCATCCGCACGGTTGATGTGGGCGCCGACAAGCCCCTGGACCGCATGAGCATCCATGAGCTGCGCCACGAACATGTGCTCAACCCCGCCCTGGGGCTGCGTGCCATCCGCTGGAGCTTGTCCGAGCCGGAGATGTTCCTGCAGCAGCTGCGCGCCATCCTGCGCGCCAGCGCCTATGGCAAGGTGCGGATCCTGGTGCCCATGGTGGGCCATCTCAATGAAGTCCGCCAGACCCTGGCACAGATCGCATTGGCCAAGCGGCAGCTCACCGATGCGGGCATTCCCTTCACCGACGCAGAGGTCGGGGCCATGGTGGAGATTCCCGCCACGGCCATCATGATTCCCCTGTTCGCGCCGCATTTCGACTTCCTGTCCATCGGCACGAACGACCTGATCCAGTACACGCTGGCCATCGACCGTGCTGACGAGCAGGTGGCGCACCTCTACGACCCCTGGCACCCGGCGGTGCTGCAGTTGATCGTCTCCACCATCGATTGCGGGCGCCGCTTGGGCAAGTCGGTGAGTGTGTGCGGCGAGATGGCGGGCGACCCCGTGTTCACCGAGATGCTCTTGGCCATGGGATTGCGTAGCTTCTCCATGCACCCCTCGCGGATTGCCGAGGTCAAGCAGCGCGTGCTGCGGGCCGATACCCGGCACTTGGAGCAACACCTGCAGACCGTGCTGTCAGATGAGCACCCCGAGCTTGCCGCTTCGCGGTTGTTCCGCGCTGCGCGCTGAGGGCGGCGTGCGACCGGACGCTTTGGGGGGCTCGAACTGAGCTACACTGGCAGGCTCCGCTTTTGACGGCGGCCTGGCGAGAACCCTGGCTTCCCTGTCTATCCCCTTCCTTGCGGTGGGTATTGACGACTGGCAAGAATTCGTGCCACAATCGCAGGCTCTGCTGAAAACGGGTAGCTGCTGACTTTTGTGGGTGGCTGCTGTGGGATGCGGGGTGTTCTTTAACAATTGACAGCCGATAAGTGTGGGCGTTCGGGTGCTGGCTCCTGAGAGGGGGCTGAGCTGCAAGGCGACTTGTGGTGAAGGTGCTTGGATGCTCATGAAGTGAAGTTCACTTCAATTCAATGAGCGAAACTATTTTGCAGAGATCGAACTGAAGAGTTTGATCCTGGCTCAGATTGAACGCTGGCGGCATGCCTTACACATGCAAGTCGAACGGTAGAGGGGGGCAACCTCCTTGAGAGTGGCGAACGGGTGAGTAATGCATCGGAACGTGCCCAGTTGTGGGGGATAGCCCGGGGAAACCCGGATTAATACCGCATACGACCTGAGGGTGAAAGCGGGGGACCGAAAGGCCTCGCGCGATTGGAGCGGCCGATGTCGGATTAGGTAGTTGGTGGGGTAAAGGCCTACCAAGCCTGC
>RFTU01000027.1 GCA_009923315.1 Betaproteobacteria bacterium
CCGGCGATGATCTCGGTGCCCGGGCCGATGACGATGTCCACGCCCGGCTGCACATCGGGGTTGCCCGCCTTGCCGATGGCCGCGATGCGCTGGCCGCGGATGCCGATGTCGGCCTTCACGATGCCCCAGTGGTCCAGGATCACCACGTTGGTGATCACGCAGTCCACCGCGTCCTTGAGGCCCGGGCCATTGGGCCGCTGGGATTGGCCCATGCCGTCGCGGATGGTCTTGCCGCCGCCGAACTTCACTTCCTCGCCGTAGCCCTCCGCGCGCAAGGTCATGTCCTGTTCGATCTCGATCACCAGGGCCGTATCGGCCAGGCGCAGGCGGTCGCCCACGGTGGGGCCGTACATCTCGGCGTAGGCGCGTCGTCCGATGCGGCTCATCACAAGGCTCCTTGCACGTCGCCGCGAAAGCCCCACACCTGGCGGGCACCCGCGTAGTCCACCAGTTCCACCGTACGCTGCTGGCCCGGCTCGAAGCGCACGGCGGTGCCGCTGGCGATGTTCAGCCGCATGCCGCGCGCAGCAGCCCGGTCGAACGTCAGGGCACCGTTGGTCTCGGCGAAATGGTAGTGCGAGCCGACCTGGATGGGGCGGTCCCCGGTGTTCTGCACCACCATCGTGACCGTGCGGCGCCCGGGGTTCAGCGCATGTTCACCCTCGTCGGTGAAGAGTTCGCCGGGAATCATTTGCGCGCCTTCAGCAAGAGGCCGATCAACACGGCGGCGGCCAGCAGGGCCAGGGTCCACAACGAGTCGCCGTGGGCATGCAGATCACTCAGCGCGCCATGGCCCTCATGGGCCAAAGCCAGTGGCGCGGCCATCGCCGCCAGGGTGCCAGCGGCCACCGGTGCCGCCTTGGGCGCCAGGCGCTGACAGGCGGCCTGGAGCCAGCGGCGCAGGGTCAAGGCTGAAATGGCCACGCCGGCCTTGCCAAGCAGAGGGAGAAGCTGGGTCTGGATCATGGTGGTGCGTCCTTCGGGCGGGTGATCGGGCGAACGAAGTGGGCGAACGGGCCGCTCCTGCGTTTCAAACGATGGGTTGATGAACGGTCACCAACTTCGTGCCGTCGGGAAAGGTGGCCTCCACCTGGATGTCGGGAATCATGTCGGCCACGCCGTCCATGACGTCGCCCCGGGCGAGCACTTGCTTGCCATCGCTCATCAACTGAGCGACGGTGCGGCCATCGCGCGCGCCTTCCAGGATGGCCGCGGTGATCAGGGCCACGGCCTCGGGGTGATTGAGCTTGAGCTCGGCCAGCAGGGCGGCGGTGAAGATCAGGAGCTTGTCTTTTTCTCGGGGGGTCAGGTCCATGGTGCAATGAAGTCAGAGGCGCCAGATGCGCGGTGTTGGGGCCGGGTACTGCCACATCGCACGGTGCCAGGCATCCCGCACCCGCTGGAACGATTCGAACACAGGTTCCACTGCGTCGGCCAGTGCCCTGAACACGATCACCTGGTCATGGGGGCTGGTGATGCCGCCGGCGGCCAGCTTGGCGGTGGTGCGTGCGGAATCGGCTTCGGCCGCCGTCAGGGCTTGCAGTCCGGCCTCGAGGACCTGTTCCCGAAACGCGCCGCTCCAGGCCGAGCCCGTGGCGCACCAAAGGCTGGCCACCACGGGATGGCCCTGCAGGCCCAGCGGCGAGTCGCGCAGCACGCGGTCCTCTGCCTGGATCAAGCCCCGCTCCAGCCATACCCCCTGCACCTCCAGGTGCTGCTGGATGGAGCCCGACCGGAATGCATCGCCCGAGGCCGGCAGGCCCAGGCAGCAGAGGTCCCAGCCGATCATGGCGGCGCCCGGTGCCAGCGAGATGCGGCATTCATTGACGGCGCGGCAACCGGCATACGCGATGGATTCCATGGGCAGCCATTCCAGTCGGGCGCCTTCGTCCAGGTGCAGGTGGACGCTCTGTACGGCAGCAGCACCCAGGCTTTTGTAGAAGCGCGTGGCCCCGGGTGTGGTGACCCGTACGCGCGAGCCGGCGTGCAGGTGGGCCTGCACCGTGAGGTGGTCGCCACCGGCCAAACCGCCGGGGGGATGCACCAGCACGTGTTCGCAGGTGAGCCCATCATCGGGGTACAGCGCCTTGAGCACCCGCAGCGGTCCTTCGTGCCGGTCCCGCGCCACCGTGCGGCCCTGATGCACGCGGTAGTCGAGTTGCAAACCACCGCGCCACGAGCGAGCAGCTGAGGCCGATGGCACCGATTCGATCCCCCGGGGGCTAGGGTCCCGGCAGGCCGCCGTGGGCGAAGGGATGGACCGAACTGCAGCCCGATCGGCCACCATCACGGCTATCCCAGCGGCACCACGCGCTGCTGCTGCCGGCCCAACTGCGGGCTGCTGAGTTCCACCACATCACCCGCCTTCAGATACTTCGGGGGCTTGAAGCCCATGCCCACGCCCTGCGGTGTGCCGGTGACGATCACATCGCCAGGTAGCAGCGTCATGAAGTCACTCAGGTAGCTCACGATCTCGGCCACGCCAAAGATCATGTCCGCGCTGCTGCTGTCCTGGCGAACCTCACCGTTCACACGCAGCGCCAGCGCCACCGCCTGCGGGTCGGGAATCTCGTCGGTGGTGACCAGCCAAGGCCCGATGGGACCGAAGCCGTCGTGGCACTTGCCCTTCATCCACTGCCCGCCGCGCTGCAGCTGCCAGTCGCGCTCGCTCACGTCATTGGCCAGTACATAGCCCGCCACATGCGCCAGCGCGTCGCCGCGGCGCACGCGCCGCGCGGTGCTGCCGATCACGATGCCCAACTCCACCTCGTAGTCCAGTGCCACGCTGCCGGCGGGCAATGGCAGGTCGTCGTCGGGCCCGGCCAGGGCGGTGATGGACTTGGAAAACACGATGGGCTCGGCCGGAATGGGCATGCCTGCCTCCATCGCGTGCTGGCGGTAGTTGAGGCCGATGCCGATGAACTGCCGAATGCCGGCGATCGGCACGCCGATTCGCGTGCCGGGCGTGACCGCCGGCAGGCGCGAGGCGTCCACCGCCGCCAGCGCACGCAGCGCGGCAGGGGAGAGTTGTTCTGGTGTGATGTCGGCCAGCAGGCCGGTGAGGTCCCGCACGATGCCCTGGGCATCGACGAGTCCGGGTCGTTCGCGGCCAAGTGGGCCATGGCGCAGCAGTTTCATGGGGCAGCCTACATCCGATCAATCGGGGTTTCAGTCGAAGCGGCGCTGCGGTCCTGCTCCGATCCCTCCGACATCGCAAAGCGGTCGGAACTGCGCAGGTAGAAGCTGGCCCCGAAGCGCGCCACCGGGTTGTAGTCTCGCAGGTTCACGCGCCACAGGTCGGTGTCGATGAGGCCCTCACGCGCGGCCATCCACTGCACCCTCCCAAAGAACACGTAGCGGCTGTCGGTCTGCATCGTTTCGTGCAGCACGCACTCAAAGGCCACCGGCGCCTGTGCGATGCGCGGGGGCATCACGGTTCTCGAAGGTGCTGTGCTCAGCCCCACCAGGTCGAGTTCGCTCAAATCAGGCGGCAGCGAACGCCCGCAGTCGTGCATCTGCTGGCCGATGGCTTCATCGGCGATGTGCACGACGAACTCACCACTCTCAAGGATGTTGGCCGCGGTGTCCTTGAGCCGCCCGTCCTTCAGGCGGTTCAGGCTGATCATGACCAGCGGCGGCTCCTCGCCCACCATGTTGAACATGGAAAACGGTGCGGCGTTCACCACGCCATTGGCGCCCAGCGTGGTGACCAGCGCGATCGGCCGTGGCACGATCAGGCTGGCCATGAGCTTGTAGCGCGGGTATTCGGGCAGGGCGCGGAAATCGACTTCGGTCATCGTCGGCATTCTCGCGCTCCCCGGCCCGACACGAAGCGGCCGCGCCATGCCGCCACACGGTGCGGCAGGGCAAGGGCGGCTTAGACCACCACCTGCACGTTGGCGCGCTTGGCCACCGCAGACCAGGTGTCGATCTGCGAGCGGATCACCTTCACGAAGTCATCGCCCAGCACCGGCGTGGCGCGCGGCAGCGTCTGCAGCTCCTCCAGGCGCGCGGCCACATCGGGCTTCTTCAGGATCTCGGGCATGAGGGCGGACAGGCGCTGGGCAATCGGCGCCGGCAGGTTCTTCGGACCCGACAGTCCCAGCCACTGTGAGCCGGTCATCGAGGGGAAGCCCTGTTCCGCGAAGGTGGGCATGTTGGGGAAGGCGGCCAGGCGCTGGGGCGTGGAAATGGCCAGGGCCCGCAGCGAACCCGCCTTGAGCTGTGCCACGTTGGTGGTGATGGGGTCGAACAGGCCGTCGATCTGGCCCGACAGCAGGTCCTGCATGGCCGGTGCACTGCCTTGGTAGGGCACGTGGTCATGCTCGGGCGCCTTGCCTTCGAGCTTGAGCATTTCGCCGAACAGGTGGTTGGCGCTGCCGATGCCCGAAGTGCCGTAACGCACCGGCTTGGTCTTGGCGGTGTTCACATATTGGGCCAGCGAGGTGTAGGGTGAGTTGCCGCGCACCAGCAGCACCATGGGCGCCTCCACCAGCATGGCCATGTGGGTGAAATCGTTGACCGCGTCGAAGGGCATGGAGCTGCGGGTGGCCGCGGCATAGATGTGCACGCTGGCGTGGCTGACCAACAGGGTGTAGCCGTCGGCGGGTTGCTTGGCCACGAAGTCTGTACCGATGAGGCCGCCGGCACCCGGGCGGTTTTCCACGATCACCGTTTGGCCCAGGGCCTGCGAGAGGTGTGGCGCGATCAGGCGCGAAACCGTGTCCACCAGGCCGCCAGGCGGAAACTGTGCCACCAGCTTGACCGGTCCGCGGCTGGGCCAAGCCGGCTGAGCCGATACCCAGGCGGGCGTGGAGAGCAGGCCGGCACCGGCCGCAAGAACAAGACGACGCTTCATGATGGATCCTTCAAATTCCCCGGGATGAACGGGGCCGGGTTGAACGCAATGACCACCACGAGTGCACGAAATGTGCCAAGCTGGAACATGACTTGCTCCACGGCACCCGCACCCCCTTCGACCGATGAATCACGCACCACCGAAACGCATCCTGCTGATCAACCCGAACACCACCCGTGAGGTCACCGCGCGCCTGCAGGCCCACCTTCAGGCCCTGCTGCCGCGCGGCACCGAGCTGATCGCGCGAACCGCGGCGTTCGGAGCGCCCTACATCGCCTGCGAGAGCAGCCACGCCGTTGCCGCGCACGCGGTCCTGGCGTCTTGGGCCGCCGAACCCACGGCCGATGCGGTGCTCATCGGCTGTTTCGGCGACCCGGGCCTTTTCGCCCTGCGTGAACACGCCACCGCCCCCGTGACCGGACTGGCCGAGGCCGCCTTCATCGAGGCCGCGCGTTCGGGGCCCTTTGCTGTGGTCACGGGCGGCCCTCGCTGGAAGCCCATGCTGCAGCGCTTGGCCCAGTCGCTGGGCTTCGGCTCCCTGTTGTTGCACACCGAGACGGTGGCACCCAGCGGCGCGCAGCTCTTGGCCGACCCGACCCTGGCCCGGCAACACCTCACGCAGGCTTGCCAGGCCGCACGGGCCAGCGGCGCACGCTCCATCATCATCGGGGGCGCTGGTCTGGCCGGTTGGGCCGCTCGGCTGCAGGCCGATTCAACCCTTCCCCTGATCGACAGCGTCGAAGCCGGTCTGCGCGTGCTGTTGGGCGGGCATGCACCTGCACCGGTGCCGGCTGCTGAGCCGCGCCCCGACTTGGTGCCTTGGCTCCCCCTATTGGGGCACGCCGACTCGACCGACCGACACGAGACCTCCCACCCGTTCACCGCGAGCCGCCCATGACCTCGACCGTTTCCCCCTACGCCGGCATCCTGCCCGACCATGGCCGCTTCCCGTATCGGGCCATCACGCAGCGACCCTTCTGGCGCTGGCCGGGCGGTGCGGGGCTGGCGGTTTATCTGGCCGTCAACCATGAACACTTCGCCTTTGGCGAGGGCCTGGGCGCCATGCTCGGCCCAGCCTCACCACAACCCGATGTGCTGAACTACAGCTGGCGCGAATATGGCAACCGCGTGGGCGCATGGCGCTGCCTGGCGTTGCTGGACGAGTTGAAGCTGCCGGCCGCTGCACTCATCAACACGGCGCTGTATGACCACTGCCCCGAGCTGGTGGCCGCCTGCGTGGCGCGAGGCGATGAGCTCGTGGGCCATGGCCACACCAATGCCGAGCGCCAGGGGGTGTGGGACGAAGCGCAGGAGCGCCACTTGTTGGCCGGTTGCCGCGCCCGCATGCTGGAGCACAGCGGGCAGGCCGCGCAGGGCTGGCTGTCGCCCTGGATCAGCGAAAGCCGCCTCACGCCCGACCTGTTGGTCGAGACGGGCTACACCTACACCCTCAACTGGTGCCACGATGACCAACCCGTGCCCATGCGAACGCGCAGCGGCCAGGTGCTGTGGTCCGTTCCCTATCCGCAGGAGCTCAACGACATCCCGATGATTGTGGCGCGGCAGATGGACGCCAAGGACTTCGCGCAGATGATCATCGACCAGTTCGACGAGATGCTGGAGCAATCCAAGCGCCAGGCGCTGGTGTTGGGTATCGCCTTGCATCCCTACATCGTGGGGCAGCCCTACCGCCTGCGGCACCTGCGGCGCGCCTTGCAGCACATCGCGGCCGCGCGCGAGCGGGCCCATGAGGGAACCGGTGTGTGGATCACGACCCCGGGCGCCATTTGTGCCGAGGCTCAGCGTCTGATCGGTGCCAACGGAGCCGCCCCATGAAGCGTCCGAGCGGTCGAGCCCCTACAGACGCCGCAGGCCGCACGCATGGCCAGCCGGTCGTCGGTCTGGTGGGCCTGGGCATCATGGGCAGCATCATGGGGCGCGCACTGCGTGCGGCCGGTCACGAAGTGTGGGGCCATGACCCCGTAGCCGCCGCGCGCCGGCGTTGCGCTCGCCTGGGCGTGCGGGTACCGGGCTCCAACGCCGAGGTGGCGCGCCAGGCCGAAATGCTCATCCTGTGTCTGCCCAGTGCCCAGGCGCTGCGACAGGTGGTGGCCGAACTCGCCGTGGTCGAGGATGCACACAAGGCCAGGATCGTTGTCGAGTGCAGCACCCTGCCCCTGGAAGACAAGTTGCAGGCGGCGGCGGCCCTCAAGCGACAGGGCCGGGTGCTGCTGGACGCCCCCATCAGCGGCACGGCCACCCCCACACCCGCGCAGACCTGGATCATGTACCTCAGTGGTCCCTTGGCTGCCTGCCGTGAAGCCGCCGCCGTCGTGCGGGCCTTCACACTCAAGGCACCGCGCGTGGGCGCGCTGGGTGCGGGCATCAAACTCAAGATAGCGGCCAACCACCTGGTGGGCATATACAACGTGGCCTATGCGGAAATGGTCACCCTGTGCCGGTCGATGGGGCTGGACCCCCAAGTGGCCCTGACCCATATGGCCGGCAGCCCTTACATCGGCACCGGCCTCATGGCCCTGCGGATGCCGATGATGATCCGACGCGAATACGAGCCGGCCACGATGAAGATCGAGCTCTGGCAAAAGGACATGCAGGTGATCGGGGAAATGGCCCGCCAAGCGAACTGCCCCCTGCCCTTGCTCAACGCGTGTGCCGCGCTGTACACCGGCGCCATGTCCCAAGGCCGTGGACGGCAGGACACGGCGGCGGTGGCCGAGGTGTTCGCCAGCATGACGGCCCAGGGGGCTGGAGGGCCTCAAGGGCCCTGAGCCCTCGATCGGGCATCCGGGCCAGACATCCTGCTCGGCACGGTGTTTGCGTGCACCCGCTTGTATACCAGTGGGTGCACCAAAACCATGCAGACCGAGTCGACCCTCTTGACCCTCAGCGATTGGCGGCAGGCCTACCTGCGTGGCGCGCGCGCCGCCGATCTCTTGAGTGCCCGCGCGTCACGGCTGGCCTCTGACAGTCCTGCAAGGGCCTGGATCCTGCGACTGTCTGCGCAATCGGTGGCCCAGCGTGCCGCCGAACTGGATGCCTTGATGCCGGCTGGTGCCGATGAGGAGGCCCGCCGCGCCGTGTTGGTGCGCCTGCCACTGTTTGGCGTGCCCTTTGCGGTGAAGGACAACATCGACGTGGCCGGCCTGCCCACGACGGCCGCCTGCCCCGAGCACCAAAAGGTGCCGGCCGAGTGCGCCACCGTGGTGCAGCGGCTGCTGGAAGCCGGCGCGGTGTTGATCGGCAAGACCAACCTGGACCAGTTCGCCACCGGGCTGGTGGGCACCCGCAGCCCGCATGGTGGCCCGGCCAGCGTCTTCGATGCGGGGCGCATCAGTGGCGGCTCCAGCTCCGGCTCTGCGGTGGCGGTGGGCCGAGCCGACGTGGCCTTTGCTCTGGGCACCGATACGGCCGGCTCGGGCCGCGTTCCGGCCGGCTTCAACCAGATCGTGGGGCTCAAGCCCACGCCGGGTCGGGTCAGCACGGCCGGTGTGCTGCCCGCCTGCCGGACATTGGATTGCGTGTCGATCTTTGCGCTCACTGCCGATGACGCAGCCGTGGTGCTGCAGGTGTTGGAAGGGCCCGATACCCGCGACGACTACAGCCAATTCACACCCGGGCCCGCGCTGCTGCAAGCCCGCCGGGGGGCTGTGCTGGGTGCGCCGCTGCGCATCGGCGTGCCGGCCGAGCCCAAGCTGCGGGCGCAGGACGGGTACGACGCCGCCTGGGACGCGGCATGCCGCCAGGCCCGATCCCTGGGCGCAGAACTGGTGGCCTTGGACTTCCAGGTGCTACACGAGGTGGCCCAACTGCTGTACGAGGGCCCTTGGGTGGCCGAGCGCTATGCGGTACTCGAGCAGCTGCTGCGCGAGCTTCCGCAGGCGATCGACCCCACGGTGGCCTCCGTGGTGCGCAAAGCCGAGAGCCAGCGCGCGGTGGACGCTTTTCGTGCCCAGTACCGCCTGCAGCAGCTGCGCCGCCCCGCACAGGCCTTGTTCGAGCAGGTCGATGTGCTGATGACCCCAACCGCCCCCCGCCATCCTCGATTCGAGGAGGTCGCCGCCGACCCCGTGGGTGTGAACTCTGAGCTCGGGACCTACACGAACTTCGTGAACCTCTTGGGCTGGAGCGCGTTGGCGCTGCCGGCCACCCACACGGCCCAAGGGCTACCCTTTGGCGTCACCTTCATCGCCCCGGCCAATGCCGACGCTGCGCTGGCCAGTTGGGGTGCATGCTGGCAGTCGGCCTGCGCCCTGCCGATGGGGTCCACCGGTGTGCCGCTCCAGCGCCCGGACCCGCTTGCCGCGGCCTTGTGGCCAGCCACCGACACGCTCCCCATTGCGGTGGTGGGTGCGCACCTGAGCGGCTTGCCGCTCAACGGGCAGTTACTCGAGCGCGGCGCCACCCTGCAAAGCAAGGCCCGCACCGCGCCCCGCTACCGGCTGCACGCGTTGCCGGGCACCACCCCACCCAAGCCCGGGCTTCAACGCGTGGCCGAAGGCGGCGTGGGCATTGAGCTGGAGGTCTGGAACATGCCGATGTCGCAGGTGGGCTCCTTTCTTTCGCTCATTCCGTCGCCTCTGGGCCTGGGCTCCATTGAGTTGGAAGACGGCCGCACGGTCCATGGCTTCCTGTGCGAGTCGCACGCGCTGCGCGATGCGCCCGATGTGAGCGCGCACGGAGGCTGGCGCGCCTTCCTTGCGGCCCGATCCACCGCTGGCGCGCATTGAGCGGCTGGCCCTTTGCCACTGAGTTCCAACCGAAGTTCCGCCCCCTCATCTTCAACACGGAGAACCGAGCATGAAACGTCGACACTTCCTGTCCACCGCAGCGGCCGCACCCGCGGCCTTTTCTGTCATCCCTGGCGCGGCGCACGCCCAAGCGCGCCCTGCCGATGTGCTCATCGTGGCCAATGAATTCGGCCCGAATTCACTGGACATCCACACCGTGGGCGCCAACCGCCCGTCCTACGGCGTGAGCTGGATCTGCTACGACCGACTCATGAGCTTCGCCAAGAAGACGCTACCCGACGGCCGGGTGGTCTATGACAAGGAAAAGCTGGTCCCCGAATTGGCCGAGAGCTGGAAGGTCGCACCCGATGGCAACTCGGTGACCTTCAAGCTGCGCAAGGACGCCAAGTTCCACGACGGCACGCCCGTCACCGCCAAGGATGTGAAGTGGAGCTTTGACCGCGCGGTCACCGTGGGCGGCTTCCCCACCTTCCAGATGAAGGCCGGCTCGTTGGAAGAGCCCTCGCAGTTCGAGGTCGTGGACGACCACACCTTCCGCGTGAAGTTCCTGCGCGCGGACAAGCTCTCCATGATGGACATGGCCGTGCCAGTGCCCAGTATTTTCAACAGCGAACTGGTGAAGAAGAACGCCACCGCACAAGACCCCTGGGGCCTGAACTGGACGCGCAACAACACGGCTGGAAGCGGCGCCTACAAGGTCGAGAGTTTCAAGCCCGGCCAGGAAATCGTCTACGTGCGCAACGAGGACTGGAAGTGCGGGCCGATGCCCAAGTTGCGCCGCATCGTGCAGCGCGAGGTGCCCAACGCCGGCAACCGCCGCGCGCTGCTGCTCAAGGGCGACATCGACATCACCTATGACCTGCCGCCCAAGGACTTCTCTGAACTGGCCGCAGGCACTCAGGGCGTGAAGGTCACCTCCACCCCCATCGAGAACTCGATGGTCTATCTGGGGATGAATGTCACCAAGGCGCCCTTCGACAACCCCAAGCTGCGCCAGGCCGTGGCCTGGGCCCTGCCCTACGAGCAGATGTTCGACAAGGCCATCTACAAGCGCGCAGCCAAGCTCTATGGCGGCACGGGCAACAGCGTGAAGACCACCGCCTGGCCCCAGGCCACTTGGTACAAGCAGGACCTGGCCAAGGCCAAGGCCCTGATGGCCGAAGCGGGTTACGCCAACGGCCTGGAGACCACGCTGAGCTTTGACCTGGGTGGAGCCACCATCGGGGAGCCTATGGTGTTGCTGATCCAAGAGGCGCTGGCCTCCATCGGCATCAAGACCTCCATCAACAAGATTCCCGGCGCGACCTGGCGCGCTGCCCTGCTGAAGAAGGACATGCCGCTGATCCTCAACCGCTTTGGCGGTTGGCTGGACTATCCCGAGTACTTCTTTTTCTGGTGTTATCACGGCCAGAACGCGGTGTTCAACACCATGAGCTACCAGAACGCCAAGCTCGACAAGGTGATCACCAACGCGCGGTTTGCCGAGAGCAAGCCGCTGTACGACTCGATGGTCAAGGAGATGGTGCAGATCGCTTACGACGAAGTGCCGCGCGTGCCCATTTTCCAGCCGACGATGGATGTGGCCATGCGCAGCAACGTGCAGGGCTATATGTACTGGTTCCATCTGCAGCCCGACTACCGCCAGTTGTCCAAGGCCTGAACGGAGTACGCGCTCAGTGAACCCGACCCTGGACCCCCGCACCGCCGAAGCCGTGCTTGATGCGCAGGCCGCTTTGCTGGACCTGCCGATTTCGGCCGAGCAGCGCCCGGGTGTGGCCGTGTACCTGGCGCTGGCGGCAGGCATGGCCGCCCCGGTGATGCGACTGGCCGCGCAGCTCACGCCCGCCGACGAGTCGGGCAGTGTGTTCGTGCCGGTGGGCCCGCCTTCGGCTGCGGCCGCGCCCGGGGTAGCGCCCCGTGCTCAGGCCGAGCCGAAAGGGGCGGGTGCAGGGCAGGCGACGCCGCCCCTCGCTGCGCACGCCCCGGATGCGGTGGCGCGGGTCGAAGCGGCTTTGCAGCGCATCGCCTCCACCGATTCCCAAGTCAACGCTTTCACGGACGTGCTGGCCGCCCGGGCACGCGCGCGCGCAGCGTCGCTGGATGCGCAAGGGTCTCGCAGTCAGTCCCCGCAGCCGCTTCGCGGTGTGCCCTTCGCGGTGAAGAACCTATTCGATATCCAGGGGGTGGTCACGCAGGCGGGCTCGAAGATCGAGCGTGACAAGCCACCGGCGGTGCGCGATGCGGTGCTCATCCGCCGGCTGGAGGCGGCCGGGGCTGTGCTCGTGGGTGCGCTCAACATGGACGAGTACGCCTATGGCTTCACCACCGAGAACTCCCATGTGGGGCCCACCCGAAACCCGCAGGACCCTACGCGCATCAGTGGTGGCTCCTCCGGCGGCTCGGGTGCAGCCGTTGCGGCGGGGCAGGTGCCGTTGACGCTGGGCTCGGACACCAACGGATCCATCCGCGTGCCTGCCTCACTGTGCGGTGTGTTTGCCCTCAAGCCGACCTATGGTCGGCTGCCCCGCACGGGCAGCTTTCCCTTTGTTGGCAGTCTGGACCATGTGGGGCCTTTTGCCCACAGCATCGAGCTCTTGGCACAGGCCTATGACGCCATGCAGGGTGCCGACCCTGAGGATCCCGCGCAGGCCGTGCGCGCGGTTGAGCCGGTGATGCCCACGTTGGGGCTGGGCACACAGGGCCTGCGCATCGGCATCCTCGGGGGCTGGTTTCAGGACATGAGCACCGAGCCCGCCCGCCGCGCCGTGGCCTCGGTGGCGGCCGCGCTCGGCGCCACCGAGACGGTGCAGTGGCCTGAAGTGGCCGCAGCCCGCTCGGCCGCTTTTGTGATCACCAATGCCGAAGGCTCAGCCCTGCATCTGGAAGACTTGCGCCACCGCGCCGCAGACTTCGACCGCCATACCCGAGATCGCTTCCTGGCCGGTGCGCTGCTGCCCGCGGCCTGGGTGCAACAGTCTCAGCGCGTGCGCCATTGGTTTGCACGTCAGGTGGCGCAAAGCTTCGACGAATGGGACGTGCTGTTGGCACCGGCCACGCCTTGCGTGGCCCAGCCCATCGGCACCGACTGGATCGAGATCGCCGGTCAGCGCATGAACGCGCGCGCCAGCATGGGCCTGCTCACCCAACCGATTTCCTGCATCGGCTTGCCGGTGGCCACGGTGCCGGTGTGGGGCGTGGATCCTCAACACCCGCATCTGAGCATCGGCGTGCAGATCGTGGCCGCACCCTGGCGCGAAGACCTGGCCCTGCGAGTGGCACGCGAACTCGAAGCCCGAGGTGTCGTCAGCGCCCGCACGCGAGGCGCCGGCCTCCCATCCATCGACAAGGCTTGAACCATGCAGATCAACCAAACCGACGCCCACGCCGAGTTGACCGCCGCCTTCCATCGTTACGAAGATGCCCTGGTCAACAACCGGGTCGAGGTGCTCGATGAGCTGTTCTGGCCCAGCGAACACACCGTGCGCTTTGGGGTGGGCGAGAACCTCTACGGCATCCAGGAGATCCGCGCCTTTCGCAGCGCGCGCCCCGCGATGAACCTGGCCCGCACGCTGCGCCGCACCGTGATCACCACCTTCGGGTCCGATGCCGGCACCGCGATGACCGAATTCGTGCGCGACAACGCCGAACTCCTCGGCCGGCAAAGCCAAACCTGGATGCGCCTGCCAGGCCTGGGCTGGCGCGTGGTGGCCGCGCATGTGAGTCTGATGAAGAAGACGCCCGCATGAGCCTGCCACGCCTGATCGCCCAGCGGCTCTTGGCGGCGCTGCCCAACCTGTTGGGGGTGGTGGTCATCACCTTCTTGCTGACCCGTGCCCTGCCAGGCGACCCGGCCGCCTACTTCGCCGGCGGAGCGGCCACGCAGGAAGCCATCGAGGAGGTGCGCAAGCAACTCGGCCTGGACCGTCCGCTGCTCGAGCAGTTTTACCGCTACCTGCGCGACCTGGCACGCGGGGATTTGGGCCTGTCCCTCACCACCGGTCAGCCGGTACGGCAGGAGCTGCTCTCGCGCCTACCGGCCACGCTGGAGATCATGCTGGCGGCCCTATTGCTGGCCTGCTCCCTGGCCATCCCCATGGGTGTGATGGCGGCGGTGCGCCAGGGCTCATGGATCGACCAGGCCTGCCGTCTGATCACCACCGCCGGCGTGTCCTTGCCCACCTTTTTCACCGGTCTGCTGCTGGCCTATGTGTTCTATTTCCTCTTGGGGTGGGCCCCATCTCCCTTGGGAAGGCTGGACCCCATGTGGTCGCCGCCGCCCACCGTCACCGGTCTGTACCTCATCGATGCCGCACTGGCGCGCGACCCGGCCGTGTGGTGGGCCAGTGCCAAGCAGCTCGTGCTGCCCGTGCTCACCATGACCATCTTCGTGATGGCCCCCATCGCCCGCATGACCCGCGCCTCGATGCTGTCGGTGCTCACCAGTGACTTTGTGCGAACTGCTAGGGCCAGCGGCCTTTCCTCGGCCACGGTGCTGGTGACTTACGCACTGCGCAATGCCTTGCTGCCGGTGGTCACCACGCTGGGCATGGTGTTCGGCTTCATGCTGGGCGGCAGCGTCATCGTGGAGAAGGTCTTCAGCTGGCCTGGGCTGGGCAGTTACGCCATCGATGCGCTCACCGCCAGCGACTACGCCCCCGTGCAGGGCTTCGTGCTGGCCATGGGTGCGTTGTTTGTGCTGCTCAACTTGCTCGTGGATGTGCTGTACCTCCTGATCGACCCGAGGGTGAGGGTCGACTCATGAAGGGCTGGTCCCACTTCCGGCATGTGCTCAGCGACAACCCCGTCACGCTCGGGGCCGCGCTGCTGTTTGCGATGTTGGTGCTGCTGGCCTTGATCGGCCCCTGGGTCGTCCCTTATGACCCCTTGGCCAGCAAGGCCGAGGCAGCCTTGCAGCCACCCTCGGCGACCCATTGGTTCGGCACGGACGCTCTTGGGCGCGACATCTTCTCCCGCGTGGTGGTGGCCACGCGCATGGACCTGGGCATTGCCGTGAGCGCGGTGGTGCTGTCGTTTGCGGTCGGTGTCCCGCTGGGGCTGGCCGCTGGCTTCTTCGGTGGCTGGTGGGACCGTGGCGTCACGCGCCTGGCCGACACCATCATGGCGTTCCCGCTGTTCGTGTTGGCCATGGGCATCGTGGCGGCCTTGGGCAACACCGTGGGCAACATCGTGTTGGCCACGGCCATCATCAACCTGCCTTTCTACATTCGGGTGGCGCGGGCCGAGGCCAACATCCGGCGCGAAGCGGGCTGGGTGGAGGCTGCACGCCTGTCGGGCAATTCCGACGCGCGCATCCTGGCCATGCATCTGTTTCCCAATACCTTGCCGCCGGCCATGGTGCAGGTCAGCCTCAACATGGGCTGGGCCATCTTGAACGCGGCAGGCCTGTCCTTCATCGGCTTGGGTGTGCGCCCACCTGAGGCCGAATGGGGCATCCTGGTGGCCGAAGGTGCGCAGTTCATCGTCTCGGGCGAGTGGTGGGTGAGCCTGTTTCCCGGTGCGGCCCTGATGCTGGCGGTGTTCACCTTCAACCTGTTGGGCGACGCCCTGCGCGACCTGTTCGATCCCCGGAGGCGCACATGAACCCTGCTGAACAGCCCCCGCTGCTCGATGTGCGCGGCTTGAGCCTGGAGTTCCGCACCCGCTCGGGCGTGGTGCATGCGCTGGAGCGCGTGGACCTGCAGATCCGGCGTGGTGAGATCGTGGGTCTGGTGGGCGAGAGCGGCTCGGGAAAGTCGGTGCTGAGTTACGCCCTCATGGGCATCAGCGACCGAGCGGCGCGCGTGACCGCCGGCAGTGCCATTTTTGGTGGCTTGGACCTGCTGCAAGCCGATGAGGCCACACTGGCCGACATCCGCGGTCGCGAAATCTCGATGATTTTCCAAAGCCCGCGCACCGCCCTCAACCCGATCCGTACCGTGGGTCGGCAGATCGCGGATGTGTTGCGCCGCCATGCGGTGGGTGACGCCCACCAACGCGGTCCCGATCTGGGCCATAACCTGCGCCAGCGCGCCGTGCAGGCCCTTCGCGAGGTCGCCATTTCCGACCCCGAACGCCGAGTCGACGCCTACCCCTTCGAGATGAGCGGCGGCATGTGCCAACGGGTGATGATCGCTCTGGCCCTGGCTTGTCGCCCTGGGCTCTTGGTGGCCGATGAGCCCACGACCGGGCTGGATGTGACCACACAGGCCGCGGTGATGGACCTCATCACCGAACTGGCGCGTCAACGCCAAATGGCTGCCCTGTTCATCACCCACGACCTGGCCCTGGCCGCCGACTACTGCGACCGGCTGGTGGTGATGCACGCCGGCCACGTCGTGGAGGCCGGGCCTGCCGAAGAACTGTTCCATCGCCCGCGCCATCCCTACACCGCCCGGCTGCTGAGTTCTTCACCTGGGCCGCGCAGTGCACTGCAGGACCTGCATCCGGTGCCGGGGAACCTGCCGGACCTGCGCCGCAGCGATCTTCCGGCATGCCGTTTCGCCGACCGCTGTGCGCGGGCCGATGCGCGGTGCCGCAGCGAACCCGCACAGCTCATGGCACAGGGTCGGCACACCGTGGCGTGCTGGCACCCCACTCAAGGGGCTGTCCCGATCACCGAGGCCATGGCATGACCCACACCCCGACATCCGCCGTCGCCACAGCCGTCGCCACAGACGGCGCCGCGCTTCACGCCGGTACCGCCTCAGATCCGATCCTGCGGGTGGAGCGCCTGCACAAGCGCTTCCCGGTCAGTGGGGCCCGCGGCTCATCACTGCACGCGGTGGACGACGTGTCGCTGGACATCGGCCGAGGCGAAAGCGTGGGCCTGGTGGGGGAGAGCGGCTGCGGCAAGTCCACGCTGGTGCGCCTGTTGGCGCGGCTGCACGACGCCAGCGAAGGGCGCATCCTGTTCGACGGCCAGGATCTGTCCGAGATACCGGCCCTGCGTTTCGCACGGTCGCCCTGGCGAAGCGCCATCCAGATGGTCTTCCAGGACCCGACCGACAGCCTGAATCCGCGCTACACCGCACGGGACACCATCGCTGAACCCCTGAAGCTGCTCACGACCCTCACCAGAGAACAGGAGCAGTCCCGGGTGCAGGCATTGGCCGAACAGGTGGGCCTGCCCGCCGAACTCCTGGATCGCTACCCCCACCAGCTCTCGGGCGGCCAGAAGGCCCGCGTGGGCATCGCCCGCGCCTTGGCGGTGCAGCCTCGGCTGCTCATCCTGGACGAGCCCACGGCCGCATTGGATGTGTCGGTGCAGGCGGTGGTGCTGCAGCTGCTGCAGCGGCTGCGGCAAGAATTGGGACTGTCCTGCCTGTTCGTTTCGCACGACCTGAATGTGGTGCGCCTGCTCACCGATCGCGTGGCGGTGATGTACCTGGGGCGCATCGTGGAGGTGGGGCCATCTGAGGCGGTCTTTCGGCATCCTCGCCACCCGTACACCAAGGCCCTGGTGTCTTCGATCCCTGGCCAAGGGCCGCGCATCAAGCTCTCAGGCGAAGTGGCCAGCCCCATCGACCCCCCGTCCCAGGTGTGTCGCCTGCACGGCCGCTGCCCCATCGGACAGGATGTCTGCGCACGCCAGATGCCCTTGTTGCGCGCCATCGGCGATGATGTGAACCACCGGGCCGCTTGCCACTTCATCGACCCGGCCTGACGATGAACACCTTCCCCTTGGAGCACCCCAACCTGGCCGCCCAGGTCTACGGGCAGCTGAAGACCGAAATCGATGAGTTCGCCTGGGTGCCGGGCCAACGCCGATCAGAGGCCGAGATCGGCCAGCGCCTGGGCGTGAGCCGCACGCCGGTGCGCGAAGCCCTGTTCAGGCTGCGCACCGAGGGGCGCATCGATGTGGAGCCCAAGACCGGCTGGTTTGTGCAACCGATCGACTTTGACCGCATCGAGCAGCTCTACGACCTGCGGGTGGTGCTGGAGCGCTGGGCTGTGGGGCGCTTGTGCGAGCGGCAGGAGGACCCACCGGAGCTGGCCGAGCTCAAGGCGAACTGGCTGGTGCCGCCCTCGGACCGCCTGAGCGATGGCGCGGCCGTTGGCCAGTTGGACGAACACTTCCACACACTCCTCATCCAGGCAGCCGGCAACGAAGAGTTCGCGCGGGTTCACCGTGACATCACCGAGCGAATCCGCATCGTGCGCCGCTTGGACTTCACCCGCGCGGACCGCATCGAGGCCACCTACCTGGAACACGGCAAGATCCTTCGCGCGGTCATCCAGCGCAAGGCTGAACAGGCGCAGCTGCTGCTGACCAGCCACATCGAGCACAGCAAGGTGCAGGCGCGCGGCATCACGCTGCATCAGCTGCAGCGCATCCGCCCACGCGCCCACGCGGCACAATCTCGGGCATGAGCGAACCTTCCCCCACCCTGCCTGATCGCCTGTCCACCGACCCCCGCAGCCCACATCATGTGCGGGACTTGATGCAACTGGACATCGGCATCCGCTTCAATGGCAAAGAGCGCCATGACGTGGAGGAGTACTGCATCAGCGAGGGCTGGATCAAGGTGCCCGCCGGCAAGACGGTCGACCGACAGGGCCGGCCCCTGCTCATCAAGCTCAAGGGCGCGGTGGAGGCCTATCTGCGCTGAGCCGCGCTCCGCCCCCGCGAAGGCCTGCGCTTGGCCTGCGCCTGGCCATCCCCAAGACGTCAAAAAGGGCGCGCGGCTGACCGCCGCACGCCCTTTTGAAGGCTGGGCCAGGCTGCGAGCTGGTGGCTGCAGCCCGGAGCCGATTTACTTGAAGTCGTAGCTTGCCGAGACCGAGAAGCGGCGACCCAGCATGCCCGGCGTTCCCAGATCCCAGTAGGTGAAGATGTTGGGAATGCCCACCGACCGTGCATAGGAGTTGGTGAGGTTGAGCACGCTGGCGGTCAACACCAGGTTCTTGATGCCGCGATAGTTCGCGCCCAAGTCCAGGGTGCGCTCGGCCCCCAGCATGCACAGGCCCTCAGCCCGCAGCGGCACATACAGGGTCGACGTGGAGGTCTCGCAGGTGGACGTGGAGCTCACCCGCATCGCATCGATGTGGTTGACCCGGGTCCAACCGCCCCACGTTTCGCCCCTCCACTCCAACCGGATGTTGTAGCGGTTCTTGGGCACTTCTTGCACGATGGCCGTGTTCACGTAGCGTGAGGGCTCGGTACCCGAGAGGATCTGCTGGTCGTACTTGAAGGTGCGGGTGCCGGCCCAGGTCAGTGTGATCCGGTCCTTGGCCTCGTCCATCAGACGCCAGCTCAGGTCGTAATCCAAGCCGTTCGTGGAGGTGAAGTTGAAGTTGCCGTACTGTCGCACCAGCGCCAGGATGGGGCCGCTGTTGGCCACGCCGGGCAACCAGGTGGCGGGGTTCGAATCCCGCAGCACATAGGCCGCATTGGCCGACTGGTTGGCGATGTAGGCGTTCATGATGTCCAGGCCGCGCTGCACCCGGATCTCGTTGTAGCGGTCAAACTGCCAGTAGTCCAGCGACAAGTCCACGCTCTTGTTGGGCGACAGGATGAAACCGAAGGTCGCCGAGCGCGAAGTCTCGGGCTTCAGGTCGGGATTGGCGCTGATCACGGTGGGCAGGTTGCCCGGGTTCTGGCCCGCACCCACGGCCGAGAAGCCCAACACGTTGCAGTCGCGCACAGCGAACGGTGAGGTCGCGCCGGCCAAGCTCACCGGGCTGGCCGGGTTGCTGGAGTTGCATCGGATCGGGTCGAACACACGCTGGTCCTGGTTGCTGTGGAAGCTCACCAGGTAGGAGTTGCTGATCTGCGAGATCGAGGGCGCCCGGAAGCCCGAGGCCAGCGTACCGCGCACCGACAGCGTCGACTTGATCGGGTCCCACTTGAAGCCGGCCTTGCCGGTGGTGGAGTTGCCAAAGTCAGAGTACGACTCGGTGCGGGCAGCCAGTTGGCCTTCCAGGTTCCTCATCACCGGCAGACGGAATTCCGCAAAGGCCGCCTTCGAATCGCGCGAGCCCGAGGTGCCGTTGGCCACCAGACCGATGTAGTCACCCTTCTGGTAGTTCGCATCCGGGACCGAAGAGAGCTCTTCGCGGCGGAACTCGGCGCCCACGGCCATGGCCGCGTTGCCGCCGGGCATCCTGAACAGGTCGCGCGAGGCGCGCACATCGGTCGACAGGATGGACGAACTGCCCTTGACCGTGGCGTCCGCCGCGATCGTGGAGATGGCCGCGGGCGTGTTGATCTGCCCAAAGCGGTAGGCACCCCCATTGGGACCGATGGCCGCCGTCAGGCCTGACGACAAGATCCGGTTGGTGCGGATGGAGCTGTTGTCCATCTTGCTGTAAACCACGGCGGCATCGATGTCCCAAGCGCCGGCCGTGCCCATGAGGCCCGCGGTGAATCGTGTGGACTGCAGGTCGGAGATGGCCTGCTGCGGGATGTCCTCGAAGCGGTACAGCAGCTGCACCGGCTGGGCGTTGGCCGTGCCGCGCGTCGGGTTGTCCGGGTGCGTGGCGGGCAGCACGATGGCGCTTTGAGCCAGGAAGGTGCCGTTGATCAGCGGCCAGGTGACGGCCCGCCCGGCGGTGCTGGCCGTCCACACGGTGGTGGTCAGCGCGTAGGGAGAGAAGTTTTCGACCGTCTTGGTCTTGGACAGCATCACATCCGCGTAGGCCGTCCAGTCTTTGTTCAGCGCCAGCGTGCCGCGCAAGGAACCGTTCAACCGGTCCTGTGCCGCGATGTATTCCAGGTCGTTGTCGGTGTTGTAGCGGCACATGCCGTTGGGCATGGACGGCGTGCTGGCCAGGTAACCCGGCAAGCGGGTGGGCACCCCTTTGCCGACGGTCCGGTCAGCCGGGCAGCCCGCCAGAGAGCCCAGGAACAGCGGTCCCGACGAGCTGTTGCCCGCGATCACTTCGCCATTGGCCAGGGTGCGCGTGGCGGGGTAAGCCGTCGGCACCGAGTAGTAGTTGCTGTAGAGCGCCGCCACCGAACTGGGCGAGAAGCGCTCCAGGCTGCCGGCCGAAGTGGTCAGGTAGGACTGGTAGTCGGCAAAGCGCCCCCGATCGGTCAACTGCGACAGCAGCACGTTGCCGCGGCTGCTCACTTCCAGCCCACCGAACACGTTGAAGCCCTTGGAGTCCAGACCGCCAAAGCCGAAAGTCAGGTTGGCCGACTTGGTCGGGCCCACGCGCCGGTCGTTGGCGCTGAAGGTGGTAGAGATCTCGGCGCCCTCGTATTCGCGCTTGAGCACATAGTTCACCACGCCGGCCATGGCGTCCGAGCCGTACATGGCCGAGGCGCCGTCCTTGAGCACTTCCACCCGGTCGATGGCGCCTTGAGGCAGCGCGTTGACGCTGATCAGCGAACCGCGACCGAAGTTGATGTCCACAGCCGCCACCGGTGCAATCCGGCGGCCATTGATCAGCACCAGGGTGCCCTGGGAGCCAAAGCCGCGCAGCGAGTAGGTGGAGATGCCGCTGACGAAGCCCGTGCCGTAGCCGTCCTGAATGGAGGAGTTGTCCACATAGGACTTGGACTTGAGGAATTCCTCCACCGTGGCATAGCCCGAGGCGCGGATGTCCTCCTTGGTGATCACCTCCACCACGGAGGGTGTTTCACGATCGGTTCGCTTGATCAGCGAGCCGGTCACTTCCACCCGCTCAGGGGGCGAAACGGTCTGGGCGGCGGCAAAAGAGCAGACCACGGCCGAAGCGGTGGCGATGGCGGTGAGTTTGAGCATGTTCACGGTGAAGCAGATGGAGATGACAAACCATCGAGTATTCACAACATCGCCCGCGAACCGTTGAAAAAGGGGTACGCGTCATCAAGAATTGTTGGTTGCACCCAACGGATTGACCCGATGGCCATCGATCGGCCGGCCGGGGTGTCGGGTTAACCCTTGAGCAGCTTGTCCTCGGCCAGCGCCAAGGCCTCTGGCACGCCCGACAACACCAAGGTGTCCTCGGCCTGAAGCACCAAGGCCTCATCGGGCCGCTGCACCGAGCCACCCGCATGGCGCACCGACACCACCTCAACGCCCATCGCGTGCAGCGCCAAGTCGCCCAGGCGTTGACCGATCACCGCCGAAGCAGGTGGCAGCCCCACCGTCAACAGCCGCGCCTGATGCAACTCTTCGACCGTGTCGTCGTCTGCTCCATGGAAGTAGCCGCGCAGCAGCCCATAGCGCGCATCCCGCGCGTCTCGCGTCATGCGGATCACCCGTCGCATCGGCACGCCCACCAGGGCCAGCGCATGCGAAGCCAGCATCAGCGAGCCCTCGATGGCCTCGGGCACCACCTCCGTGGCACCTGCTGCGCGCAGCTTCTCCAGGTCGGTGTCGTCGATGGTGCGCACCAGTACCGGCACCTTGGGCGCATGCTCGCGCACCAGTTGCAGGATCTTCATGGCCGACGGCGTGTCGTGGTAGCTCACCACCACCGCGCTGGCGCGCGCCAGGCCCGCGGCCATCAGGCTTTGCAGGCGCGCGGCATCACCAAACACCACGCTCTGCCCAGCCGCGGCCGCCTGCCGCACCCGATCGGGGTCCAGGTCCAGTGCCATGTAGGGTATGACCTCGCGCTCCAGAATGCGCGCCAGGTTTTGTCCACTGCGCCCAAAGCCCGCAATGATGATGTGCGCCTCGGTGCGCATGCTCTTCTTGGCAATCGAGGTCAGCTGCACCGACTGCATCATCCAGTCACTGGCCACCAACCGGGCCACGATGGCGTTGCTGTACAGGATCAGGAAGGGCGTGGCCAGCATCGACAACACCATCGAAGCCAGCACGGGACTGACCCATTGCGGATCGATCAGCTGTTGCTCGGTCCCCAGTGTCAGCAGCACGAAGCCGAATTCACCGGCCTGAGCCAGATACAGGCCGGTGCGCAGCGCCACTCCGGTGGGGGCGCGGAACACCCGCGCCAGGGCCGTCACCAGCATGGCCTTGGCCGCCACAGGGCCCAGTGTCAGCAGCAGCACCAGGCCCCATTGGTCCAGGATGGGCCGCCAGTCCAGCTTCATGCCGATGGTGATGAAGAACAGCCCCAGCAGCACATCGTGGAAGGGCCGGATATCGGTCTCCACCTGGTGCTTGTATTCGGTCTCGGCAATCAACATGCCCGCCAGGAAGGCACCCAGCGCCAAGGACAGTCCCGCATGCTCGGTCAACCAAGCCAGCCCCAAGGTCACCAGCAGCAGGTTGAGCACGAAGAGCTCTTCGCTCTTGCGCCGTGCCACGAGCGTCAACCACCAGCGCATCACCTTTTGCCCGCCGGCCAGCAGCAGCGCCAGCACCACGGCGGCCTTGACCAGCGCCAGGCCCATGGACATCACCAGGCCGTCCGCCCCCGAGCCTGCGCCGAGTGCGGGGATCAGCACCAGCAGTGGCACCACCGCCAAGTCCTGAAACAGCAGCACGCCCATCACCCGCTTGCCGTGCTCGGATTCCAGCTCCAGCCGCTCGGCCATGAGCTTCACCACGATGGCGGTACTGCTCATGGCCATGGCGCCACCCAGCACCACCGCGCCCCGCCAGTCCAGGTCCCATCCGCTGCCGAAGGTGACAAACAGCCAGGCCAACAACAGGTGCCCCAGCAGGGCGCCTGCGATGGTCAACATGACCTGCGAAAGCCCCAGGCCGAAGACCAGGGTGCGCATGCTGCGCAACTTGGGCAGGTTGAATTCCAGCCCGATGACGAACATCAGGAACACGACACCGAATTCGGCCAGGTACTTGACGCTGGCCGAATCGGCCGCCAGGCCCAGCGCATGCGGGCCGATGATCACGCCCACGGACAGGTAGCCCAACATCGGGGGCAGTTTCAGCAAGCGAAAGCCCACCACGCCCACCACAGCGGCCAGTAGGTAGAGCAGGGCAAGATCCAGCGAGGTGGCCAAGTGCCTAGAATCCCTTCAACAACAGGCAGCCTTTTGCAAGGCCTGGACGTTCCAGTAGGCCCAAGTATGGCTGCAGCGGCATCGGCTCTAGGCGCTCACCGGGGAAGACCCCGAACGGCGAGGCCCCCCGCGTCGGCACCAACCGTCACCCAGGCATGAACCCACAACGCGCCCTCGAACTGGCCCATCGAACCTTGGACATCGAGGCCTCGGCACTGCTGGACCTCAAGTCTCGGCTGGGCGAATCGTTTTCGAGCGCGGTGGCGCGCATCCTGCGCTGCAGCGGTCGGGTCGTCGTCATGGGCATGGGCAAGAGCGGCCATGTGGGCCGCAAGATCGCCGCCACCCTGGCCTCCACCGGCACGCCCGCCCTTTTTGTGCATCCAGCCGAGGCCAGCCATGGCGACCTGGGCATGGTCACCCCGCAGGACGTGGTGCTGGCCATCAGCAACTCGGGTGAAAGCGAGGAACTCAATGTCATCCTGCCGGTCCTCAAGCGCCTGATGGTGCCCCTTCTGGCCATCACGGGTCGCCCCGATTCCACCTTGGCGCAGCACGCTGATGAGGTCCTGAGCTGTGCGGTGGAGCAGGAGGCCTGCCCGCTGAACTTGGCGCCGACGGCCAGCACCACCGCGCAGATGGCACTGGGTGATGCGCTGGCGGTGGCCCTGCTCGATGCGCGGGGCTTCAAGCCAGAGGACTTTGCCCGCTCGCACCCCGGCGGCTCACTGGGCCGCAAGCTCCTCATCCATGTGCGCGACCTGATGCGCCAGGGTGATGCGCTGCCCCTGGTCGAGCCGCACACGGGCTTCAGTGATCTGCTGCGTGCCATGAGCGTCAAGGGTCTGGGTTTTGCCGCGGTGGTGGATGTGCAGCGCCGCGCATTGGGCATCTTCACCGACGGCGACCTGCGTCGGCTCATCGAGTCGGGCCATCAGGGCCGTGAGCTGCTCCATCTTCGTGCCGCCGATGTGATGCGCCCCAACCCCCGTTTGGTGCGCGACGATGCACTGGCGGTGGAGGCGGCCGACCTGATGGAAGCCCACCGAATCACCAGTGTCCTGGTGGTGGACGGCAACGCCGCCATCGTGGGCGCCATCAACACGAACGACCTCCTGCAGGCCAAGGTGATCTGATGCCCCGTGACCCCAAGGCCCCATCGCCAACCCAGCGCTTGCAGCCAGCGCTGCGCTTCCCGGCCGAGACCATCCTGGCGGCACAAGGTCAGGACACCACGGGTGGGGCCATTGGCCTGCAAGTCTGCTTCTTCGATGTGGACGGCGTGCTCACCGATGGCCGCCTGTGGATCGGCGCCGAAGGTGAAGCGCTGAAGGCCTTCCATGCCCTGGACGGTCACGGCCTGAAGCTGTTGGCCCAGGGCGGCGTCACGCCGGTGGTGGTCACGGGCCGCGACTCCCCTGCAGTGCGCCGACGGGTGTCCGACCTGGGCCTGGTGCACGCGCATTTCGGTGTGACCGACAAGTTGGCGGTGGCGCAGGCCGTGCTGAAGCAGCTGGGCTTGGCCTGGGGTGATGCCGCCGCCATGGGTGACGACTGGCCTGACCTCCCACTGTTGAAGCGAGTGGCGTTTGCCTGCGTCCCGCCAGGCGCGCATGCCGAAGTTCGCGCCATTGCCCACCATGTGACCACAGCCGAAGCCGGCCAAGGTGCCGCGCGCGAGTGTTGCGACCTGCTGCTCATGGCTCGGGGCGCCTATGCGGCCCTGCTCAACGGCCACCTCACCACCCTGGACGCCCGCTGAGGTGGAGGGCGTTTCCGGCTCGTCTTCACCGCCCGGCGGTTCGGCCGACTCGCCCACCGACCGCGCGCGCGCGGTGGCCGAACACTGGTCGATTCGCTTGCGCGACGGGCTGTCCACCTACCTGCCGCTGCTGCTGATGCTGATGCTGGCGGCCCTGACCTGGTGGCTCGTGCGCATCACGCCCGTGCCCACGGCGGCGCGTTCGGGCGAGCCGCTTTCCCAGGCGCCAGACTACATCCTGGGGGAAGTGGAGCTCGTGCGCTACAGGGGCGACGGGTCGCTCCTGGCCCGCATACGCGCGCGGGAAGTGCGCCACTACCCCGTTGGGGACCGTGTGGAAATGGACGCGGCGTGGCTGTTGGCTGACCACCCGGAGGGTGCCGTGCTGGCCCAGGCCGAACAGGCCGTGCTCACCGAAGACGGCCAGCGGATTCGTTTGGAAGGCGATGTACGGCTCAGCCGTGCGGCCACCCCGGCGCAGGCGGCTTTCGATGCGCGAACGCGGGCGTTGGAAGTGGACTTGCAGGCCGGGCGAGTCTGGACCGACGAGCCGGTGCAGTGGACCCAAGGCGATCTGAAGGCGCAGGCTGCGGGCCTCGAGTACGAGCAAGCCGGCGCTCGACTTCACCTCAAGGGCCCCTTGCGGGCGCAAATCTCCCCACCACCGCCCATCGGTCGCTAGAATGGGCAGAGCAAGTTTCGTGCCTTTATTCGAAACCACTGCCCCATGACCACAGCCCTCGCCCACCGCCACCCGAAAACGGCCGCACCGCTGGTTCTCGCGTTCGCGTTCGCGTTCGGCTTGCCGGGTGCCGTGGCGCCGGGGCCGGCCTGGGCGGAGAAGGCCGATCGCCAGCAACCGCTGAACATCGAAGCCGACCAGAGCAGCACGGTTGACATGGCCCGGCGCGTGGTGGTCTTCAATGGCCGTGTGGTGCTCAGCCAGGGTTCCCTGCGCATCCTGGCCGACCGGGTCGAGGTGTCCGAGGTCGGCGAGGGCCATCGCACGGCGCTGGCCCGCGGCCGGCCCGAGCAGCCTGCCCACTTCCGCGAAAAGCGAGAGGGCGTGGACGAATTCGTTGAAGGCCAGGCCGACCTGATCGAGTACGACAGCCGCGAGTCCCTGATCCGCCTGACCGGCAAGGCCGTGGTGCGGCGCCTGCGCGGCACGCAGCTCGCCGATGAGGTGCAGGGCGAGACCATCGTCTGGAATGGCAATCGGGAAACCTTCAGCGTGTCGCCGGCGGAGCGTTCGGGCCCTGAGGGCCG
>RFTU01000028.1 GCA_009923315.1 Betaproteobacteria bacterium
TCAAGAACATCAACTTGTCGCTGCCGGATAAGAAGGTCACGGCCTTCATCGGCCCCTCCGGTTGCGGCAAGAGCACGCTGTTGCGCACCTTCAACCGCATGTTTGAGCTCTACCCAGAGCAGCGGGCCGAGGGCCACATCCTGCTCGATGGCACGAACATCCTGGACAAGCGGCTCGATGTGAGCCTGATCCGCGCCAAGATCGGCATGGTGTTTCAAAAGCCCACCCCCTTCCCGATGAGCATCTACGACAACATCGCCTTCGGCGTGAAGCTGTTTGAGACGCTGTCGCGCGACGCGATGGATGAGCGCGTGGAGTGGGCGCTCAAGAAGGCCGCGCTTTGGAACGAAGTGAAGGACAAGCTGCAGCAAAGCGGCTCGGGCCTGTCCGGTGGGCAGCAGCAGCGGCTGTGCATCGCGCGCGGCATCGCCATCAAGCCCGAGGTGCTGCTGCTCGATGAGCCCTGCTCGGCCTTGGATCCGATTTCCACCGGCAAGATCGAAGAGCTCATCGGGGAGCTCAAGCACGACTACACGGTGGTGATCGTGACGCACAACATGCAGCAGGCCGCGCGCTGTTCGGACTACACCGCCTACATGTACCTGGGTGATTTGGTGGAGTTCGGTCCTACGCGCGAGGTCTTCACCAAGCCCAAGAAGAAGGACACCGAGGACTACATCACCGGACGATTCGGTCAGCCCACGTCGAGCCCCTCAAACTTCCACCTGAACCCTCCACCGGCGGACCCCCTATGAGCGACAAGCACCTTTCTACCCAATACGACGCTGAACTCAGCGCCATCTCCAATCAGGTGCTGCAGATGGGCGGCCTGGCCGAATCGCAGGTGGCGCGCGCGGTGGAGGCACTCACCCAGCTCAAGGCCGATATGGCCGAGGACGTGCTCACCCAGGAAGCGCGCGTCAACCAGATGGAGATGGACATCGACTACGAGCTGTCGGCCATCATCGCCCGGCGCCAACCCACCGCGCGGGACCTGCGCCTGCTGGTGGCCATCGCCAAGATGATCGCCAACCTGGAGCGCGTGGGCGACGAAGCGGCGCGGGTGGCGCGTACCGCCAAGAAGCTGATCGAGTCGGGCATCTCCACCCGGCTGCCCATCCACGATGTGGCCCATGAGGCCGAGTTGGCCGTGGCCCAGCTGCGCAAGGCCCTTGATTCGTTTGCACGCCTGGATGTGGCGCGCGCGCTGGAGGTGCTCAAGCATGATGATGAGATCGACCAGGAGTTCGACGGGCTGATGCGCAAGCTCATCACCTTCATGATGGAAGACCCGCGCACGATCAGCAGCAGCATCGACCTGATCTTCGTGGCCAAGGCCATTGAGCGGGTGGGTGACCACGCCAAGAATCTGGCCGAGGTGACGATCTATGTGGTCAAGGGTGCGGATGTGCGCCACCAGGGGGTGGAGGGCCTGGAAAAGGCGGTGGAATAGAAAATTTTTGTTGCGGCGCAGCAAAAAGGGCTTGCAATCCCGGAAATCGGGCTTATGATTCAGGTATGTTGCAGTGCAGCAATGCTCGGAATCTGCAACGAATAGTCCCTGAACCCTTCGACAGACCACCCTTTTTGGAGACCATCATGCTGAACACGCAACAATTCATCGCCGCTCAACAAGCCCAGGTCGAGTCCTTCTTCGAGCTGACCCACAAGGCCTTTTCCAACATGGAGAAGGTGGTGGAGCTGAACCTGGCCACCGCCCGCGCTACGCTGAGCGAGTCGGCTGACCTGGCCAAGTCGGCCCTCACGGCCAAGGATCCCCAGAGCCTGATGGCCCTCCAGGCCTCCCTGATTCAGCCCAGCGCCGAGAAGGCCACCGCCTACGGCCGTCACCTGGCCGACATCGCCAAGTCGGCCCAAGCCGATGCAGTGGCCGTGGCGGAAGCCCAGGTTGCTGCTATGCAGCAAAGTCTGCACCAACTGGTGGACGTGGCGGCCAAGAACGCCCCGGCCGGCACCGAAAGCGGCGTGGCCTTCGTCAAGCAGGCCGTCGAAGCCGCCAACAATGCCTACGCCAACGTGCAAAAGGCTGCCAAGCAGGCCTCCGACATCGCCGAAGCCAACTTCAACGCGATGACCGAGACCGCCATGAAGGCTGCCAAGGCCACCGGTAAGACCGCCAAGAAGGCCGCCTGAGCCTTCTGACGCCTTGCGCCGAATGATGACGCCCCCGCGCGTCATCCGCCGCCGCCACGGGTTGCTTGCAGCCCTGGCGGCGGTTTTCTTTTTCGTGGGGCTTCTTGGGGTGGAACAGCGGGACGACGGGTGGCTGCTCAAAGTGGGCGGTGCCCGGCTGGACCTGCGCGGCTCGGTTCAGGCGGCCTGGCAGAACGCGTGGCGCGACTGCAGGCCGATGCGGCGTGCGCTGCCGGGCGATCCGCAGGTGGAGGCCGCCCTTCAGGCGCTGCGTGAATTCAGCCCGCCGGACTCCCTTTCGGCCGCTTTGCGGCAGGCCGACGCCTGGGGTCAGGGCTGGTGGGTGCTGCAGGCCGAGTTCGACCGCCTTGAACCGGTGATCGTTTTGGTGCGCGGGTCCGAGGCCCGCACCGAGGTGGTCTCCGAAGGGGTCTGGAGCAGCACCACCCTGCCGTGGAACTCGGCGTGGCGGATCAGAGGGTTTCTGGCTGGGCGGGTGCCACAGGCGCCGCGGGGCCTGTTGGACTGCATAGACCCCTTGCCGCTGTTCGCACAGCCGCCGCGGCTACCAGGGTAGAACCTCGCCGTCGTAGGCCCGGAAGCTGCCGGTGTCCTCGGGCTGCAAGGCGTCCATCACCGCCAGCATCTGGGCGGCCGCCTCCATGGGGTCGCGCGCCTGGGCCTGGCCATGGAAGGGCTCGGACAGGGCGGTGCGCACCGTGCCCGGGTGCAGCGCCACCAACACCAGGGCCTTGTGGGTGCGCGCCAACTCGATCGCCGTGGTCTTGACCACCATGTTCAGCGCGGCCTTGGAGGCCCGGTAGGCCGTCCAGCCGCCCAGGCGGTTGTCGCCGATGCTGCCCACCTTGGCCGAGACCAGCCCCACCAGGCTGCGCGCCTGCGCGCCGCGGGCCAGCAGGGGAATGAAGTGGCGCAGCACCAGCGCGGGCCCCACGGTGTTGATGGTCAGCACCTTGGAGAAGGCCTGCGCATTCAGGTCCGCCAGACGCTTTTCGGGCCGCAGGTCCGGCCGATGAAGGACGCCGCTGGCCACGATCAAGAGGTGCCAAGGATGGCCATCTTGGAGGGCGTGGGCTGCCGACTCGATGCTCGCGGGATCTTCAAAGTCCACGAAGGGGGACTGGCGTCGCCCCACACCCTGCACCCGGGCGCAACGCGGGTCGGCGCGCAGGTGTTTGCACAATGCCCGGCCGATGCCGCCACCGGCTCCGATCACCAGGGCGCGGTAGCCCTCGGGCAGGGAATTCAGGCGACTGGCCGGGTGCGATTCATCAAGCATCCGGTCATCGTGCCATGGCCGACAAGCCCACGCCCGGCACGGCTTTCATGCCCTTGGGTACCCTTTGGGGCCCCCCAGTTAAACTTGTGGGTTTGCTTGCGTTCAACGTCTAAGGATCCAAGATGTTCATTTCCACGGCTTATGCCCAAACCGCCCCCGCTGCCGCCCAGGGCGGGCTCGAGAGCAGCCTGATGAGCCTGCTGCCCCTGATTCTGATGTTCGTGGTGCTGTACTTCATCATGATCCGCCCGCAGATGAAGCGCCAAAAGGAACACAAGGCGATGGTCGATGCCCTGGCCAAGGGCGATGAGGTGGTGACCGCCGGTGGCCTGTACGGCAAGATCAGCAAGGTCGGCGAATCCAACCTGCACATCGAGGTGGCCGACGGCGTGGAGGTGATGGTGCAGCGTCAGGCCGTCACGCAGGTCCTGCCCAAGGGCTCGATCAAGTAATTCGCCGAAGCCACCAGCCTCCGGGGCCGCCGCCCTGGCCCACGCCATGAACCGCTACCCTGTCTGGAAATACGCCTTCATCCTGGTGGCGTTGTTCGTCGGTGTGCTCTACACGCTGCCCAACTTCTTTGGCGAGGCGCCGGCCGTGCAGGTCTCCAGTGCCAAGGTCACGGTCAAGGTCGACTTCAACATGGTCGACCGCGTGCAGAAGGTACTGGACGATGCGGCCATCAAGGCCGGCCGCGTGAACTTCGATGGCACCTCGGTGCGCGTGCGCTTTGACGACACCGATACGCAGATCAAGGCCAAGGATGCGATGGCCCGTGCGCTCAACCCGGACCCGGCCGATCCGTCCTACATCGTGGCGCTGAACCTGCTGAGCCGCTCGCCGGCCTGGCTGTCGTCCATGCGCGCCCTCCCGATGTACCTCGGCTTGGACCTGCGCGGCGGCGTTCACTTTTTGATGCAGGTGGACATGCGCTCGGCGGTCAAGCAGCAGCTGGACGCTTATCAGTCTGAAGTGCGCGGTGCCCTGCGCGAAAAGCGCATCCGCTTCACCGGCCTGACCCGCGACGGCGACGGCCTTTCCGTGGTGATCAGCGAAGAGGCCTCGGTGAACGCCGCGCGCGACCTGGTGGCCAGCCGCCTGACCAACTTCACCTGGACCGATGCCAAGGTGCCCGAAGGCACGCGCCTGACAGGGCGGTTGACTCCCAAGGCCATGGGCGACATCGGCAACCAAGCCCTGACCCAGAACATCGAGACCCTGCACAAGCGGGTCAACGAACTGGGCGTGGCCGAACCGGTGATCCAGCGCCAGGGTGCGGACCGGGTGGTGGTGCAGCTGCCAGGCGTGCAGGACACCGCACGCGCCAAGGACATCATCGGCCGCACGGCCACGCTGCAGTTCCGCTTGGTGGACCAGGCCGGCGGGGGCAGCGAAACCGTGCCGGTGCGCCTGTCGCCCGGCGAAACCGTGCAGCGCACCGTGTCCTTGAAGCGCGAGGTGATTGCCACGGGCGAGCAGTTGGAAAAGGCGTCGGCCACACTCGACCAAAACCAGCGCCCAGCGGTGTCGGTCAACCTCAACGACGCCGCCGGCCGCGCCATGCGCAATGTCACGCGCGAGAACCTGGGCAAGCCCATGGCCATCGTGCTCTACGAAAAGGGCAAGGGTGAGGCGGTGTCGGTGGCCACCATCCAGGGTGAGTTCGGCAACCAGTTCCAGATCACGGGCAACTTCACGCCGCAGGAAACCGCCGACATCGCGCTGCTCACGCGTGCCGGCGCCCTGGCCGCGCCCATGGAGATCATCGAGGAGCGCACCATCGGACCGAGCCTTGGCGCAGAGAACATCGCCAAGGGCTTCAACAGCGTGATTTACGGCTTTGCCGCCATTGCGCTGTTCATGTGCGCCTACTACCTGCTGTTCGGGGTGTTCTCCACGCTGGCGCTGGCCTTCAACCTGCTGCTGCTGGTGGCGGTGCTGTCGATGCTGCAGGCCACGTTGACCCTGCCGGGCATCGCCGCCATTGCGCTGACGCTGGGCATGGCCATCGACGCCAACGTCCTGATCAACGAACGCGTGCGCGAAGAACTGCGCAACGGCGTGCCGCCGCAGTCGGCCATTCATGCCGGCTACGAGCGAGCCTGGGCCACCATCCTGGACTCCAACGTCACCACGCTGGTGGCCGGCGTGGCCCTGCTGGCCTTCGGAAGCGGCCCGGTGCGCGGCTTTGCGGTGGTGCACTGCCTGGGCATCCTCACCTCGATGTTCTCCGCGGTGGTGTTCTCGCGTGCGCTGGTCAACCTTTGGTATGGCCGGCAGAAGAAGCTCAAGGGCGTGTCCATCGGTCAGGTGTGGAGGCCGGCGCCGGCGCCTGCCGGTGGCGACGCACCGCTGGACACCAAGGCCTGAAGCGGCAAGGACATCGAATCATGGAATTCTTCCGAATCAGCCGCGACATCCCGTTCATGCGCCATGCGCTGGTGCTGAACATCATCTCCTTCCTGACCTTTGCCGCGGCGGTGTTCTTCATCGCCACGCGCGGTCTGCACTTGTCCATTGAGTTCACCGGTGGCACGGTGATGGAAGTGGAATACAACCACCCGGCCGATATCAACAAGACCCGCGAGGCCGTGGAGTCCCTGGGATTCGGCGAGGTGCAGGTTCAGAAGTTCGGCACTTCGCGCGATGTGCTGATCCGCCTGCCCGTGCGCGGCGAGATGAAGCAAGGCGAGGTTTCAGCCCGGACCTTCGAGGCGCTGTGCAGCGCCGAACAGGGTACGGTGCGGAACAAGAGTTACACCACGCCGCAGGGCGAGCAGGTGTCGCGCATGGCGTGTGTGAAGGGCGTCGAGGCGGCTGCTGACGGTGTGGTGGGCGCTGCGCCGCCTGCAGGCGGCGCCTCGCCCTCGGGCTCCGTCACGGGTGGTGCGTCGATGACGGCAAGCACTGAAGAACCGCTCAAGCTCAGCCGCACCGAGTTCATCGGCCCGGCCGTGGGCTCTGAGTTGGCGCGCGATGGAGCGCTGGCCCTGCTGTTCACCGTGGTCGGCATCATGCTGTACCTGGCCATGCGCTTTGAGTGGAAGTTCAGCGTGGCCGGCATCATCGCCAACCTGCACGATGTGATCATCATCCTGGGCTTCTTCGCCTTCTTCCAGTGGGAGTTCTCGCTGCCGGTCTTGGCGGCCATCCTGGCGGTGTTGGGCTACTCGGTGAACGAGTCGGTGGTGATCTTCGACCGGATCCGAGAGGTGTTTCGCAAGTACCGCAAGCTGAGCACGCCGCAGGTGATCGACAACGCCATCACCTCCACCATCAGCCGCACCGTGATCACCCACGGCAGCACGCAGATCATGGTGCTGTCGATGCTGATCTTTGGCGGACCCACGCTGTTCTACTTCGCGCTGGCACTGACCATCGGCATCCTGTTCGGCATTTACTCTTCCATCTTCGTGGCCGCTGGCATTGCGATGTGGCTGGGCGTTCAGCGCGAGGACCTGATCAAGGGCGGCCCCACCAAGACGGAAGATCCCAACGACCCGAATGCGGGTGCGGTGGTTTAGGGCGGCTCCAGACCGAGGCGATGACCCCGCAGCGCCGCCTGTTTCTGGTGACCTGGCTGGCGGGCCAGGCCGCGCTGTACCACGCATGGACCGAATACGCCGCCATGCCCGGCGTGGCGCGCGAACACGGTGCCCTGATGGTGTTGTCGGCGGTGCTGACCCTGATGCCGTGGTTGGCGGGTCCGGGGATCTTGTGGTTGTTGCGCAGGATGCCCTCGGGCGGCGTGAACCTGCCCCATGCCGAGTACTGGTTCACGGGTGAGCGGCGCGCGTTGAGCCTGAACAGGCTGGCGCCCTATCTCGACGGGTTTGGCAGCTGGCTGTTGGTGTTTTTGATCGGCGTGTTGGCCTTGTTCATCTACGAGCGCGTCGACCCCGCCCGGGCGGCTTCGGTTTCGGAGCTTCTGTTCCTGGCTTGGACTGCGGCGTTCTTGGGCGGTACCGTCTTGTGGGTGCGGCGGGTGATGGCCGCATTCCCGGCGCCCGAGGAGGCGACCCGAGGGGTCAAGCGCTTTCGGCGCCCTGGCCGGCGCGGCCGATGAAGGCCAGTGCTTGGGCCAGGCGCTTGGACCAATCGGCCTCGTTGTGCCCCGTACCCTTGAATACCCGCGCTGTCCCGTCTTGCTCACCGTAGCCCCGTGCTCTGAGCAGTGCTTCGAATTGGCGCAGCCCGGGCTCGTACAGGGAATCCAGCGCATCGTCGCCCCGGTCAACCCAGATGCGATGCACCCCAGCGCGGGGTAGGTGGTTCTGCAGATAGGCCAGAAAGGCTCGCGAGAGATCTTGCTGGCGCTTGTCTTGGTCGCTGCGACCCGCGGCAACCGAGACCCAGTGGGTGGACAGGCAGGCCGCCCCCGAGAACACCTGCGGGTATTCGCACAGGGCGTACAGAGAGATCAGGCCGCCCATGCTGGCGCCGGCCACCAAGACCCCGCTTCCATCGGGGCGCGGGCCCCAGCGTGCTTCCACGCGGGGCAGCAGGTCGTCGACGATGAACCGAAGATAGGCATCGGCCAGGGGCCGACCCTGCGCCTCGCCCTTCACATAGCCGTCGCGCGCATGAGGCGGCGCCAGGGCCAGGGCCTTTTCTGGGAAGTACTCGGCATAGCGCTGACCCTCGCG
This sequence comes from Betaproteobacteria bacterium, assembly GCA_009923315.1. GTDB lineage: Bacteria > Pseudomonadota > Gammaproteobacteria > Burkholderiales > Burkholderiaceae_C > RFTU01. The sequence continues at coordinate 8,101 of RFTU01000028.1, forward strand.
GTTCCAGATGCCCAGCACGATGGTGGGCCACCCGAGACCCGCAGGACCAGCTTGCATGAGGCCATGTACCGCCACATGCGCGTTCCAGGCCTGGCGGTTCCAGGTGGTGCGGGCATCGAAGAGCATCTGCCCGTCGTGCATGCACAGCACGCGATAGGGCTGGCCGCGCTGAAAGCCCGGGGGTACCCACACGTCGATCGGCCGGGTGGGCACGTGACGGGAGGGCAGGTCGTGCCAACGCTCCAGCGTGCCGATGTCAACTTGCGCCATGGGTTGTGCCGGTGCGGCCGCCGCGGCACCCGTGAGGGCAGCCGGGCCCAGGAGCCAGGGGGCCATCAGCCCACAACTGCGCCTGAGCAGTTCACGGCGGGTGGGTGGCTCAGAAAGGAATGTCATCGTCCATATCGGCAATGCCCCCTGTGGGCTTGGTCGCAGGCTTGGAAGCTCCGGCAGGTTTGGCCGGCGCCTCTCGACGAGAGGGCGTGTAGCCTTCTTCGTCGCCCGAGCCGCCACCGCCGCCCATGCCGCCACCCTCGCGCCCGCCCAACATCTGCATCTGCTCGGCCACGATTTCGGTGGTGTAGTTGTCCTTGCCGTCCTTGTCCTGCCACTTGCGGGTCTTCAGGCGGCCCTCCACATACACCGGGCGGCCCTTCTTGAGGTATTCGCCGGCGATCTCGGCCAGACGGTCGTAAAAGACCACCCGGTGCCATTCGGTCTCTTCCACCCGTTCCCCGCTGTCCTTGCTCTTCCAGTTGCGGGTGGTGGCGATGCTGACATTGCAGACGGCCGAACCGCTGGGCGTGTAGCGCAGTTCGGGGTCACGGCCGAGGTTGCCGATGAGGATGACTTTGTTGATCGAGGCCATGAGGTGCTCCGCGGTTCGAGGATGACTGATGAAGGGAGGGGTGGTGGATGGGTGAAGTCGATTATGCCGACCGAGTGCGCCGCGCCCACCCCTCAGCCGGGTGGTTGGCGGGGGCGCCGCGTGGGGCCATCTGCTCGAGCGACATCGCCCGGTAACATTCAGGTTTCGCGCTGCTTGCATGTCTGCCCTTCCCACCCCCGCCGCTCCTGACCTGTCGCACACGCCCTTGGCGGTCCTGCATGAGGTTTTCGGCTACGGCGCTTTTCGAGGGCAGCAGGGTGCCATCGTCGACCATGTCTGCGCCGGGCACCACGCACTGGTGCTCATGCCCACCGGCGGTGGCAAAAGCCTGTGCTACCAGATCCCCGCGCTGGTGCGGCAACGCCGAGGTCAGGGTGCCACCCTGGTGGTCAGCCCCCTGATCGCGCTCATGCAGGACCAAGTGAGCACCCTGGAACAACTGGGCGTGCAGGCGGCATTCCTGAATTCCACGCTCAGCAGCGAAGAAGCCCAGGACATCGAGCGCCGCTGGCGCAGTGGTCAACTCAGCCTGCTGTACGCCGCGCCCGAGCGGGTGCTCACCCCGCGCTTTCTGGCGATGCTCGACTCACTGCACGAACGCGGCCTGCTGAGCCTGTTTGCCATCGACGAGGCTCACTGCGTGAGCCAGTGGGGTCACGACTTCCGGGAGGACTACCTGGGCCTGTCGCAGTTGGCCGAGCGCTATCCCGACGTTCCGCGCGTGGCGCTGACCGCCACGGCCGATGCCCTGACGCGCGCCGACATCATCGAGCGTCTGGCTCTGCAGGACGCCCGCAGCTTCATCAGCAGCTTTGATCGTCCCAATATCCGCTACACCATCGTCGAGAAGGAAGACCCACGTGCGCAGCTGCTGGCCTTCATCCGCGAAGGCCACCAGACCGAAGCGGGGATCGTCTACTGCGCCACGCGCAAGAAGGTGGAAGAAACCGCGGTGTGGCTCAGCGATCAGGGTATTCGCGCGCTGCCGTATCACGCCGGCCTGGACCTCACCGTGCGTCAGCATCATCAGCAAGCCTTCGTCGACCACGATACGCGCGATGGAGGTCTGGTGATCGTGGCCACGATCGCCTTCGGCATGGGCATCGACAAGCCCGATGTGCGCTTCGTGGCCCACCTGGACTTGCCGCGCACGGTAGAGGGCTACTACCAGGAAACCGGACGCGCTGGGCGCGACGGCGAACCCGCCGAGGCCTGGATGGTCTACGGCTTGGCCGATGTGGTGGGGCAGCGCCGCCTCATCGAAGACGGCCAGGCCAGCGATGACTTCAAGCGGGTGTTGCGCGGCAAGCTCGAAGCGATGCTCACGCTGGCCGAGGCGCACGACTGCCGACGTCAGCGCCTGTTGTCCTATTTCGGCGAGGACAGTGAACCCTGCGGCAACTGCGACAACTGCCTGGAGCCGCCCGAGCGGTGGGATGGCACCGAGGCCGCCCGCATGGCCCTGAGCTGCATCTACCGCATGGCTCAGCATGGCGCCTCCCAAGGCGCTCGCGCCTTCGGTGCGGCCCACCTGATCGACGTCTTGCGCGGCAAGCCCTCACCCAAGGTACGGCAGTACGGTCACCAGCAGATCTCAACCTATGGCATCGGTCAACACTTGAGCGAGGCCATGTGGCGTGCCGTCTTGCGCCAACTCGTGGCCCAAGGTCATGTGGTCACGGAAACGGAATTCCCCACGCTGCTGCTCACCGAAAGCGCCCGCGCTGTGTTGCGTGGGGAAGTGCCGCTGACGATGAAGCAGCCCAGGGAACAACTCAAGCTCGCCGCCCGCAACGCCAAACCCACTGGCCGCAGCAGCGCGGGCTCCACCAGTCGCAGCGCCCACGACTGGATCGTCGAGTTTGACCATGCAGCCCAAGCCCGTTTCGAGCGCCTGAAGACCTGGCGTACCGCCCAGTCCAAGGCCCAGGGCCGCCCGCCCTATGTGATCTTCCACGACAGCACCCTTGCCGAAATGGCCGCCCGCCAACCGACCAACTCGGCAGAGCTGGCGACCATCAGTGGCGTAGGGGCTCACAAGCTGGAAGCCTATGGTGCCGACCTGCTCGACCTGATGTAGCCAGAGCCCACCCACCCCATCCTGAAGTCGTTGAGCGACAACCGCGCGTCGATTTCGGATAATGGCCGGTTGCCCCCAAATCGAGCCAGCATGCCCGCCGACACCTACCTTCGCATCCGCGGCGCCCGCACGCACAACCTGAAGAACATCGACCTCGACATTCCCAAGAATGCCTTGGTCGTGATCACCGGCCTATCGGGTTCGGGGAAGTCGAGCCTGGCGTTCGATACGCTCTATGCCGAGGGTCAGCGCCGCTATGTCGAAAGTCTCTCGGCCTACGCCCGACAATTCCTGCAGCAGACCGACAAGCCCGATGTCGATGTGATTGAGGGCCTGAGCCCGGCCATTGCCATCGAGCAGAAGGCCACCAGCCACAACCCACGCTCCACCGTGGGCACCATCACCGAGATCCACGACTACCTGCGCCTGCTCTACGCCCGCGCCGGCACGCCCTATTGCCCCGACCACGACGAGCCCCTGGCCGCCACCCCCGTGGCCCAGATGGTCGATGCCGTGCTCGGACTGCCCGAGGGGACCAAGTTGATGATCCTGGCCCCCGTGGTGCGAGACCGTAAGGGCAGCTTCAACGACCTGCTTGAAGACCTGCAGTCCCGCGGTTATGTGCGCTTTCGCATCCGTGCCGGTCAAGCCAGCGCCCGCATATTCGAGGTCAATGAGCTGCCCGCGCTGGACCCCCACGAGAAGCACGATATCGATGTGGTGGTCGACCGCGTCAAGACCCGCGCCGATGAAGCCAGCGCGCTGCGCCAGCGCCTGGCCGAGAGCATTGAGAACGCCCTGCGAATGGCCAACGGCCGCATGGTGGCGCTTGAACTCGACACCGTTCGCGAGCATTGGTTCTCCAGCACCTACGCCTGTCCCATTTGCGCCTATTCCCTTCCTGAACTGGAGCCACGCCTGTTCTCGTTCAATTCGCCCATGGGCGCCTGCTCCAGCTGCGACGGCTTGGGCCACATCACGGCCTTCGACCCGCAGCGCGTGGTGGGGTTTCCCGAGCTCAGCCTGGCCAGCGGCGCGATCAAGGGGTGGGACCGTCGAAACCGCTACACCTACACGCTGCTGGAATCGGTGGCCGCGCACTACGGCTTCGACCTGGAGGCACCCTTCGAGTCGCTGCCTGCGCCCATCCGTCACCTGCTGCTGCATGGCTCGGGTGAAGAGGCCATCGAGTTTGAATATGCCGTGGAAGGAGGGCGAGGCAAGTCGCGTGCGGTGCGCCGCCGCCATCCCTTCGAGGGCATCATCCCCTCGTTGGAGCGTCGCCTGCGCGAGACCGATTCACAGCTGGTGCGCGAGGAACTCTGTCGCCTGCAATCGCCCAAGCCCTGTCCGGCCTGCCACGGCCACCGCCTGCGCCGCGAGGCCTTGCATGTGTTCTTGCGCCACGCCGATGGCCAGCGAGGGCGACCCATCTACGAGGTCGAGTCGGCTACGCTGCAGGAGTGCCAGGCCTATTTCGACACGCTGCAGCTGTTGGGCAGCAAGGCCGGCATCGCCGAGAAGGTGGTGCGCGAAATCCGCTCCCGCCTGCGTTTCCTCAACGACGTGGGTCTGAACTACCTGAGCCTCGAACGCAGTGCCGATACGCTTTCCGGCGGCGAGGCCCAGCGCATCCGCCTGGCCAGCCAGATCGGCTCGGGCTTGACCGGGGTGATGTACGTGCTCGATGAACCCAGCATCGGATTGCACCAACGGGACAACGAGCGCTTGATCGCCACGCTGCAGCATCTGCGCGACCTCGGCAACAGTGTGATCGTGGTGGAGCATGATGAGGACATGATCCGCGCGGCCGACCATGTGGTGGACATCGGCCCCGGTGCGGGCGTTCATGGCGGCCGCATCATGGCCCAAGGCACGCCTGAGGAAGTGGCCGCCGATGAGCAAAGCCTCACCGGTCGCTACCTGGGTCAAGCGTTGCGCATCGAGGTGCCGGCCAAGCGCCGCGTACCGGCTGCAGGCGCCTGGGGTCTGGCAGGCCCTTCGCATCTGCGCATCGTCAATGCGCGTGGGCACAATCTGCGTGGTGTGACCGTGCAGATTCCCCTGGGTGTGATGACTTGCGTGACCGGGGTTTCGGGTTCGGGCAAGAGCACCCTGATCAACGACACCCTCTATGCGGCCATGGCCAAGCGTCTGAACCACGCCGGCACCGAGCCCGCCCCTCACGACGAGCTGGAAGGCGCAGAGGCGCTCGACAAGGTCATCAACGTCGACCAAAGCCCGATCGGCCGCACCCCGCGCAGCAACCCCGCCACCTATACGGGTCTGTTCACGCCCATCCGGGAGCTCTTCGCCGATGTGCCCACCGCGCGCGAGCGCGGCTATGGTCCGGGGCGCTTTTCCTTCAATGTGTCCGCGGCTCAGGGCGGAGGCCGCTGCGAAAGCTGTCAGGGCGACGGTGTTCTCAAGGTTGAAATGCACTTCCTGCCCGACGTGTATGTGCCCTGTGATGTGTGCCACGGCAAGCGCTACAACCGCGAGACGTTGGAGATTCTCTACAAGGGCCGCAACATCCACGAGGTGCTGGGCATGACGGTTGAAGACGCCCATGCCTTCTTCAGCGCCGTGCCGACCATCGCACGCAAGTTGCAGACGCTGCTGGATGTGGGTCTGGGCTACATCACCCTCGGCCAGAGCGCCACCACGCTTTCGGGCGGTGAGGCCCAGCGGGTCAAGCTGGCGCTGGAACTGTCCAAACGCGACACCGGGCGCACGCTCTACATTCTGGATGAGCCCACCACGGGCCTGCATTTCCAGGACATCCAGCTGCTGCTCAAGGTGCTGGCCCAGTTGCGTGATGCGGGCAACACCATCGTGGTCATCGAACACAACCTGGATGTCATCAAGACAGCCGATTGGGTGATCGACCTAGGGCCCGAAGGGGGTAGCGGTGGCGGCCAGCTGTTGGTGGCCGGAACGCCCGAAGAGGTGGCTGCCTGTTCGCAAAGCCATACGGGTCGGTTTCTGAAGACCCTGCTGCCAGCGCTGGCAGCGCGCGCGGCGTGACAATCCTTCCGTCTTGATCAGCGGCTTGACATCGAACGGGCCGTGCGCACCTCGAAAGGACATCTCATGGGCCAGACGCTTGAACTCACCGCAACGGACGGCCGCTCGCTGTCGGCCTACCTGGCGCAGCCAGCCGGTGCTGCGCGCGGCGCCCTGGTGGTGGTACAGGAGATATTTGGCGTGAATTCGCACATCCGCTCGGTGGCCGACCGATGGGCCGCCGAAGGCTACATCGCCCTGGCTCCGGCCTTGTTCGACCGCCAGGAAAAGGGCGTTGAGCTGGGCTACACCGAGGCCGACATGCAGCGAGGCTTCGGCCTCATGCAAGCCGCAGGGCTGGAGGCACCGCTGTTGGACATTGATGCCGCACGCGCAGAGTTGCAGCGTCGTGTCGGCACCGGCAAGGTGGGCATCCTGGGCTTCTGCTGGGGTGGGCTGTTGAGCTGGCTCTCAGCCTGCAAGCTGTCGGGCTTCTCGGCTGCGGTGCCCTACTACGGTGGCGGCATTCCAAGCCACGCGCACCTTGTGCCCCGGTGCCCCGTCCTGGCCCACTTTGGCGAGCGTGACCACTGGATCCCCAGCGACAGCGTCAGTGCCTTTGCGGCTGCACGGCCGGAGGTGACCGTGCACGTCTACGCAGCCGATCACGGCTTCAACTGTGACCAGCGTGGCTCCTTTGATGCGGCCGCTGCGCAATTGGCGCGCGAGCGCAGCCTGGCCTTCCTGAAGCAGCAACTGGGCTGACGGCGCTCGGACTCCGCGCTGAGTACCCAAAGAAAAACCGGCCCGAGGGCCGGTTTTGGCTTGGAGGTCCGCCGCGGAGCGGACCCACCAAGCGGTCACTTCAGATGACCGTTGATCAGCTTGGTCATTTCGAACATCGAAACCTGAGCCTTCTTGAAGATGGCCTTGAGCTTGTCGTCCGCATTGATCATGCGCTTGTTGACGGCGTCCTGAAGCTTGTGCTTCTTGATGTACTCCCACACCTTCTTGGTCACTTCGGTACGGGGGTACGGACCCTTGCCGATCACCGCGGCCAAGGAGTCGCTCACCGCCATGGCCTTCATGAAGGCGGCATTGGGAGTGCGCTTCTTGGCAGGGGCTGCCTTCTTGGCCGGAGCGGCCTTCTTGGCGGGCGCCTTCTTGGCCGGAGCGGCCTTCTTCTTCGCGGGTGCGGCCTTCTTCGCCGGTGCCGCCTTCTTGGCCGGAGCGGCCTTCTTCGCAGTTGCCATGTTCAATCTCTCCATCAAGGTCGTTGTTGATGTGCCGGGTGGAGGTGAGCGTTCTCTAAAGTGGCTCGATTGTTCTCGGGCACCCCGCGGCCGCAATGGTAATGCGAGTTCTCCTCGCAGAGAAGGGGATTTCCCTCTGAAAACCAGCGCGGATGCGCCTGTAGATCGCTTTTTGTCGCGTGGTCACAACCGAAGCGGCCGAATTTCGGTGCGGTCGGCGTGGCGGTGCACGCTAGATCGGCACGTTGGGCGGCAGCACGGGGGGCAAATCTTCTTCGCGAAGCCCGCGAATTTCGGCGAAGGCGCGGCGCCGTTCGCGCTCAAGATCGCGCAACCGCGCGTCGATCACGGAGGCCTCGACATGGTCGGGCGAGCGGCTGCTGCGCACGAGTCGCTGCCCGGCCTTGAGGCGGTCGAGTGCACCGTTGAGATCGCCCAGGGCCCAGCGCGCCTCGGCGTCAGCCCGCAACGCCCGCAGCGGTTGATCCAGCGCCTGTTGGCAGATGGACAGGATGGACCAGGCCAGTGCGTCTCGCTTCTGATCGATCACCCAAGTCACCAGGCCGTCGGCGTGCAGCTGCAGAGCCTGGCGCGCCTTGGCGCGCTCGCGCAGATCGCCGGCCTGCTGCACCCATTTGAGCGCCGCTTCGGCGCGCGCCAGCCGCACGGCACGGTCTCGGCCGTTGAGGGACTCCAATTGGGCCGTGGCCCGATTCGCCTGCCCTTGGGCCACCGCCACTTCAGCCGACAGCACTTCCAGCACTTGGCGCGATGAGGGCTGCACCGGCCGAGCCATCAGTTCCTGCAGATGCCGCTGTGCGATGCGCGGTTCGCCCAACATCACGCTGGCCAGCGTGGCCGAGTACAGCGTGGCCAGCCGCTCATCGGCTGCCCCGTCCTGCGCGGCCAAGGTCTGCCAACGCCGAAGGGCCGGCACGTGGGTTTCCATCAGCACCCTTGCGCGGGCGCGCATCAGCTGGTGCATCTCCTGTGTGGGCAGGTCGGGTGTCCAGCGCTGTTCGGTGATCCGCACGGTTTGTCCCACCGGCCCCGTGGCCGCGCCCAGGCCGGCTGACTGCGCTTGCGCCTGGGCCTGGGCCTGGGCCTGTTGCACCCGCGATTGCGCTTCACCGATGCGCTCCACCGTGAGGGGATGGCTGCGCAAATAGGGGAAGTTGCCACTGTCGTTGAGCCGGTTGGCGCGCTGCAGCCGCTCGAAGACAGCCGCCACGCCGGCACCGTTGTAGCCCGCCTCGGTCATGATGGTGAAGCCGATGCGGTCGGCTTCGCGTTCCATGTCGCGCGAGAAATTCAACTGCCCCTGCACCATCGCAGCCTGTGAACCCATGATGGTGGCCTGCGCCAGATCGGGGCTGCCGCTGCGTGCAGCGGCCAACAAGCCCAGCAGCATGCCGGCCAGGCCCAAAGCCGACTGCCGCCGGGCGCTGCTGTTGGAGCGGGCAATATGTCGTTGGGTGACGTGGGTGAGCTCATGGGCCAACACCGCGGCCAGCTCATCGGTGGTGGCCGCTTGCGCGATAAGACCCAAGTGGATGCCCACGAAGCCGCCGGGCAACGCGAAGGCGTTGATGGATTTGTCACGAATGAGGAAGGTTTCCCAGGCGAAGGCCTGATCGGTCTCCGCAACGATCTCGCCGCGCGCGCGGGCCACACGCACCAGGGGATTCCACAGCGCCTGCGCATAGGCCAAGAGCAAGGGATCGTCCAGATAGGCCGGATCCCGGCGAATCTGGCGCATGACATATTCACCGATGCGCCGCTCGGCGCCTTCGGTGATGTCGCCCGAGTCGGGCTCGCCCAGAGAGGGCAGGCGCTGGGCGTCGGTCGCTTCTGCGGCGCCCAAGTCCAAGGGCGCATGCAGGAGGCCCAGGCCGAGCACCAGCGCCAGGCTCAGACGAGCCAGACGGCGGGGTGCCGCGGTTGGGCCGGCGCGATACCGGGTGCAGCCAATGGGCTCAAGCATGTCGCCTATCATCTCACCGGTTTGTTGCTCGTGCATGTCGCGCCAGGGTTCCCATCATGTCTTCAGATTCCCATGCCAAGCCGGCTTCTTTGTTGACCCACTTCGATGCCCACGGCCAGGCCCATATGGTGGATGTGGGGGCCAAGGCGAGCACCCATCGGGTGGCGGTGGCCGAAGGCAGTATCCGCATGCAGCGCAGCACGTTCGAGCTCATCCGACAGGGGCAGGCCCGCAAGGGCGATGTGATCGGGATTGCCCGGGTCGCGGCCATCATGGCGGCCAAGAAGACGCCGGAACTGATCCCCCTGTGCCATCCGCTGCCGCTGACGCGGGTGGCGGTGGACTTCGAATGGGTCGAGTCCGTGCCGGCGGTACGGTGTGTGGTGACGGCCGAAACCGTGGGCAACACCGGTGTGGAAATGGAGGCCCTCACCGCCGTGCAGGTGGGCCTGCTCACCATCTACGACATGTGCAAGGCCGCCGACCGCGGCATGGAGATGACCGGCGTGCGCCTGCTGGAAAAGCAGGGTGGCAAGAGCGGGCATTGGGTCGCGCCGCCGGCTTGACGGCCGACCGCGCGTGATGCGGGCGAGCTGATCAATCCGCGCCGCGAAGGGGCCATCACGGCCATCCGAAATCCCGCCATGTCCAGGCCTTTTCGGGCGTTTCGCAGACAAACCGGCGCGAGGTTGGTGCTTGAGGATCGTCACATGCTTGCAGCCAGGCCTGGGCTGACGGCGCATGGAACTCGCGCAACCGGGCGGCGAGATAGCGAGCCCGGTCGCGGTCACTGGGTGCATCGCGCGCGGCCAGCGCATCGGCCCAGGCCATCATCAGTCGCGGGTCCAGCAGCACGTGGGCGGCTCGGTGAAACGCGTGCTCGGTGGCCTCGTCCCACGCTTGGCCCGGCACGGGCTTCAGCGTGGTGGCCCGCGCGTAGTGGGCGTGGTCGCTGAACCAAGTGGCCTGTTGGCCCTGCGCGATGCGCTGCGACAGCGGGCCGGCATCCCGCCCGGGTTGGTAGATGCTGCGGATGGACCGAAAGTCAGCGTAGGCCCATGCGGCCAGGGTCAGCATCACCGTGCCCCCCATCATCAAGATCAAAGCCTGCCAACGCGCCGCGCGCTTGAAGGGGCGGTCCAGCCCGAAGCAAACCACCAAGGCCAAGGCGGCCGGCGGGTACTCCAACAGGCTGTGCCAACCGACAACGAGCAGCATGATCCACGCGCCTCGTCGGCAGACGGCTTGCCGGGTAGGGCCCTCATGGGCCCATGCGTGTTTGGCCGCCAGCCCCAACATCGCCAACCCGGATACGCAGACGGCCAGGCCCAGCACGAGCCCCAGTTCGGTCACGAGGTGCAGGGGCAGGTTGTGGGCGTGGCTGAAGGCTTCGCTTGGGCGACCCGGCAGGGGCGTGAGGGTCCAGGCGATGTTGAAGTGACCCAGACCCACACCCGTCCAGGGTTGTTGAGCGATCAGTTCGAGGCTGTTCGCCCAGATCGCCAGGCGCCCACTGGATAACTCGCCGCCATCGGCACCGTTGAAGCGTGTCACCACGCCCAGCTCCATGCCACCCAGGGTGGCCCACCGATGCAGAGCCCACCAGCACAGCGCCGCCATCAGCGGGGCCACTGCCAACAGGATGCGGGTGGCCCGAGGTAACCGGCGGTCGACCAAGCCCCACAAGGGCAGTATGGCCACACCCAGCAGTCCGGTACGCGAGCCCGACAGCACCACGGCCAGCATGAAGACGGCCATGCCCAGCGTGCCCCAGCCTTTGGGCAGACGGGCCTGCGCGTGCAGCACGGCCCATGCCACGGCACCCCAGAGCAGGGCCGTGGCCAAATGGTTGGGCTGGCGCATGGGGCCCACGGCGCGGCTGCTGTCCGGGCTGAGTTGAGCCCCATGCCCCAGCGCGCCCGCCAGCACCTGGGGCGCCAGCACCTCGAGCACGCCGATGAGGGCACTGAGCGCCCCGGCCAGTGCGGCTGCGCCGACCAGCAACTGCGGCCATGGTGACTGCCGCGCATCGGGTGATTCGAAAGCCGCCACCTGGAGAGGCGCCTGCTGCCAGCTGCGCGCACCCAGAACGAGTGCCACGATACCCGCGACGGCAACGGCCCACAGCTCAGCCCTGGCCGTGACCACCGGGGCCGAGCCCGTGGGCAGCAGCGCCGGCGAGGCCGACAGCAGCACCAACACCGGCAGGGTGGCCCGCTGCGCGCTGGACATTCAGGGGGAGAGCTTGTCGCAGTCGTCGGACTGGTAGCCGGCGACGGCCGACTTCGTCACCTTGCACTCCCAAGTGATGGGCGACACGGTGATGTCAAGCACCTTGATGGTGACCACGGTACTGGCGGCCGAGTCGGTGGAGGCGGTGGCCGGAAAGCGCCCGGTGAGCGTGATGGTGTGGCCTGAGGCCGCGCAGGTCGTGCTGGGCAGACCCGCACACGCATCGGCCGAGTTCGCAAGGGCTGCTTCGGCGACCTTGACCTTTTCGCCGGCCACATTCGACACGGCCGTGCCCACTTCGGCCTTGGCCACATAGTTTCGGTACTGTGGGAGTGCGATGGAGGCCAAAACCGCCACGATGGCCACCACGATCATGAGCTCGATGAGCGTGAAGCCGGCCGGCGCGGACGACCGATGCAAGCGGGTGCGATGGGTTGGTGGGCACATCTGAAAGCTCCTCCCTGCTGCACGCTGGGTGTTCAAGGCGAAGAACTATAGCCCCTGACCGTTGCCAGGGGCGTGGCCCTTAAGGGGATGTTTGGGGGGAAGACCTGCCGTTCAGGCGGCCTCGGCCTCCCCCTTGATGGGGCCACGGGACGACAGGCGACGCCCGATCCACAGCACCAACAGCGCGCCTGCCACGCCCGCACCGTAGCGCACCAGGTCGGTTTGCGGAATCTTGGGGAACCAGGTCCAGGCTTGGGTGTCGGCCACTGCCGGATCCGTCACCAGCATCGTGCCCGCAATCCAGCCCAGCAACATCCCGCCGGCCGTGATGATGATCGGGAAGCGGTCCATCAGCTTCATCACGAACTGGCTGCCCCACACGATGATCGGGATGCTGACCAGCAAGCCGAAGATGACCAGCGACATCTTGTGCTCGCCACCGGCACCTTCGGCGGCGCCCGCGATGGCGATCACGTTGTCGATACTCATCACCAGGTCGGCCACGATCACCGTCTTGACAGCGGCCCACAGGCGGTCAGACCCTTCGATGTTGCCATGGGCATCGTCATCGCCGGGGGCCAGCAGCTTCACGCCGATCCACACCAACAGCAAGGCGCCCACGATCTTGAGGAAGGGGATGGCCAGAAGGGTGAGGGCAAAGAACACCAACACCACGCGTAGGCCGACGGCGCCGGCGGTGCCGTAGATGATGCCCATGCGGCGCTGTGCGTCCGGCAGCTTGCGGCAGGCCAGTGCGATGACCACCGCGTTGTCACCGCCCAGGACGATGTCGATGAGGATGATCGCCAGAACGGCGGAAAGGAAGTCGGCGGTGAGGAAGTCCATGCCTGCAGGGGGTGAGGGTTGCGCTTTGCCGCCGACATCAGGCCGCGCGAACCCTGCATGACAACCATGCCTTCGAGCGGCGCCTTGCCCACGGCGCTGTCGAAGGTCTTGCTCGGCGCGCCGTGGGCACGCCTGATGCACCGGAAGCCGCAAGGTGCCGACTGTCGTGGTGACGATGCATCAAACCGCGATCTGCCCAGGGCACGACCGCGGATGGGAGCTACTCCCCTTCAATCACCGGGATTTTGTCGCCGAACGATGTCCCTGACGACATCGGGGATGCTCGCACCGGAGCGGCCGCCGATGGGGCCAAGCGGAAACCGGACGCAGGCTGTGCCCACGCTCAGGTGTCTGTGGCGACTGGCGCTTGGCGCGAATGGCGCCATCGACCGAGGGCCACCACCAGCAGCGCGCCTGCCACACCGGCGAGGTTGGCCCAGATGTGGGGCAGATCGGCCCAACGCTCCGTCACGGCCGGGTCCGTCATGACCATTTCACCGGCCAGAAAGCCCAACAGTGCAGCGCCCAAGGTGATGATGATGGGAAAACGCTGCATGATCCCCAGCAGCAAGGTACTGCCGAAAACGATGAGCGGGATGCTGATGGCCAAGCCCAACACCAGCAGCGTGGTGTCGCCCTTGGCAGCGGCAGCCACCGCCAGCACGTTGTCCAGGCTCATCACCAGATCGGCCACCAGGATGGTGCGCACGGCGCTGCCCAAGTTGCCGTTTTCCTTGCCGAGCTCGCCTTCACCCTCATCGTCACCACCCAGCAAGTCCACGCCGATGTACAGCAGCAGCAGGCCACCGATGATCTTCAGGAAGGGCAGCCGCAGCATGGCCGCTGCCACCAGGGTGAGCACGATGCGCAGCACGATGGCTGCACCGCTGCCAAACAGGATGGCCTTCTTCTGCTGATGGGCCGGCAGCGAGCGCGCGGCCAAAGCGATGACGACCGCGTTGTCGCCCGACAGCAGGATGTTGGCGATGATGATCGAGCCAAGCCCCGCCCAGAAGGCGGTAGAGGAGAGATCCATAGTCAAGCCCTTAGTGCGCTGGGGCGGGTGGAGCAAGGGCGCCACACCCGCGACAACCCCATCAGTGTAGACCCTGATCTCGCCGCTGAACAGAGGCGTTCAAACCACCGCCAGCGGTGGACGCTCAGAGCATGGCTTTGAGCAGCTTGGCCATTTCCGAGGGATTGCGGGTGACCGTGAAGCCGCAAGCCTCCATGATGGCCAACTTGGCGTCGGCGGTATCGGCGCCGCCGCTGATGAGCGCACCGGCATGGCCCATGCGCTTGCCCGGCGGTGCAGTGACGCCGGCGATGAAGCCCACAATCGGCTTCTTCATGTTGGCCTTGCACCACTGGGCGGCCTCGGCCTCATCGGGGCCTCCGATCTCGCCGATCATGATCACGGCGTCCGTATCCGGATCGTCGTTGAAGGCCTTCATCACATCGATGTGCTTGAGGCCGTTGATGGGGTCGCCGCCGATGCCCACGGCACTGGACTGGCCCAGACCAATTTCGGTGAGTTGCGCCACGGCTTCATAGGTGAGCGTGCCCGAGCGACTGACCACGCCGATGCGGCCTTTGCGGTGGATGTGGCCCGGCATGATGCCGATCTTGATTTCCTCGGGCGTGATCAGGCCTGGGCAGTTGGGGCCCAGCAGCAGGGTCTTCTTGCCGCCGGCGGCTTCCTTGGCCTTCATCTTGTTGCGCACCATGAGCATGTCGCGCACGGGGATGCCCTCGGTGATGCACACCACCAGGTCCAGGTCGGCCTCCACGGCTTCCCAGATGGCATCGGCCGCACCGGCAGGAGGAACGTAGATGACGCTGACCGTGGCACCGGTCTGGCCGGCGGCCTCTTTGACGCTGGCGTAGATGGGAATCTCAGAGAACTTCTCGCCTGCCTTCTTGGGGTTCACGCCCGCGACGAAACAGTTCTTTCCGTTGGCATAGGCCTGGCAGCCCAGGGTGTGGAACTGACCGGTCTTGCCGGTGATGCCCTGGGTGATGACCTTGGTGTTTTGGTTGATGAGAATGCTCATGTTGACTCCTAGTCGGTTGGGGACAGAGCTTGGCGTGTACGCCTGAGCCTGTCCCCAATTTCCTTGGCTGGCGGGTACCGCGCCCGGTCCCCCGAGGGGACGGCACGCCCGCCTTGGGGCGTGCCCGGCGCTGGGCGTGCTCCGCTTCGTTGACGTTATTGGACGGCCGCCACGATCTTGGTGGCGGCCTCGGCCATGGTGTCGGCGGCGATGATGGGCAGGCCCGATTCGGCCAGCATCTTCTTGCCGATGTCCTCGTTCGTGCCTTTCATGCGGACCACCAACGGCACCTTCAGGTTCACCGCCTTGCACGCGGCGATCACGCCTTCGGCAATGGTGTCGCAACGCATGATGCCGCCAAAGATGTTGACCAGGATGCCCTTGACGGCCGGGTTCTTCAGCATGATCTTGAAGGCCTCGGTGACCTTCTCGGCGGTGGCGCCACCGCCCACGTCCAGGAAGTTGGCGGGCTCGCCGCCGAAGAGCTTGATGGTGTCCATGGTGGCCATGGCCAGACCGGCGCCATTGACCAGGCAACCAATGTTGCCGTCCAGGCTGATGTAGGCCAGGTCGAACTTGCTGGCCTCAATCTCCGCGGCGTCTTCCTCATCCAGGTCGCGGTAGGCCACGATTTCAGGATGACGGAACAGCGCGTTGGAGTCGAAATTGAACTTGGCATCCAGGGCGATGATGTGGCCCTTGCTGTCGCGGTTGAGGGGGTTGATTTCCACGAGCGAGGCGTCGGTTTCCATGTAGCACTGGTAGAGCTTCTGGAATACATCCTTGGCCTGGGCGACCGAACCCTCGGGCATTTGGATGCCCTTGGCGATCTCGCCGGCTTGCGCATCGGTCAGGCCGGTGAGCGGGTCGACGAAGACCTTGCAGATCTTCTCGGGATGGCTGTGGGCGACTTCCTCAATGTCCATGCCGCCTTCGCTGGAAGCGATAAAGGCCACCTTCTGCGTGGCGCGGTCGGTGACCACGGACACGTAGTATTCCTTGCCGATGTCGGCGCCTTCCTCAATGTACAGACGGCGCACCTTTTGACCTTCCGGGCCGGTCTGGTGCGTCTTGAGCTGCATGCCCAGGATCTGGCTTGCCAGGTTCTTCACATCGTCCACGGAGCGGGCCAGCTTGACGCCGCCGCCCTTGCCACGACCGCCGGCATGGATCTGCGCTTTGACCACGCACACGGGCGTGCCCAGCTTCTGTGCCGCTTCCACGGCTTCTTGGACAGTGAAGGCGGGGTAGCCGCGCGGCACTGGGACGCCGAACTGGCGCAGGATTTCCTTGCCTTGGTACTCGTGGATCTTCATGGTTCCCTCTTGGTAGCGGATATGCCGGCCCATCTGCGGGCGCTCACGGAGGTCAAGCGTCGACCCCGTGCGGGCCTGAAACGGCCCGGATTGTGTGCCCGGAACTTGGCTCTGACCTGACACCGACCGGGCAGTGGCCGGATAGGGTCTAGACCGCCACTGCAGAACCACGCAGAGACTGCGCAATTGTCCGACCGATCGGTCAGTCAATTCCTCAATGTACCACGCGGACCCAGGCCGCGGCCCGGGCTACTCGTCGCTGGAGCCGCCCTTGACGACGCGGCGGATGATGTCTGGACTGAAGCCGCGTGCGGCCAAGAAGCGCACTTGGCGTGCGATCTCGGCAGGCGTTGGCGCAGTGTCGGGGGACGCGAGCCCATACCGCCGCGCCCAGACGGCCCGCGCGCGCTCCAATTCGGTTCGGCGCAGGCTTTCGGCCGTTTCAGGGTCAACTTGCAAGCCATGTCGAGCCAGCTCGGCTTGAATGCGACGGTTGCCAAACCGTGCCGAGCGGGCATGCACGCGAGACTCTATGAAGCGCTCGGTGCTCAGCAGGCCCTGGGCTTGGAGTTCGTCCAACAGCCGGTCAGCCTCGGCCGCTCGGGCTTCTCGGCTGCATGCATCGTCTTGCACGGCCGCATCGGCCTTTCTGGACCGGCGCAAGAGCTTTTGCCGCAATTCGCTGCGGCTGTGTTCCCTAAGGGACAGGGCCTGAAGGGCCCGGGCCCTGAGGGACGGGGGCTTGGGCGCGAAGGGCATGTTGGCGGCGCGCGCCGATTCGCTTAGGCGGCGTCTTCGCCGGCACCTTCCAGCAGCGGAATGCCCATGAACTCGCGGATACGGTTCTCGATTTCCACGGCCACATCAGGGTTCTCGCGCAGGAATTCGCGGGCGTTGTCCTTGCCCTGGCCGATCTTTTCGCCCTTGTAGGCATACCAGGCGCCGGACTTGTCGACCACCTGGGCCTGCACGCCCATGTCGATGATTTCGCCCTCTCGGCTGATGCCTTCGCCGTACAGGATGTCGAACTCGGCGGTCTTGAACGGGGGGCTGACCTTGTTCTTGACAACCTTGACCCTGGTTTCCGAGCCGATGACTTCCTCGCCCTTCTTGATGCTGCCCGTGCGGCGAATGTCGAGCCGCACCGAGGCGTAGAACTTCAGCGCGTTGCCGCCGGTGGTGGTTTCAGGGCTGCCGAACATCACGCCAATCTTCATGCGGATCTGGTTGATGAAGATGACGGTGCAGTTGGTCTTCTTGATGGTGGCGGTCAGCTTGCGCAGGGCCTGGCTCATCAGGCGCGCCTGCAGGCCAGGCAGGGAGTCGCCCATTTCGCCTTCGAGTTCAGCCTTGGGCGTGAGCGCGGCCACCGAGTCGATGATGACCAGGTCAACGGCGCTGGAGCGCACCAGGGAATCGACGATTTCAAGGGCTTGTTCGCCGGTGTCGGGTTGGCTGATGAGCAGGTCTTGCAGGTTCACGCCCAGTTTTTGGGCGTACTGCACATCCAGCGCGTGTTCGGCATCGATGAAGGCACAGGTGCCGCCGAGCTTCTGCATTTGAGCGACCACTTGCAGGGTGAGGGTGGTTTTGCCCGAGGATTCGGGGCCGTAGATCTCGATGACCCGACCGCGTGGCAGACCGCCGACGCCCAGGGCGATGTCCAGCCCCAGTGAGCCGGTGGAGACCACCTGAATGTCTTCAACGGCTTCGCCTTCGCCCAGCCGCATGATGGAGCCTTTGCCAAACTGCTTTTCAATCTGGGCCAGGGCGGCGGCCAGGGCTTTGGCTTTCTCGGTGTTCAGGGCTTTGACGGGTGCATCCATGGAAATTCTCCGGTTCGATTGAGGGGTGGCGGACAGGGCCTGGGACTGGGTGATGGTGTGGAGTCTGGGGCATCAGAGGCTCATGGCGTGAGCCAGTTGAGGGACTTCAAGACGGCAGTGGGTGGCGACTTCAGGCCGCCGGGGCAAGGGTTGGGGGGGCACACCATGAACTGGATAT
>RFTU01000029.1 GCA_009923315.1 Betaproteobacteria bacterium
GTGCTGCTCAACCCGCAGGAGATCCGCCAATGGGCCTGCGAGCAACGCCTGGCGCCGCCACAAGGCTATCCCTACCCGGGTTTGGTGGCCTCCGTTCCCGCGCCCTTCAGCCGCCTTTTGGAGGAAAACTTCAACCGCCACGTGCGCGGCCAGCTGGATGCCCGGCGCACCTTGGAGCTCACCGCGCGGGTCAGCCTGGTCACCACGCCGCCGGACCAACTGAGCCCGGTGCAGTGGTTGTGCCACCGCGACCGCATTGCGGCCAACCCGCGTGAAGTGCTGTTCGCGGCCTCGGTGCTCTATCTCTTCGAGGACCCGCGCCTGGGCGGCACAAGCCTGTACCGGCCGCGCCGCAGTGCCCTGGAGACCGACCGGCTGCTGGCCGACAGTCAGAGCCTGTCAGCGCAAGCCTTCAGCGCACGCTATGGCCTGCAGCCCGGCTACATGACCCAGAGCAATGACTGGTTCGAGCGGACCGCGCAAGTGCAGGCCGCCTTCAACCGCGCCATCTATTACGACGGCGGCATCTTCCACTCGGCCGACGTGCACGAACCCACGCGGCTGAGCACGCGACCGCTGGACGGCCGCTTGTCGATCAACGGTTTCTACACCTGCCGCCGCCTCGCCCGCTGAGGGGTCCCGGCCCGGCCCCGCAGCGCCACGCGGCGCCCCCACCGCGCACACCGAACCCCATTCAAGGGCTCAGGCTGCGCGGCAGTTCTCCTGGATGAAAGACGCGTGGTCGGGCATCACCTCCACGCAGGCCTCAATCACCTTTTCGATGCCCTCCAGGTACTGCTGGATCTCCTCTTCGGGAATCAGGTCGGTGAGCGGGTGGTAGCCCTGAGGCTTCACACGCTGGCCGTGCATCACCTGCAACCAACTGGGCTTCATGAACAGCTCGTTGCCTTCACGGAACACGCGCCCATGCGTGCGGAAGAGGTCGATGCTGGTGCGCACATGGTTCCAAAACGGCGTGTCGGTGCGCTCGGTGGCCTTGTAGTGCAGGATGATGAAGTCGCGCACCCACTCGTACTCCAGGCTCATCAGCCGGTTGTACTCGCTGCGGTCCACATCCGAGAAACCCGCCGCGGGGAAGTAGGTCAGCAAGTGGGCAATGCCCATCTGGACCAGGTGGATGGAGGTGGACTCCAAGGGCTCTACGAATCCGCTGGCCAGGCCGATGGACACCACATTGGCGGCCCAGGCCTTGTTGCGCTTACCGGTCTTGAAGCGGATGGTGCGCGGCTCGGCCAAGGGTGCACCATCCAGGTTGCTCATCAGCATGGCCGTGGCCTCGTCTTCGCTGATGAAGCGCGAGGAGTGCACATGACCGTTACCGATGCGATGCTGCAGCGGAATGCGCCACTGCCAGCCGGCGCTTCGCGCAGTCGACCGCGTGTAGGGGGTGAGCTCCCGAGCGTTCTCGCAGGGCACGGCCACGGCGCGGTCGCATGGCAGCCAGTGCGACCAGTCTTCCCAACCGGTCTTCAGCGTTTCTTCAATCAGGATGCCACGGAAGCCTGAGCAATCGATGAAGAGATCGCCCTCCACCACCGCGCCCGACTTCAAACGCAGCGAATGCACATGGCCGTCCTCGGGACGGGTGTGCACCTCTTGCACGATACCCTCCACCCGCACCACGCCCAGGCGCTCGCTGTAGGCGCGCAGGTAGCGTGCATACAGGCCCGCGTCGAAGTGGAAGGCGTACGCAATCTGCGACAGCGGCGAGTTTGGCAGGTCCGACCGCGCGCGCATGAACTTGTTCTTCAGGCAGGCCGCGGTATTGATGGAGTAGGCCTCCAGCGGCTTGGCCTTGCCCGCCAGATGCTGCCTGAGCCAGTACTGGTGGAAGTCCACCGTCCAGTTGTCTTGCCCGATGACGCCAAAGCCATGGATGTAGCGATCACCCAGGCGGCCCCAGTTCACGAATTCGATGCCCAGCTTGAATGAGGCCTTGGTCTGCCGCATGAACTCGTCTTCGTCGATCTCCAGCATGCGGTTGAACAGCGAGATCATGGGAATCGTGGCCTCGCCGACCCCGATGGTGCCGATGTCGTCGGACTCCACGAGCGTGATGTCGTAACAGCCGCGCAGCACCTTGGCCAGCGCCGAAGCCGTCATCCAACCCGACGTGCCGCCACCGAGCACCACGATTTTTTTGAGCGCTTGCGTCATGTCCTTACTGCCGAACCAGAGATGAAGTGGGAGAGGAAATCAACCCGCTCAGGATTGTGCACGTCAACAAAAAGCCCCGGTCCGGCGATCAACCGGACACGGGGCATTCAGGAGCAGCGTCGACTTAGAACTTGTAGCCCAAGCGCAGCGCGTAGCTGGCGTAGGTGGGAATCTTGAAGTCTTCCGTCACCCCGTCGCTCTTGAGCTGGCGATAGATGGGCTTGTTGAGGTTGTTACCCTCGAACCGCACGCTCAGGCCTTTGAGGTAGCCCGACTGCAGCTCATAGCCGATCTGCGCCGACACCCACGACGAGCCCTCGATGTAGCGCAGCGTCGGGTAGCCGCCCACGGCGTCGTTGGCCACGCTGCCCACATAGGTCGTGCGGCGGTTGAGCGCCACCGAGGCCTGCAGGCCAGCCTGATCAAAGTACAGCATGAACTTCGTGTTGCCCTTGGACAGGCCCGGCAACGGGATGCGCTGACTGGTGGAGTCCACGGGCTGATTCGGGTTGGCGCCCAACAGACCCACCGGCAGGTTCACCGAACTGCTCGTGTTGGAGTGGCTTGCCGTCACACCAAAGGCCCGCAAGGGATCAGCCAGCACGCTCAGCGGCATCGAAGCGGACAACTCAAAGCCGCGCAAGGTGCCACCGGTGCCGTTAACCGCTTGCGTGAAGGTCCCGATCGGGCCTGCGGCCGGAATGCTCAGGCCGATTTGGTTGGCGTAGGACGAGAAGTTGTAGTTGACGTCGGTGAACTTCGTGATGTAGGTGTCCAGGTCCTTGTAGAACACCGCCGCCGCGAAGTAGGCCTTCGTGCCCAGGTACTTCTCCAGTGAAAGATCCAGTGCCGTGGCGCGGTAGGGCTTGAGGAAGGGGTTGCCGCCCGAACCCACGAAGCGGCCAAAGGTCGCTCTGTTCTGCGGGTTGGTGTCCACCGAGGCCGC
The DNA here is from genome assembly GCA_009923315.1 of Betaproteobacteria bacterium. Classification (GTDB taxonomy): domain Bacteria; phylum Pseudomonadota; class Gammaproteobacteria; order Burkholderiales; family Burkholderiaceae_C; genus RFTU01. Next base: position 3,125 of record RFTU01000029.1, read on the forward strand.
GAACGAATTGCGCTGGTCTGTGAGGTCGGCACGAGCCAGCTGCTTGCCCAGACCGAAACGCAACAGGTTGCCGTTGCCCAGGTCACCGGTCAGGTTCACCGAGGGGAGCACGTCGGTGTAGCTGGTGCCGGCGGTGGTCAGGCCCTTGGCGGGGTTGATCAGCACCACGCTGGAGCCAACGCCGGCCAAGTAGCCCGAAGACGTCTGGTCGGTGTTGACGACTTGGGCACCCACGTTGCCGCGCACGGGTACGCCGGCCATCTTGGTGTCGACGGCCAGCTTGGCGTAGGCGGTATTCACCTTTTCTTGAACGCCCCAGGTCTTGGAGAGGATGTCGTCGTTGTACTTGCGCAGGATGGTCGCGCCGGGCCACAGGCCAAACTTCGGATCGAAGGTCAGCATGTTCAGACCCGTGCCGCCAATGTTGGTCTCCACATAGGCGTCCGAAGGCATGGAGATCCGGTCCTTGCCGCCTCCCGTCGTCGACACGACCAGGCCCTCATCCGTGATGCGGTCCTTCTTGCGGTTGGTGTGGTTCGCGCCGAACTGGATTTCAGGGAAGGTCGTGTTGGCCAGGTCCTTCTTCAAGTCCACCCGGAAACCGTCCACCGAATCCTTGATCGTGGGGCCCTTGGAGTAGCCTGCCTGCGGCACTCCATCGATGCCAGACCATCCTGTCTGGTCACGGACCTGGATCAGCTTCGGATCGGTGTAGCTCAGGGGGCTGCCCACGGTCAGCTTCGGAGGTCCGCCCGTGGTTTCAAAGGTCAGCGTATCGGCCCCGGTGATGCCCGCATAGGCCTCCACGTCGCGCTCGATCCGCTGCGCCGTGGCGCGGTTCAGGTCGAACACAGCCTGCCATCCCCCATCCAGCTTGATCGAATTCTTCCAACCCAGCGACGAAACGGTGTCATCGCGCCCGATGCCCTCGGTCTTCTGGATGATGCCGCCACCGGCACTCAGGGCGAACGTACCTTTGCTGGCCACGCCGTTGGCGACCGTCGCGTTGGTGATCGTGCCGGGCAATCCGCCCTCGAGCTTCGTGAGCTTCTCGAAGGAGTTGGACGTCGTCTTGAAGTAATCGAGCTGACTGGTCCAATTCGAACTGGGCTTGAAGGTCACGATGGCCGCCATTCCGGTCCGGTCATCCGAGAAGCGCCGCGTGCCCAGGCCCAGACCTGAGCCGAAGCCACCGGGAATCTTCACGTTGTTGATCGTTTGGCCGGTGGTGGTGGTGGCGGTCACGTTGCCATCACCCCATCCACAGCACTCAAATTGGCTGCTCGTGCCGTCGACGCGAACGAAGCCCAGGGCCACACCCAACTTGCGGTCGGCGAAGTTGTCGATGTAGGTCAGGCTCGTGCGGGTGCCATTACCCTCCTTGTCCTTGTCACCGCCCACACCGGTGCGAATCTTGGCGCGGCTGGCCGCGATGACGCGGTTGCGATAGAGGGTCGGGTCGATGAGCTTGTTGTCGATCGTGCCGGCCAGCCCACCACCGATGAGTGCCGCATCGGCCGTCTTGTAGACCGTGGCACCACCGATGAGTTCGGCCGGGTACACACTGAGGTCCAAGGCCCGGCTGTTACCGATGCCGGCCTGCTCGCGTCCGTTGACGAGGTAGCCCGCGAAATCCGGGCCCAGGCCGCGAATCGAAATGGTGGAGGCCTCTCCTTGACGCGTACGCTGCGTGGTCACGCCCGGTAGGCGCGCCAGCGACTCGGCGATGGTGGTGTCGGGCAGCTTGCCGATGTCTTCGGCATTGAGTGTCTCCACAACGCCCTCGGCGTTCTTCTTGGCGCTGATGGCGCTTTCGATGGCGCTGCGGATACCGGTCACGGTCACCTGCTGGGCCTGCTGCGCCTGGGCCTGCACGGCCGACAACGCCGCCACGGCGGCCACGGCAGCGGCGGCCGGGGTCAAGGCCGTGCGCACACGGGTACTGCGGCGTGCCCGGACGGTTGCTTCTTTCATGCGATGTTCTCCTGCGTGCTGCATTCGCTTGTTGTGGATGGGACGGACGAAAACACGGGATGCCCCCTGTTCGCCCGAGGATTCTGTACTAAAACTACATGACCGAAAGCCTAGGGGAAGCCCGAAGAAGTCCGCTTGGACAACTCGCAAACCCCACCGCCAGGAGCCGTCAAACACACCGCCTCTGCGGTGTAGCGAGGGGCCACGATCATGGTCAAGGCCCCTTCCCATCGAAGTCAGACAGGACGAGTTTTGTAACTTAGGTACATTTCGGCGGCACCTCTTGAGCCTTTCCGCCATGAATCGCCGTCCATTCCACGCGCTGGCCCTTTCCGCGCTGCTCGAGCTGGCACTCGGTGTCGCGACCGCTGCCGCCGCGCCCGGGCTCCAACTGCATGTCCCCTCGCCCGACTGGCGAGACCAGGTCATCTACTTCGCGGTGACCGACCGCTTTGCCGATGGCAACCCGCGCAACAACGACCAGGGAGCGGGTGAATTCGATCCGCGCAACCCCAGCCGCTTCAGTGGCGGCGACCTTCAGGGGCTGCGCCAGCAACTCCACTACATCCAGGGACTGGGCGCTACCGCGCTGTGGATCACGCCGCCAGTGGCCAACCAGTGGCTGAACGCGCACGGCGCCTACAGCGGTTACCACGGCTATTGGACCGAGCACTTCATGAAGGTGGATCGGCATTTGGGCACCTTGCGGGACTACCAGCTGTTGTCAGACGCGCTGCACCGCCGCGGCATGTACCTGGTGCAGGACATCGTGGTCAACCATGTGGGCGACTTCTTCTACATGGATCCCCAGCGCGGGTGGCAAGCCAACCAGGGCAGCCGCCCGGTGTCCGCGCCCACGCAGCGCCCCTTCAACCTGAACAACCCCACCCGGGCAAAAGACCGCCGCGCCGGCATCTACCACTGGACGCCCGATATCCGCGACTACACCAACCGGGAACAGGAACTTCGCTGGCAGATGGCGGGGCTGGATGACCTCAATACCTCCAACCCCCAGGTACGCGAGGCCCTGCGGCGCAGCTACGCGCACTGGATCCGTGAAGTGGGCGTGGACGCGTTTCGCGTGGACACGGCCTTCTATGTGGAACCCGACTTCTTCGAAGACTTCATCTGGCGACCGGCACGCGCCGGAGGCACACCAGGCTTGGCGGAGGTGGCCCGTCGCACCGGCCGGCAAGACTTTTTCCTCTTCGGCGAAGGCTTCGGCATCGACACGCCCGGGCAGGACACCCAAGGCCGTCGCATCCAGTCCTACATGCAGGGCGACGCTCCATCACAGCGCCGCCTGCAGGGCATGCTGAACTTTCCGCTGTACGGCGCCATCGGCGATGTGATCGGCCGCGGAGCCCCCACGGCTGTGCTGGGCCAGCGTGTGCGCAGCCAAGTGGCGCTGCACCCGCGGCTGCACTGGATGCCCACCTTCCTGGACAACCATGATGTGGACCGCTTCCTCACGTCGGCAGACGCTCGTGCTCTGGTGCAGGCCCTGGGCGCGATGTTCACGCTGCCCGGCATCCCCGTCGTCTACTACGGCACGGAACAGGGCTTTACGCAGCAGCGGGCCTCCATGTTCGCCGCCGGCTGGGGATCGGGCGGGCGTGACCACTTCAACCTGCATCACCCGCTGGCGCGGCAAATCAAGTCGCTCGCCGACCTGCGCAAGGCCCACGCGCCGCTGCGCCGCGGCTGGCCCACGGTGCTGGCCGAGACCACCGACGACGCCGGGGCGCTGGTGTGGCGCATGAGCCATGAAGGGCAGCATGTGCTGGTGGCCTTGAACACCGCGGATGAGCCGGTGACCGTGCGGGGTTTGGACACCGGCTCGCGGCGCGTGGCGGCGCTGCAACCCGCGTGGCAGCTCATGGAACCGGATGAGTCCTCCACGCCGGCCACGCCAGCCTTCGACACCCTCAGCCTCGATGCGCAAGGTCGCGTGGACCTTCCGCTGGGCCCACGCGACCTGCGCGTGTGGCATTGGGCGGATGCAGAGCTCAAGGGCAGCACACGCGAAGGCACACCACAGCAGGAAGCCCCGCAGCCACTGCGACAGGCTCTTGTGGGTGATGCGGCCTGGCAAACGGTGCTGGATGTTCAGGACCCTGCAGGCGACGACCGCGGGCCCGAAGGCCGCTACACCTACCCCACCGACCCCATCTACACACAGCTGCGCCCGGCCGACATCCGCCGCGTGCAGGTGGCCACCCGCAGCGAAGCCCAGGGGCAGGCCCTGCGCATCACCCTCACCATGGCAGGCCTGAGCACGGTGTGGAGCCCCCGCAACGGCTTTGACCACGTGGCCTTCACCACCTTCATCGAACTGCCCGGTGAATCCAGCCAAGGCGCGCGCGTGATGCCCCTGCAGGATGGTGAATTGCCGGGCGACCTGCGCTGGCATCGACGCCTTCGCTCGCATGGCTGGAGCCTGTCGTTGTTTGATGCGCCAGGTGCCACGCCCGACCACGAAGGCACGCCGCTGACGCGTCGCGTGAAGGTCAGCGCGGATGCTGCGAACAACACGGTCACCTTCACGCTCAGCGCCTCCGCATTGGGCCGACGCAACAGCCTGTCCGGTGCTCGGCTGTGGATCAACACCTGGGACTGGGACGCGCGCTACCGCGCCTTGGGTGAACAGCCCCAGGTCTACGGCTTCGGCGGCGGCCAGCCCGGGCAGCCGCGGGTGATGGACGCGACCGAAGTTCTGGTGCTGCCCTGAAGCCGTGCCTCATGGGACCTGCACAGGCCTGAAACGGCTAATCCAGCCCCTGAGCCATCGCCGACGAAACGCCCTGCAACGCAGCCAGGGTGTCGGTGATCAGCACGGTTGGCATCTCGGCCACATAGGACGACAAGCGCCCCTTGGATTCAAAGCGCTGGCGAAATTCCGACTCGAAAAAGAGTTCGCCCAGGCGGGGCACCAAGCCGCCACCAATGAACACGCCACCCCGCGCGCCCAGCGCAAGGGCCACGTTGCCTACAAAGCCGCCGAGCATGGCGCAGAACACCTCCAGCGTGCGCCGCGCCGCCACGTGCCCGGCCAGGCCCTGCGCCACCACCTCCTCGGTCTTGGTGGGCTGCACCGGCTCGCCGTGAACACGGCATACCGCCTCGTGCAACAGCGGCAGGCCGATGCCCGACAGCAAGCGCTCGGCCGACACATGCGGCCAGACCGTGCGGGCATGGCGCAGCACTTCGTCCTCGAAGGCGTCGTGCGCGGTCAGCGTCATGTGCCCACCCTCGCCAGCCAGGGGCTGCCAGCCCGCGCGCGTGGGCACCATGCCCGCCACGCCAAGCCCCGTGCCCGGGCCGATCACCGCCAGCGGCCCCTGCAGGCTGGGCATGCGCCCATCCCATGAGCGCAACTGGTGTGGGGTCAAGTGCGGCAGCGAACTGGCCAAGGCCTCGAAGTCATTGAATACCCGAAGGTTCTCCAGGGCCAGGCGCTGCGCTTCCTCGCGGCGCGAGAAACGCCAGTGGTTGTTCGTCATCACCACTTCGTCGCCACTCACGGCGGTGGCCAGTGCCCAACCCGCATGAAGGCCACGCCCTTGTGCCTGTGCGCGCAGGCCTGGCGGCAAAGCCGCCAGGTAGTGCCGCATGGCCTCGCCCGGCCCCTCGAATGCGGCAGCCGGCAAGGTCTGCACCTCCACCGGCACCTGTCCGGCACGCTCCACCCAGCCGAACCGTGCATTGGTGCCCCCAATGTCGGCCACGACCAAGGGCCCGATCTCAGCGGGCGTCATGGCATGGGCAGTGGGCGTTGCGGGCATCAGAACGTTGAAAATCTGTAGTTTCACTCCAACAGTAGCAAAACTACATTGCATTTTCTCCCCCTTGGCGAGAGAGCGCGTACAGAGAAATCCCGAGGAAAATCGATCACATTTGTAGTTTCATTACAGGACAGCCGCCTCCATGCCCCCACCGCATCCAAGCCCTCGCCTGCTGGCCGACATCGGCGGCACCTATGCCCGCTTCGCGCTGGAAACCGCGCCTGGGGTGCTGGAGCACGTGCATCGCCTGCGCTGCGACGAACACCCCGACTTCCACCACACCGTCCGCGCCTATCTGGCCACCGTGCCGGCCGACAACATCGAGCATGCCGCTGTCGCCATCGCCTACCCGGTCGAAGGGGACTGGGTGCGGATGACCAACTACCACTGGCAGTTCTCCATCGAAGAGGAGCGCCAGCGGCTGTCGCTGGAAACGCTGCTGGTGGTCAACGACTTCACGGCATTGGCCTTGGCGGTGCCGCGACTGCAGCCCCACGAGCGCGTGGCCATCGGTGGCGGGCACCCCACCGAGCGCAGTGTGGTGGGCGTCATCGGCGCGGGTACCGGACTGGGCGTTTCAGGATTGATTCCGGCCCAGGGCGGCTGGGTGGCGCTGGGCACCGAAGGCGGTCACGCGAATTTCGGGCCTCGAGACGAACGTGAGCTTGCGATCCTGCGACATGCGTGGAAGCAGTACCGGCATGTGTCGACCGAGCGACTGTTGTCGGGTCAAGGACTGGAACTCATCTACACGGCCCTTGCGGAGCAGGCCGGGCAGAAGCCGCACGCTGGCGGGTCCGGCATGCGTGCGCCCGAAATCACACAACGCGCCCTGGCCCGCACGGACCCGGTATGTGAGCAGGCGGTTGACGCTTTCTGCGCCATATTGGGGACCGCAGCGGCCAACCTGGCGCTGACCTTGGGCGCGCGCGGCGGCATCTACATCGGTGGCGGCATCGTGCCGCGCCTGGGCAACTACTTCGAACGCTCGCCGTTCCGTCAGCGCTTTGAGGACAAGGGGCGGATGAGCGACTACGTGCGCCAGATCCCCACCTACGTCATTCAATCGCCCGAAGCCACCTTCCTGGGCGCCTCGGCCATCCTGGATACCCATCTGCAGCAGGCCTTGGGCGGCGAAAGTGCCCAGTCTGTGCTGTCGCAAATCCGCCGCGGCCTGGAAGGCCTGAGCCGCGCCGAACGCAAGGTGGCCGAGCATGTGCTGGCGCACCCGAGGCAGATTCTCAACGACCCCATCGCCGACATCGCCCGCGCGGCCGACGTGAGCCAGCCCACTGTGATCCGTTTCTGCCGTTCGCTGGGCTGCGAAGGTCTGTCGGACTTCAAGTTGCGCCTGGCCAGCAGCCTCACCGGCACGGTGCCCGTCACGCACACGCAGGTCACGGCCGAAGACTCCATGGTGGAACTCGGTGGGAAGGTCATGGGCAACACGGCCGCGGCCATCCTGCAGGTGCGCAACCACCTCAACCGCGACAGCATCGACCGCGCCATCGACCTCATCAACAGCGCCCAGCGCCTGTCGGTGCATGCCAGCGGCTACATGGGCGTGGTGGCGCAGGACGCGCAGTTCAAGTTCCTGCGCCTGGGCCTGTCCTGCAACGCCTACACCGACCCGCGTCTGCACCAATTGGCCACCGGCGTTCTGCAGCAGCAAGACGTGGTCCTGGTCATCAGCAGCAGTGGTCGCACGGCCGAACTGCTGGAGGTGGTGGACGCCGCACAAGCGCGCGGCGCGCCGGTGATTGCGGTCACCGTGGGTCAGTCGCCCCTGGCCCGCCGGGCCGACGTGGCGCTGTTGGCCGACCACAGCGAAGACCTGGAAACGCACGTGCCCATGATCAGCCGCATCCTCATGCTGCTGTTCGTCGACATCCTGGCCGTGGGCGTGGCCCTGCGGCGTGGGCAAGGCAGCGAGGACGAACTCGTCTCGCGCATCAAGGCGTTGGAGGCGGCGCCCGCCGACCGTGCCCTGGGTGTGCGGGCGGCCACGCCGCTGGCGCGCCTGTCGTCGCACGCGCGGTAGAGGCGCAAACACAGCCCGTCCGCCACGCGTCAGCCGAAGGCCCTATGATCAACCCGTTGGTGCTCGGATCTTCCCCTCGGAAGTTCCAGTTCAACGGGAATCAGGAAGGTCGCTCGCCCCAGGCGCGCACCCAACCTGAGCTGCCCCCGCAACGGTAAGCGGACGAAGCCCGCACCACCGTCGATGACGGTGCCACGGTCTTCCGCTCGTGTTTCACATCCACTGGGGCTTGTGCCCTGGGAAGGACGCACGGGTCGCCTCCGCCAGCCCGGATACCGGCCAACAGGGTGGCCGCCTGCCTTCGGGTGTGCGGCTGTGAGGTGAGCGCCTGCGGGGAAGCTGGCACTCGCGGCTTTTCCGTTGTTCATCATGTTTCCAATCCTGTCCCCCACGTGGGCTCTATCGCGGTCCGTGTTTCGGGTCGACCCTCGGTCCGCCTCTCGGCGGGCCGCGGCCGTGCTTGCCGCCCTCGGCGCCACCGTCACCCTCCCCTGCGCACAGGCGCAAGCCCCAGAACCCCTCCAATCCGTGGTCACCGTGGCCAGTCGCCTGCCCCAGACACCAGACCGGCTCACCGCCGATGCCGTGGTGATCACGCGCGAACAACTCGCCTTGCTGCCCGCCGACAACCTGGCCGACGCGCTGCAGGCCCTGGCCGGTGTGCAGGTCTCGCGCACAGGCGGCCCGGGCCAGCCCACCTCGGTGCTCATCCGTGGGGCCGCTGCGTCCAACACCTTGGTGCTCGTCGACGGCGTGCGCATGGGCTCGGCCACCTTGGGCCAGTTCGACTTCTCCACCATTGGTTTGGCCGGCATCGAGCGCATCGAGGTGCTGCGCGGCCCGGGTGCCAGCGTCTATGGGGCTGATGCCGTCGGCGGTGTGGTGCTGGTCACCACACGCGCTGCTCGGCCCTACACGGGACGCTCAGGTCCAAACGTAGACGGCAGCGCCACCGTGCTCAACCGCTTCGCCGCCACGGGCGGCAGCCAGTCCTCCAGTGATGTCAGCGCGTCCACACAGGTGGCCCAAGGCCCGTGGGATGCCCAACTGCAATGGGCCCGCCAGGCCAGCGCCGGTGTGAACGCGGTGCGCCCCGGCGACCGCTTCGGTCTGTACAACCCCGATGCCGACGGCTACCGGCGCCAAACCCTGCTGGCCAGCGGTGGATGGCAGCTCGCACCTGGCCATCGCGTTGAAGCCTCCGCGCTGCAGGCGCGGCTGTTCTCCCGCTACGACTCGGCCGAATACGCGCCACCCACCTACGCGCCCAATCCGCTGCTGGACTTCAGCACCCGCACGGACACCAGCGCCAGCGCCTTGCGCTACGAGGGCCGCTACGGCGCCTTGACGTGGCGCGCCCGCCTGGGCCGCGGCGTGGAAGACTCCACCAGCGGCGCGCGTCAGCTCGACACCTACCGCACCGAACGCAACGAAACCGGCCTGCAAGTGGCCTGGGCCTTGGCCTCCGGCCACGACCTGCTGGCCGCCTGGGACCGCTTGGAAGAGCAGGTGCGCACCAACAACTACAGCACCCCGGCTGCGCGCGACAACGATGCCCTGACGCTGGCCTACACCGGCCAGTTCGGCGCGGTGCAGGTGCAGGCCGATGGCCGCGAAGACCGCAACTCCGTCTACGGCACCCACCGCACCGGTCGAACCGGCCTGCGATGGGCGCTCACACGCGACACCAGCGTGCGCGTGCTGGCGGCTACCACCTTCCGCGCCCCCAGCTTCAACGAGCTGTACTTCCCCCTCTACGGCGTGCCCACACTGGCGCCCGAACAAGGTCGCAGTCTGGAAGCAGGACTCGCACAGCGCATGGGCCGCGCACAGTGGCAGGCCACCGTGTGGCGCAACCACGTGGATGACCTCATCGGCTACTCGGCAGACCCTGCCCGGTGTCCGCGCACGCCCGCCTATGCGTTTGGTTGTGCGGCCAACTTCGGCAAGGCCGAACTCAAGGGCTACACGTTGGAGACGCAATGGCCCGTGCAGCCCGGCAGCGCCCAGCCGACCTGGCGTCTGGCCTATGACGGCGTGGATGCGCGCGACGGCAAGGGCCAAGCGCTGCCGCGGCGCGCCCGTCACCAATGGCGTCTGCAGTCGCAGCACACGCTGGCAGGCTGGCAGCTCGGCACGGCCTGGCTGTGGCAAAGCGAACGCCGGGAAGCCGGCACGGTGCTGCGCGAAGGCACGCGGCTGGACCTCCAGGCCCTGCGCAAGTTGGGCGCGGCCATGCCGGGATGGAGCCTGCGCGTGAGCGTCCTCAATGCCCTGGACCGCGACATCGAACCCGCGCTCGACTACCGCGCACCGGGTCGGCAGTTCTTCGCGGGCCTGCGCTGGGAAGGCCGCTGATGCGCGTGTGGGTGCAGCGGGCATGGCGGTGCACCGCAGCTGCGGTGTGCGGCGTGCTGCTGCACTTGGCAATGGCACAGGCCGCACCACCGGCCCGATCAAACGTCCCCGCCCCCTCCCCTTCATCATCAACCACCACGCCGAACGCCTATCCCCAACTGCGCGTGGTCAGCCTCGTGCCCTCGCTCACCGAAGCCGTGTGCCTGCTGCAGGCCTGCGACCAATTGGTGGGCGTGGACCGCCATTCAAACTGGCCCGCCTCCGTGCAGGGCCTGCCCAAGCTGGGCGGCTTGGACGACACGCCGCTGGAACCACTCGTGGCCCTGCGGCCCGGCCTGGTGCTGCTGCCGCCCTCCAGTCGCCTCATTCCGCGCTTGAAGGAGTTGGGCATTGAAACACTGGCCCTGCCCACGCAAAGCCACGCCGATGTGCAGGCTGCGTTGAAGGCCATTGGCGCGCGGCTGCAGCGCAGCGCCTTGGCCACGCAACTGTGGGAAGACGCCCAGGCCGAAATTCGCCAGGCCGCACAGCGCATCCCTGGACACGTGCGCGGCCGGCGCGTGTACGTGGAAGTCTCCAGCGAGCCTCATGCTGCCGGGCCCACCTCCTTCATCGGCCAAACCCTGCAGCAACTGGGCCTGCACAACATTGCGCCGGAAGAGCTTGGTCCCTTCCCGCGCCTGAACCCCGAATTCATCGTGCGCGCGCAGCCGGATGTGGTCATTGCCTCCAGCACGTCCTTCGAGAAGATGCCCACCCGCCCCGGATGGGCTGGCCTGAAGGCCTTGAACGACAAGGCCTGCAGCCTGCCCGCCCAACGCTGGGAAGTGCTGGTGCGCCCGGGCCCGCGCCTGGGCACCGCGGCACACACCTTGGCCGATTGCCTGTCGAAAGTGGCGTTGGGGCGGCAAACGCCATAGGGCCGTGACGCGGCACCATCGTCTTCATCGTCCACAACACCACGACACCCCCGTCAAACGCACCACCTGCCCTGCGCCGTTCATCATGCCCAGCACCGCCCTCCGCACGCACCGACACCGTCTGGTGGGCACCGCGCTGCTGGCCGCGTTGCTGGTGCTGGCCGCCCTCAGCCTCTTCATCGGCAGTCAGGGCTTTGAGCCCCTGAAACCAGGCATTCAAGCCCAAAGCGCCATCCTGCTGGACATCCGCCTGCCCCGCACCCTGGGCGTGGTGGCCTTGGGCCTGCTGCTGGGCCTGGGTGGTGCGCTGGCCCAGGGTCTGTTTCGCAATCCGCTGGCAGACCCCTACCTGCTGGGCTCGGGTTCCGGTGCCGCACTCGCCGTCACGCTCGTGGCTGCGGCCAGCGCCGGCACCACTGCCGCCTGGCAACCGCTGGAGCCCTTGGTGCGCGCGGGTGTCATGGGCGCTGCCTTCATCGGCGCGCTGGGTGGCGCGCTGCTCACGCTGATGCTGGCCCGCGGCGCGCAGCACACGCATCGCCTGCTGCTGGCGGGCTTGGTGGTGGGTGTGGTGTTGGGCGCGCTCACGGACCTCGTGTCCACCTTCGTGCCTGATGCGTGGCGCCAGCGCCAAAGCCTGCTGCTCGGCCACACGCAACTCTTGAACAACGCGGCCGTGGTGGCGCTGTGGGTCACCGCGCTCGTGGGCCTGACCATCAGCCTGGCCCTGGCGCGCGTGCTGGATGTGCTGACGTTGGGCGAAGATGCCGCAGCAAGCCTGGGCCTGCGGGTTGCGCCCATGCGGCTGCTCCTGGTGGGGGTGATGGCCGCGTGCACCGCGGTGGCGGTGTCGCAGGCCGGGCTCATCCTCTTCGTGGCCTTGGTGGCGCCTCACCTGGTGCGCCACCTCGCGCCTTCGGGCCACGGCTTTCTGCTGCCCGCCAGCGCCGGCATGGGCGCGGTGGTGCTGCTGGCGGCGGACATCGGCGCGCGCTGGGTCTTGTCCCCACAGGAATTGCCGGTGGGCGTGGTCACCGGCGTGGGCGGTGGCCTGTATCTGCTGGCCCTGCTGCATGCGCGCAGCCCGCGTTGAACAGACGATCAAGAGACCGATCATGTCGCTCGAATCGCCCTCCTCCACCATGTCCAACGACGCCACCCAAACCACCACGTTGGCCTGCCAGCACTTGAGCGTGGCACTCGACGACACCCCCGTCCTGCACAACATCACCCTCAACCTGAACCGCGGCTGGACGGCCCTGGTCGGCCCCAACGGCGCCGGCAAATCCACCCTGCTGCGCGCGCTGGCCGGCCTCATGGATTTCAGCAACTCCACGAACGTCCCGAACGGCAGCAACCACCCCGTGCACCTGTACGGCCAACCCCTGAACCAGTTGCCCCAGCGCACACGCGCCCAAGCCCTGGCCTGGCTGCCGCAGCAAGACAACACCAGCGGCGACCTCACCGTTGCCGACACCGTGAGACTGGGCCGCCTGCCCCACACCGGGCTGTGGGGCCGATGGCGCGCCGAGGACGAAGCCGCGGTGCAAGCGGCCATGCAGCGCACCGACAGCCAGGATTGGCAGCACCGGTCACTGCAGCGGCTGTCGGGCGGTGAACGACAGCGCGTGCACCTGGCGCGCGCCCTGGCCACTGGCGCAGCCGTGTTGCTGCTGGACGAACCCACGGCCCATTTGGACCCGCCGCACCAGTGGGCCCTGGCCCGGCTGTTCCGCGAACTCGCCACCACCCATACCGTGGTCACGGTTCTGCACGACCTGAGCCTGGCGCTGCAGGCTGACAGCGTGGCTGCGTTGCAACAGGGCCGCTTGGCCATCCACGCCGCGCACGACAGCCCCCGCCTGCACCGCGAACTTGAGGCGCTGTTCGCCCCAGCGGTTCGCATCGAACCCTTGCGCGTGTCACCCGGGCGGTTCGGCGCCGTGCCCATGCCCCTGGAGACCACCGCATGAGCACGGACCGGTGGGCGGGTGTGGCCGGGCAGCGCCTGCGCCAACGCCTGGCCGCCAGGCCCTGATTGTCTAGAACACCGGGCAATCCCGAGGTGAACCCAGGTTGACAACGCTTAGTGTCAGGGAATAATGACGATGGGGAGGTGAAGTACCCGCGTGCGGGTTTCGCACGTTGCAGTACGTACCAAGAAGGAGATCGACATGTCCGATCCAAACAAGGTCTGGCCCACAGGCTTGACCGAAGCCGAGGCCGAGGAGCTTCATCGCCACATCATTCAGGGGACTCAGATCTTCGGGATGATCGCCGCGTTGGCGCACCTGCTGGCCTATATGTACTCCCCCTGGCTCAAGTAAAGGGAGACGCACACCATGATCTACGGAAAAATGTGGCTGGTGGTCAAACCCACCGTTGGCGTCCCCCTGTTCCTGGGCGCTGTGGCCGTGGGCTCGTTCAGCGTGCACCTGGCCATCATGAGCAATACCACCTGGGTCAAGAAGTTCCTCAATGGCGCCCCCGCTGCGGCGACCGCCACGGTGGAAGCACCCGCCAAAATCGCACTGGCACCGCCAGAGGCGAAGTAAGGGACTTGTGCCCTCCCCGCAAGGCCGGCCCAACCTCCCGAAGCGGCCGGTCTTGCAGGGGCCTTGATGGCCATTTCTGTTGGGCATGAAGCGCCTTTCACATTCCATGGTTCGCGGCTGGGTCACGCTGGGCCCGCGCTTTTTGCCGTTCGCCGATGTCGCTTCGGCTGAATTACCCCTTTCCCGCCTGCTGCGCCTGTCCTTGTTTCAGGTGTCGGTGGGCATGGCCCTGGTGTTGATGATGGGCACGCTCAACCGCGTGATGATCGTCGAGCTGGGCGTGGCCCCTTCGTTGGTGGCCCTGATGGTGTCGCTGCCCGTTCTGTACGCACCGTTCCGTGCCCTTGTCGGCTTTCGTTCCGACCATCACCGAGCCGCGCTGGGCTGGCGCCGAGTGCCCTTCATCTGGCGCGGCACCATGATCCAGTTCGGTGGCCTGGCCATCATGCCCTGGGCCCTGTTGGTGCTCTCCGGCGGCGGCAACGCACAGGCCTGGCCCAATTGGATGGGCCCGGCTGCCGCCGCCGTGGCCTTCCTGCTGGTGGGCATCGGCCTGCACACCACCCAAACCGCAGGCCTGGCGCTGGCCACCGACTTGGTGCCCGAACGCGACCAGCCCAAGATGGTGGGCCTGATGTACGTGATGCTGCTGGCCGGCTCGATCGTCAGCGCGGCGGTATTCGGCTGGATGCTGACCGAGTACACGCCAGCTCGGCTGGTGCAGGTCATCCAGGCTTCAGCCGTGGCCACGCTCGTGCTCAATGGGCTTTCGCTGTGGAAACAGGAAGGCCGCGACCGCACACGTGGGCATCGCCCGGCCCCTGATGTCGGCTTCCTGCAAGCCCTGCAGCACTTTGTGGCCGACGCCCAAGCGCGCCGCCGGCTGTGGGTCATTGGCCTGGGCACCATGGCCTTCACCATGCAGGATGTGCTTCTGGAGCCTTACGGCGGCGCGGTGCTGGGCATGTCGGTCGGTCAAACCACGTGGCTCACCGCCACCCTGGCCGCCGGGGGTCTGCTGGGCTTCACCGCGGCGTCCGTGGTCTTGGCGCGCGGGGCGGATGCGATGGGCATGGCCGTGCGCGGGGCCTGGCTGGGCGTTCCCGCCTTCGGTGCGGTCATCCTGGCAGCGCCCGCAGACTCGGTGTGGCTGTTCACCGTGGGCGTGTTTGGCATTGGCGCGGCCGGTGGCCTATTCAGCCACGGTACCCTCACCTCCACCATGCAGCACGCCCCGGCCGAGCAAACCGGCCTGGCCCTGGGCGCTTGGGGGGCGGTGCAGGCCACCGCTGCGGGTCTGGCGGTGGCCCTGGGCGCCCTCGGGCGGGACGCCGTCAGTGCCTTGGCCGCTCATGGCCTATTGGGTTCGTCCATGACAAACCCGTCCATCGGATACGGATTCATCTATAGTGCCGAGGCGTTGTTGTTGCTGGCCACGGCCGCGTTGGCACTCGGTTGGAAGACGCAGCACGCCGCCTCGCGGCAACCTTGACCGCCCGGCCGCGCCGGGTATTGATCGGAGACCTTCATGAAGCTCTACACCATCATGTTCCTGGCTTGGCTGTTGTGGGTCACCCTGTGGATCCTCAAGGAAGTCCAGGCCTCCAACCGCCGGCGTGAACATGATGGGCGCTTCGATCGGGGCGCGCCTGTCGGTCGCCGCACTCCACGTCCTCGCCTTCTTCGCAGCCACGGCCTGGGGCTTTGGCATCGGGCACGAAGTGGCCGGTGCTTGGTTGGGCATGCTCATGGGTCTGAATGCCGGCGTCTGCGCGGTGCTGCTGCTCAGCGGCATCCAACAGGGTTTTCGACGCTGGAGCCGCTGGCCGGACTGAGCACCCGCGTGGGCCTGCGCCGGCGGCCAAACGGGGCGCGCCTTGATGACCCCGCTCGGCGAGGGCGGCAACCCCATCGGCGGTGATGCGGTCGCACCCTGCCAGGTGACGTGCCATGTGAAGGGGTCGACCACGACCCTGCACGAACTCGGACGACTCGAAGACCTGCCGCATGATCAACCGCAGAGCCTGGCTGGGGGATGTGGGCCGCATGGGCCTGTGGGGGGCGAGTGCCTCTTCCTGGCCCTTTCTGTCCGCATGCGCCCCGTGGCCGATCGGCTCCACCTCCGCCCTGCCACGCCGTACGCCCGAACAGTTGGGCATGGCCTCGTCGGCCATTCACCGCTTTGTGGATGCCGTGGGCCAACAGGGCTTCGAACTGCACGGCTTCGTGCTCATGCGCCACGGGCAGGTCGCAGCCGAGGGCTGGTGGAAGCCCTATGGCCCGCAATACGTCCACTCGTTGTACTCGATGAGCAAGAGCTTCACCTCCACGGCGGTGGGTTTGGCCGTTGCTGAAAAGCGCTTATCGGTCGACGACCGGGTTGTGAGCTTTTTCCCCGATGACTTGCCAGCGCAGGTGAGCCCGAACTTAGCGGCCATGCGCCTTCGTGACCTGCTCACCATGGCCACAGGCCATGAAACCGAGCCCACTTGGAACATGGTTCGCTCACCGCACTGGGTACGCCACTTTCTGGCCGCACCGGTGAGTCGACCACCCGGCAAGCACTTCGTCTACAGCAGCGCAGCCACCTACATGTGCTCGGCCATCATGCAAAAAGTCACGGGCCAACGCACGGTCGACTACCTGCGCCCGCGTCTGTTCGACCCCTTGGGCATTGCACAGGCACATTGGGAGGTATCCCCTCAAGGCATTGATGTGGGGGGCTGGGGGCTGTACCTGCAGACCGAATCGATGGCTCGCTTTGGGCAGCTTTACCTGCAGGATGGTCGATGGCAAGGACAGCAACTGCTGCCCTCCGACTGGGTCAGACAAGCCACCGCACCGCAGATACTGACCACTCGCCCGGCCCAAGCCAGACGGCCTGACGATCGCAACGATTGGATGCAAGGCTATGGCTACCAGTTTTGGCGCTCGACAAACGATGGCTTCCGCGGTGATGGCGCCTATGGGCAGTTCACGATCGTGCTGCCCAAACAGTCGGCGGTGCTGGCCATCCATGCCGAGTGCCGCGACATGCAAGGCGTGCTGGACCTGGTGTGGCAGCACCTGCTGGCGGGAATGAAGGACGAACCGCTGGCTGCCGATGGGGCGGCCCATGCGCGCTTGGTTGACGCCCTCCAGGCCTTGTCCCTGCCCATGCCTCAGGGTGCGAGCAGGTCGGCGCGGGCACGCGAGGTGTCGGGCCGACGATACCGGCTGGAGCCCAATCCTCTGGGGCTGGACTGGCTGTCTCCAACGTTCGCCGATGAATCGGCGCAGCTGGTGTTGACCGGGCCGACAGCGCAGCACTCGCTCCAGGTGGGCCTGGGAGCCTGGTGGCGCGGCCATACCGCCTTGCCCGGCACACCGCCACGCCTGTCGCCAGGTGGTGCACCCCCAGCCGGCACCGCCCACCTCTACATGGGCGCAGGCGCTTGGACCAGCCCCACGCGCTTCGAGATGATGATGAGGTTTGTCGAAACTGCCCATCATGATCGCCTCACGCTACAGTTCGACGCCGACGAGGTGCACTTGACATTCAAGGGCAGCCTCGTGGCCATCGGTGCACAGGCTCATGAAGAACGGCCCGTGCTCAGGGGGCGTGCAGCCGCCTGAGGTGGAGCTTCAGATCCGTCGACCGATCGAAGAACAAGCGTGGTGAAGTCGGGCGATCGGGAGGATCGAGATGGTGCCTGGTTTGGCCCCACCATTTTTCAGACGGTTGAAGTTCAGCCTGGGCTTGCGTTGGCCACTGGGCGTGGCTCTTGCAGCCGGCACCCTGCTCCTGGCAGGCTTGGCAGCGGATCGCGCCGCAGCCCAAGCCCTGCCCGCCCCGGTGGTCCAACAGCTCCCAATCGACGCGCCCACGCGCGTGCTGTTCGTGGGCAACAGTTACTTCTACTACAACGACAGCCTGCACAACCATGTGCAGCGGCTGGTGGCCTCGGGTCACACCTCCGCACCGCCCCCGCCGTTGGAGTACAAGTCCTCCACCATCAGCGGCTCTTCCCTCATTCAACACGACCTGTCGTGGTTGACCACGCCGGGGCGCTTGGGTGTGAAGGAGCCCTTTGAGGTGGTGGTCCTGGCCGATGGCAGTGCCCAGCCACTTTCACCAGCGCGCCGGGCCCAATCCCGAACCATCATCCAGGAGCATGCGAAAACCATCCGCCAACGCGGCGGTGAGGTCGCCTTGTACATGACCCCTGTCTATGTGCCCCCGCACCGGCAGGCGCGGCCGGACAATCTGGGCATGACCGCGCGCCACTACATCGAAGTGGGCAACGAGATACGAGCCCTGGTCATTCCGGTGGCATTGGCTTTTGATGAGGCCTACCGGCGCCGTCCGAATATCGCCTTGCATGCCGATTTCGACGGCACCCACCCGAGCCTATTGGGCACCTACCTGGCGGCCTGTGTGACCTACTCGTCACTGTACGAGCGGCCCTGCAAGGGCAACCCCTACGACTACCACGGCCGCATCAAGGCCGACGATGCGGCCTATCTCCAGGAAGTCGGAGATGAGGTGGTCGGTCGGTTCTTTCAGCGCCAAGTCCGCCCCTGATCGCCGAGCGGCTACGGGTCCGTCTGGCCCCGGACCATTCATGAGATTCCTCCGCACGGGTGCTTGAGGTCACGCACTCCAGCCTGCTGTGCTTTTCGTAGTCTCACGCTCGCGGTTTCCAATGGTTGGGAATCGTGACCAAATTGGAGGAATCAGTATGAATGACGACGCACGTCGTACAACACGCCCGGGCCACCGGATCACGGCCTTGCTGGCCATCTTGCTGGCCATGGGCTCGTCTGGGGCTATCGCTCAGGTGACCAGCAACGGAACATTCAATGTGAACGTCAACCTCACACCCAAGTGTGAGATCTTCACCGACAGCGGCGGGTCCGTCACCACCATCGCTGATGTGCCCACGATGAGCTACACCTCGTTCCAGATTAATGCAGTCACCGCCAACACCAGCTTCAAGGTCCGATGCACCAAGACATTGGGCTATGGCCTGGCTTTGGACACCGCTTCGTACACGGATGGCAAGACCGGCCTGCTGATCGACCTGGCCCTCTCGAACAGCGCCACCCCGAGCGCCACCCCCAATAAGCAACTCCTTGCGCTGGCGGGCAACGGAAACGCGGGGCAAAGCTACTGGGTGCACGGCACCATCGCCGCCAACCAGGACGGCACGTCCACGGCTGGAGCCGCCAACACCCTGCGAACGCTCACCATCACCTACTGACGAGAGGCCAGTATGGGAACGCAACTGCGCACCATGCTGGCCGCCGCTTTCCTTTCAGCGGCGCCCGCAGTGTGCTACTCCGAGGGTTTCTCCGTTTCCCCGGTGCGCCTGCACCTGGGCGAACGCGAACGAGCCGTCGCCTTGCGATTGGGCAACGAGGCGCAGAAGGAGCTGCGGCTCAAGGCCGAGCTCTATGCATGGTCGCAGGACGAACAGGGCCGAGACCACCTGCAGCCCAGCGATGACCTGGTGGTGTCTCCTCCGCGTCTGCGTGTGCCGGCACAGGGTGAACAGGTCGTGCGGCTGATCCTGGCTGCACCCCGAAACCCCGAGCGGCAGATGACCTACCGCCTGCTGCTTCGTGAAGAACGGGATGTCCTGCCGGAGTCCTCCGGCAGCGTACCGATCTCCCTGGCGCTGAGCCTGCCGATCTTCGTCACGCCCACCACGGCGCGTCACGCCCTGGAGTGCGGTGTTCAGCCCAACGAAGACGGGCACGCGACTGCGCACTGCCACAACCGCGGGCGCGCGCACACCAGGGTGACCAGGCTGGAACTCCTCAATGGCAGCACCGTCGTCGCCCGCTACGAGGGCAGCCAATATGTTCTGGCCGGGGCCGAGTCGCGGATCCCGTTGGCCTTTCAACCCCACCAGTCGCCCAGTCCCACCTGGGAATTGCGGGCCCAGCTGGATGTCGGCGAATCGCAAACTTGGCCACTGAGCAACATCCGGTTGTCACGCGCGGAATGAAGAACCGGATGAGCAGACAGACGCTTGGGCCGTCTGCGTCGGCGCGTGCTTGTTGGATGGCGTTGGTCGGTGCGCTGGCCTTTGGCGTCCCAGGATCGAGCCTTGCCGCGTCAGATGACACGCCTGTGTTGCTGCCCGGCGCCCTCAACGCACGTGTGCACGCGTGGGAGGTGACCATCAACACCCGCCAAGTTGGCACCTGGGAGGTGTTGGAAACTCAGGGCGGATACTGGGTGGACGGCGCCGCCCTGCGCGAGTGGCGCCTGTTGATGCCGGCATGGGCCAAACCCCTCCTGCATGGCGGGCGGTTGTGGTGGCCGCTGTTCGCCGTCCCTGGCTACCGTGCAGCCCTGGATGAGGCGCGTCAAACGCTGGTCGTCGACGTGGTGTCAGCGGCATTCGAGCACCATCAGGTGACGGGCGTCACCCCGTCGCGCGCCAAGGCAGCGCAGCCGATCTCAGCCTGGCTTCTGAACTACGACGTCTCGTGGACCGAGTCGAGGAGCGCCTCGAACACGCAGTCGGATCGTGGGCTGCTGACCGAGGTGGGTTGGACTTCAGACTGGGGCGTGCTGCTTTCTACGCAAGTCAACCGATGGCAACGCTCGGGCGACAACGAGGCACAGGCCAAAGCCGCTCGGCTGGAAACCTCATGGACACGCGATTGGCCTGATCACGGCCTGAGACTTCGGATGGGTGACAGTTGGACGCCCGCGTCGACCTGGGGACGCCAAGCTGCGTTTGGCGGCATTCAGCTGGGCAGCAACCGCTTGTTCGGCTTGCCTGGCGCTGCCATGGCCAGCCCGGTGCTCACCGGCAGCGCACTCACGCCCAGCACGGTGGAGTTGTACGTGAATGATGTCCTGCGGCAATCGGTCCAGGTTCCGGCTGGCCCCTTCTCTCTGAGCCCGATCACGCCCCTTGGCGGAGCGGGTGAGGCTCGTTTGGTGGTTCGCGACGTCTTGGGCCGTGAAACCGTCATCAACCGACCCTTCTTCACGAGTCCGATGCTGCTGTCACCTGGGCAACAGGACTGGAGCGTTGAGGCTGGCCGCCTTCGTCAAGGCTTCGGAGTAGATGCCCCACTCCAAGGCTATGACCATCACCTCCTGCAAGGCTGGCTGCGACGCGGCCTGAGTGACCGCATGACGATAGAAGCACGCGCACAGGGCGGGTCGGGACTTTCGAACCTGGGGGTGGCGATGACGATGTCCGCTTGGGATCGCGCCTTGGTGGAGGCCGCATGGGCGAGCTCATCGCTTCAGGGTCGACGCGGATCGGCCGCGCTGATCGGCGTGCAACACCAAGGACCCCGTCAGGTCTTGGGTTTTCGCGCCCTTGCCAGCAGCCCAGACCACTCAGAAGCCGGACGAAGTGCGCTGGAACGCCCGTCGAAGTGGGAAGCATCGATCAATTGGCGGTCCGTGCTTGATGGCGGATCAGCATGGGGTGTCACGCTGGCCTCGCTGCGTCGCCACGATTCTTCTGAGGTGAACACGGGCGCTCTGTCTTACACCCAGCGGCTGCCGCAGCGCGCCAGCCTTCTGTGGAGCGCCTCCCGTTTCTCTTACAGCGGAGTGCCCGGCTCCACCCCGTTGGCGTCTTCGGGCCGCTACAGCCACAACCTTCAGGTGCTGCTGGTGATGCCCCTCGGTGGACACTCGGACGGCACACGCCACTTGGTCACCGCGCAATGGACGAGGCCAAGGGATTCGCAGGAGGCCAGGCGGGACGATGCACTGCTGGGGGTCAACGCTCCTGCGGGCCCCAACGCCGATTGGGGATGGCGCGTGCTGGGCGGTCAACGCGCCGGACAGGCCAACGCGGAAGCGGGCCTTTACCGCCAGACCTCACCGGCCTTGATCGGCCTGGACGCCTGGGTCACCGAGGACGGCGCTCGAGCGCTGCGCGGCACCCTGCAAGGCGCCTGGGTGTTGGCAGAAGGCCGACTCTTCGGCGCGAGTCGGGTGAAGGAGTCGTTCGCGCTGGTGGAGGTGCAAGGGCATGAGGGTGTTGGCGTGTCGCTGGATGGCCCTGTGTTGACACGCACCGATGCACGGGGCATGGCGCTCGTTCCTCGACTCTCGGCCTTCCAATCCAGCCGCATTCGACTCGATCCCAACGACATCCCACCTGAGGCGGAAGTTGAAACCTTGGAAGCCCGCACCGCCGCACCATGGCGATCGGGCGTGAAGCTGCGCTTTCCCGTCAGGGACGGCCGTGGAGCGTTGCTCGGGTTCACGGTGGCGGGCGATGGTCCGGCACCCGCCGGAGCGGTCGTGACCTTGGAAGGCGATGAGCGGGAGTTCATCGTCGGCAACGGTGGACGCGCATTCGTGACCGGCTTGCGTCCAGACACCCCACGCCTGGCCACATTGACTTGGCTCGGCAAGTCCTGCGTGGTCCAGGTTCGTTGGGGGGTATCCGAATCCCATGACGCCCTCACGGAAGGCCTGCCGCGACTGGGGCCATGGCACTGCCCCGAGGTCCAGCCATGAGATCCCGCCTGCTGGCCATCGTGCTCGTCTGGCTGCCATCACTGCTGGCATGGCCTGCAGCAAACGCCGGCAACCTGAGCTGCTCGATCGCCTCCGTCTCGGGCATCAATCTGACCTACACACCCGGTTCCCTGACCCCTTTGCAGGCCAGCGGTACGGTCCAGATCAACTGCGCCAAAAGCGGCACCAACATCGACACGCGCTACCTGGAAGTGGCGACCGATCGGGGGCTGTACCCAAGCGCCAGCAGCAATCGCGCTGCCAATGGTGCCGCTCGCTTGAGCTACGGCCTATGGCGTGATGCTGCGGCCAGCAGCGCTTGGGGCGACACCACTTCCAGCCGCATCGCTGCGACCGTGACCTCAGGCTCGGCCACCTCTCTGACGCTGAATTGGTGGCTGACGGCAAGCGCACAGCAGCCGGTCTCAGCAGGTACGTATGTCGACTCCGTGACCGTGCGGCTGTACCAGGGATCCGCGTCGAACCCGGCCTTGACCGACACCAGCCCGCTGATCGCGACCCTGCCCATTTCCTTGACCGTCTCCACGCAATGCGCCTTGAGCGCTGTCCCCGGAACCGTCCAGTTCAACTACACATCGTTTCAGCCCGCAGCCGCCAACGCCAGCACGAGCTTTGCGGTCACCTGCACCAACGGAGCACCCTACACCCTCTCGCTTGACGCCACCACGGGTACGCTGCTCGGCCTGACTTATGCGTTGCAACTCAATGTCTCAGGTGTGCGCACGGGAACCGGCTTGCCTCAGTCTGCCACCATCAACGGAACCATGGCCGGGGGGCAATCCGGCGATTGCGCGGCCGCTTCGTGTAGCGGGTCTGCAGTTC
>RFTU01000030.1 GCA_009923315.1 Betaproteobacteria bacterium
GGTGGTGATCGACGGCGATGTGCTCAAGGACATCCGGCAAAGCGACCGCATCACCCACGTGATGCAAAACGGGCGGCTGTTCGAAGCGGCGAGCCTGGCCGAAATCGTCTCGCGCAAGCGGCCGCGTGCGCCGCTGTTCTTCGAGGGGCAGCCTGTGCCAGGCTTGCTGTCGGCCGATCCACACGTCTACTGCGCGGGGCACTGAGCATGGCTCACATCGCTTCCTTGAATCCAGCCGCCGTTGGGCTTGCACCGCCCGACGTTCTCGTGGTCCACGGCCCCTGGGAGCCTGCGTCAGTGGTGGTACTGGACTCGCCGCATTCGGGCCGCGTGATGCCCCCGGACTTTGGGGCGGTGCTGTCGCACGAGGACCTGCGCGACGGTGAAGACGAGTACATCGACGAGCTCTATGCGCCGGCTGCCGCCTTGGGCATTCCCTTGTTGGCGGCCCAGTTTCCGCGCACCTACCTGGACGCCAACCGACACGCGGGGGACATCGATCTGGAATTGCTGGAGGGGCACTGGCCCCACCATTACGAGCCCAGCGGCAAGGGCGCCTTGGGTAAGGCGCTGCTGTGGCGCACGCTGGATGATGGCCGCCCCATCTACAACCGGCGATTGACCGTGGACGAGGTGCTGTCCCGCATTGAGCGCTGCCATCGGCCCTACCACCAAACGCTCAGCCGCCTGATGGATGCCGCGCATCGCGCCCACGGCCGCGTGCTGCACATCAACTGCCATTCGATGAACGCCGTGGCAGGGGCCATGGGCGAGGGAGGGGCTGGCACGCCGCGGGCCGACTTTGTCTTGGGTGACCGTGATGGCACCACCTGCAGTGCCGAGGTGACGCATTTTGTGCGCGAGCAATTGGCAGCGCATGGCTACAGTGTGAAGATCAATGACCCCTTCAAGGGCGTTGAACTGGTGCGCGCGCATTCCAACCCGGCGGCAGGCCGCCACAGCTTGCAGTTGGAGATCAACAAGCGGCTCTACATGGACCAGAAGACGGGCCTGAAGATCCCGCACTTCGGGGTTCTGCAGGCGCAGCTGATGCAGATGCTGCGGGCGATGCAGGGGCACTTCGCCTGAGCGTGCGGTGAAGTCGCTTGGCTGAGCACCCTGCACCAGCAGCGACCCTGGTGCCCTTTGGCCAGGCCCTGCGTTTTTGGCTCCAGCTGGGCTTCATCAGCTTTGGTGGCCCGGCCGGACAAATCGCCATCATGCATGCCGAGCTGGTGGAGCGCCGGCGCTGGATCAGCGAGGCGCGCTTTCTGCACGCCTTGAACTACTGCATGCTGCTGCCCGGGCCCGAAGCGCAGCAGCTGGCCACCTACATCGGTTGGATGATGCACCGCACCTGGGGCGGTATCGTGGCCGGCACGTTGTTCGTGTTGCCCTCGCTGTTCATCCTGATCGGCCTGAGCTGGGTCTATGTGCGCTTCGGGGACGTGCCGGCCGTCGCCGGCGCCTTCTACGGCCTCAAGCCCGCCGTGACTGCACTGGTGGTGCACGCGGCGCACCGCATCGGCACCCGCACCTTGAAGAGCCGGTGGATGTGGGGCATCGCCGCGGCCTCTTTCGTGGCGATCACGGCCTTGGATACCCCATTCCCGGCCATCGTGGCCGCGGCGGCCGTGGCGGGCTGGTGGGGTGCGCGGCGTGGGTCGGCGTGGTGGGCCGATTCGGCCACCGGCGGTGGCCATGATTCGGTGCTGCCGGCTGCGGAGTCGGCGTCAACCGGTCACCGGCCGGCGCCCTCGATCCAAGGCGTGGTGAAGGTGTTGGCCATCGGCATCGGTCTGTGGGGGGCCGCCATGGGCCTGCTGATCGCGCACTTCGGGTGGGCATCCACGCTGGCCCAGATGGGCTGGTTTTTCACCAAGGCGGCCCTGCTGACCTTCGGTGGCGCGTATGCGGTCTTGCCCTATGTGTTCCAAGGGGCCGTGGACACGCACCAGTGGCTGACCACCGCGCAGATGATCGACGGCCTGGCACTGGGCGAGACGACCCCGGGCCCGCTGATCATGGTGGTGGCCTTTGTGGGCTTTGTGGGCGGCTGGGGTCAACAGCTCCTGGGGCCCGACGCACGGTTGGCCGGTGCCGTACTGGCGGCCTTGGTGGTCACCTTCTTCACCTTCTTGCCTTCGTTCATCTTCATCTTGGCCGGCGCGCCGGTGGTCGAAGCCACGCGTGGGCGAATGGGCTTCACGGCACCGTTGTCGGCCATCACGGCTGCGGTGGTGGGGGTGATCCTCCACTTGGCGCTGTTCTTTGGCGTGCATGTGCTGTGGCCTGCCGGTACGGCAGGGCCCTTGGACATCGTGGCCCTGTTGATCGGTGGCGTTTCAGCGGTGGCCTTGTTTCGCTACCAGGTCGGTGTGCTGCCCCTGCTGGCTGCGTGTGCCGCTGTCGGGGCGGGGATGCGGCTTGCGGGCTACGCTCCGGCTGGCTTGTAGCCGTCCCTCAGGCGTCAGGCGCTAGGCGCCAGGCGCCAGGCGCCAGGCGCGTGCACCGGTGGGTGGGCGTTTCCGGCCTCGCCAACATTCAGCGCGGGGCGACAGGCGCCACCGATGCACCCTGAATGCCGTGCCGGATCAAGGCATCGGCGACGAAGCCGCTGGCCTTCATGTCTTCCACGAAGGCCGCCAAGAAGGCGCTGGCCTCTTGCCCGCGCGTCTTTGGCAAGCCCATGGCCTGCTGGATCACCATGAAGCGTCCGGGCAACAGCCTCAGGCCTCCCAAGCGCTTGGCGTCGGCTTCCAACTGCTGCTTCACACCCGCGGCAACGTCGGCCCCCTGGGCGAGGAATCGGTCCACCACGGCCGGCGAGGTGGGCGCACGCAGCAGCGAGGCCGCCTTCAACTCACGCATGAGAAACAGGTCGTAGGCGCTGCCTTGGCCCACCATCACCGTGCGCCCAGGCCGATCGACGTCCTCGTTGGTCTTCAGGGGTGAATCCTGGCGCACCAGGTAAGCGCCCTCGATCAGCACATAGGGTCCGGTGAAGGCAATGCCCTCGCCTCGAAGCGGATCGACTGCAAAAAAGCCGATGTCGGCCTGTTCGCTGCGCACGGCCTCTACCGATTTGGCGGCGGCATCCGAGACCACGAACGCGACCTCGACGCCCAAGCGCTGGGCCAGCGCGTGCGACAGGTCGACCGACACGCCGCGCGGGGCGCCGGTCGCCGGATCGGTGCCGGCGAGGATGGGGTTGCCCAGGTTGATGGAGGCACGCAGACGGCCCGTGGGGGCCAGCGCCTGGACCACCCGGTTGGTCGGCACCCGGGACGCGCGGGCTGCCGCATCATCCTGGGCCTGCACGCTGCTGTGAAGTCCCCAGCCCAGAAGGGATGCCACCACGGCCAAAGCCATCGGGCTGAATCCGGGCCTGGGCCCGCGCAGGGTGGCGGTCATGGGGCGTCTCCTGAGCCGTATCGGGGCAGTGCAAGCCTGGTGCCCAACCCGATGCGCTGCTGCGCCCGGACGGCCTGCTGATCACGACCCGTTTCTTGCTGAGCCGCCGCATCCGGCGTGAGCGCCCTGTGTGCAAACGCGTCGAGTGCGGGGTGCACGGGCATGGAACGGTACGGGCCTTTGGGCTGCAGCAGTGTTTGGCTCCCCGACCTGGGCTCGAACCAGGGACCTACGGATTAACAGTCCGGCGCTCTACCGACTGAGCTATCGGGGAACTGCTGACAGCCTCTCAGTATAGCGTTCTTTTCACAGTCGGATCAACACGGCGGTGCGCAGCGTTCGAACCGCACCGGGGTAGAGGTAGGCATGTCCGAACTGGTAGGGGGCTTCGCGCCAGTAGCGCCGATCCGTGAGGTTGTCCACGCCAAGCGACCACTGTGTGCGCGATCCCGGCGCCTCCCAGCTCAGCACCGCGTCGGCGCGAGTCCATGACGGCAGCTGCTGGCTGTTGTCGGGCAGGATGTACCGGCTTCCTTCATGGCTGATCACACCTTGCAGCGCCAGCCCTGGAACCGCGGCAGAGGCCCAACGGGCGCGCGCGCGAAGCACCTGCGAAGGCACATTGCTGCCATGTCGCTGCGCATCGAGTACTGTGGCTTGGACGTTCAGAACCCAGGGCGAAGACGCCCACTGCACACCGGCTTCCAGGCCTTGGTGCTGCACATGGCCGTCCAGGCGCCCCGTGCAGGGCGAGATGCCCAGGTTCGCGCAGGCGTCCAGGTTGGTGGTGGGCCGGGTGATGCGAAACAGCGTGGTCTGCCACTGCAGGCCGCGACCACTGAGGGACGCGGGCCCGCCGCGCACGCCCAGTTCTTCCTGCACCGACTTCAGCACCGGCAGCCCCTGTCCGGCGTTGCGGTACTGGCTCGGCCGGTTGGGCACCACCTGCGACTCAGCCCCTTCGCCACGGCTGGCAAAGGCCATGACCTGGGGCGCCAGCCGCATGCTCAAGGCCAGCCACGGTGTGGTGAGCCCATCGTCATAGGATGTGGCGCGGCTGCCATCGGTGCGCACGCTGCGCCGCTCAAAGGCCGTGTGCCGCAGGCCGAGCCAGGCGGTGACGTGCTCATGGAGCTGCACACGATCCTGAGCAAAGAACTCGCGTGATCGCTCGCGGCGGTTGGTGT
The DNA here is from genome assembly GCA_009923315.1 of Betaproteobacteria bacterium. Taxonomy (GTDB): domain Bacteria; phylum Pseudomonadota; class Gammaproteobacteria; order Burkholderiales; family Burkholderiaceae_C; genus RFTU01. Next base: position 4,602 of record RFTU01000030.1, read on the forward strand.
TGGGGTCGTAGGGGAAGGCGTCTGCCGGCAGTACGGCTGTGCCTCGCACATTGCCCACGCCCACCAAGTTGTAGGCCTGCGGCTGAAGGTCGATGCGATGGCTCGACTGCATCATGCCCAGGCGCAGGTCGTGCCGCAGTGAGCCCATGACCGCACGACCCATCAGCTCGACTTGAATGGCATCGGTTTGACGCCTTTCGTTCTCGCTGCGGTAGTCCCACACGCTGAAGGTGCCGTCGGCCGCAAAGCGGTCGCAGGGCTGGCAGTCGTAGGTGACCGGGTCGAAGCGCCCGTAGGCAAAGGCCACGCGGTCATCGGTGCGCAAGCGCTGTGTGCCGGCCTGCACCACACCGCGCCAACCGCCCCACAGCAGGTGGCTCAAGCGCAGGCTGCCCGTGCGGCCTTCGAACACGCTGGGAAGGCTCCAGGCTTGGTTGTTCAGGTTCAGTCGCGGATCGGGCACCGTGGGCACGCGTTCACCCAAGAGGCTGAAGGCCTGCTGCGTCGGCTGCTCGCGCCGACTCCATTCGCCTTCCACTTCCAGCAGGGCCAGGGTGCCCCAGCGCCACTCTGCGGCGGCGGCCACCATCCGGCGCTCGCCGTCGGCGCTGCGCAGTTCGGGGCGAAGTTGCTCGGCCGCCGCGTTCAAGCGCCAACCCAAGGCGCCAGCCTCACCCAGGCGCCCCCCGAGGTCGGCCGCGCCCATCAGCGTCTGGCGGCTGCTGAACTGCAGGCGCGCCTCGGCGTGTTCGCGGGTCAGGGGGCGCTTGACGGCGTAGTTGACCAAGCCACCGGGCGCGCTGGTGCCGGCCTGTAGGCCGCTGGTGCCCTTGAGCACCTCCACGGCCGCCTTGTTCTCCAGTGCGATGGCCGTGTCGCCACTGATCGGAAGGCCGTCGCGGCGTACGTTGTAGCGGTTGTCGATCACGAAGCCGCGCACGGTCAGGTAGTCGATGTAGCCCGTGGCGTTGTAGGCGTCCGATAGGGAGCTGTCGAAGCCAACCAAGTCAGCCAAGCGGGTCGCTCCGCTCAGCGCGATGTCCGCAGAGCCGATGCGGTTGACGGACACGGGTGTTTCGCGCGTCGGGGTGTCCCAGCCACTCAAGGGGGGCAGGGTGTTCAGGCGGCCGGTGACGGTCACGCGTTCGGCCGAGTCGCCGCCCGTTGCATTCGGCACCGAGCTGCCCAGGGGAGCTGAGGGCGCCAGTGCAGCGGGCGCGGCTGCTGGCTGCGCGATGGCCGCGCCGGCCATGCAGCCAAGCGCTGCGGCCAGGGCCTGTGAAGATCGAAGAAGAGTTGCCATGTCGTGCTTTCCGAACGAAATGGCAGGGCGACGTGCCGGAGGGTTCAGGCGCTCACCGTGGCGGTGGACGGCCCGTCGCCGAGCTCGCTTCCCTGCGCGAGGATGACCTCATGCGGCGCTGGCCGCACCCCCCGAAGGGGACAGGTTCTTAGGGTGTGTTCTCAGCCCGAAGGGGCACCCCTAGCGTCTGCGGCGCCACACTGCAAAGGCGCTGCATTGAGGCCCGATTGTACGGACGCAAAAAAGGCCTGCATGGGGCAGGCCTTGCAACGGGAGCGTCCGTGCGCTCAGCGCTTGAGCTCGCTCAGCTTGCCCGTCTTGTCCTTCCAGTCATCGGCATCGGGCAGCGGAGCCTTGCGCTTGGTGATGCTGGGCCACTTCTTGGCCAACTCGGCATTGAGCGCAATGAAATGCTGCTGCTCGGCCGGCACATCTTCTTCTGGGACGATGGCGTTGACCGGGCACTCTGGGATGCACACCGCGCAGTCGATGCACTCGTCAGGGTCGATCGTCAGGAAGTTCGGGCCTTCTCGGAAGCAGTCCACCGGGCACACGTCGACGCAATCGGTGTATTTGCAGCGGATGCAGGATTCCAGAACAACGTGGGTCATGTCGAGTCCAAAAAACAGCGAGGGTGGGGGCGCACGGCCTCCCGATGTCGTGATTCTAGGCCGGTGCGTTCGAGGAACCGAACGGCGGCATTGTCCACAAAACTCGACCGTTCAAGCGGTGAGCTCAAGGGTGGCTGCGGCCATCAGGGCCAGCGGAGCTCCGGCAGGGCCGGGGCGTGCCGGTTCAGGCAGCCGGCTATGCTTGCACGGTGTCCCCGGCCTGATCACCCCACCTGGATGGCGTCTGAAGCTCCCCTGATCCTATGAAATGGTTGTTCCTGCTCCTGTTCCTGGCCGGCTGCGCCACGCGTCCGGCCGCGCCGCCGGGGCCTTCAACGCCCGTGGCCACGCAGGACTCGCGGCCAGGGTCTGTGATCGGCTCGCCCCCCAGAACACCGGGCGTGGCCACCGAGGTCCCGGTCACGGCTGAGCCGGCCTCGCCGGGCCCTGCCGCCGCTGCTCGGCGCCCCCCACGCCTGTGTCTGGCCCTGGGCGGTGGCGCAGCCCGGGGTTTTGCCCACATCGGGGTGATCCAGGTGTTGGAGGAGTCGGGCATCAAGCCCCATTGCGTGGCGGGCACCTCGGCCGGCAGTCTCGTGGCCGCGCTCTACGCCTCGGGGCTGAACGGAACGGAACTGGCCAAGCTGGCCCTGCGCATGGACGAATCGGCCATCACCGATTGGTCGTTTCCCGGGCGGGGGGTCATTCGCGGTGAGGCGCTGGCCCGCTACGTGCGCCAGCAGACGCAGGGCAAGCTGATCGAGCAGCTGCCCATGCCCTTGGGCATCGTGGCCACCGATCTGGATTCGGGTCAGGGCGTGCTGTTTCGACGGGGCGACCTGGGTCAGGCCGTGCGCGCCTCCAGCGCGGTTCCCGCGGTGTTTCAGCCGGTGCGCATCGCCAACCGAGAGTACGTGGACGGAGGCTTGGTCTCGCCGGTGCCGGTTCGCTACGCGCGCGAGATGGGCGCGGAAATGGTGGTGGCGGTGGACATCTCCACCCAACCCGATGGCCAGCCCACCAGCGACCCCTTCAGTTTGCTGCTGCAGACCTTTTCCATCATGGGCCGGAGCATCAACCAGTTCGAGCTGCGCGAGGCCGATGTGGTGGTGCGCCCGGCATTGGCCGGGGTGAGCAGCGCGGACTTCACCGCCCGTCAGAAGGCCATTCAGGCCGGGCGGCAGGCGGCCCTGTTGCAGTTGGCGTCCATACGCGAACGCGTGAAGGCCCTGGCGCAGCCGCTTTGATTGGCCGTCTGAGCCGGAGGGTCGCCTTACCTGCTGCGGCGGCCGCCCTTGGTGGCGGGCTTGGTGGCGGGCTTGACCGCGGCCTTGGTGGCGGCCTTGGTGGCGGCCACGGTCGTGCCGGCCATGGCCTGCAGATGGGCTTGTGCGATATCGGCGGCTTGCCGAGCCGCCTTGTGCACGTCTTCAAAGGCGTGGTTGGCCGCCGATACGGCCGACTTCACCAAGGCCAGCGCGTCCTCGGACCCTGCGGGGGCGCCTTGGCCCGCGGTGTCGATCATGGCGTGCAGGTTCTTCTGAGCCGACGCCATCTGGGCCTCGGCCGCTTTGATCCATTCGGCGTTCGCCGATTGCGCGATGTCGTAAAGGCTGCGGTTGTAGGCGGCTGCCTTTTCGGCGGCCGGCTGCAGCAGTTCGGCCTGCAAGGCCAGCAGTTCTTGGGCGTCCTTGACCGACAGGGCGGCTTTGGCGGTGTCGGCGGAATCGGACAGGGCCGCACGCGCGAGCTGCATGTTCAGTTCCACGAGCTTTTCGACGCCTTCAAAGGCCTTGTGGGTCAGGCCCAAGAGCGTGTCCATGTGCGCTTTTTGTGCGGCCATCAGTTGTTCGGGGGTCAGCATGCTTCACTCCTTGTTGCCGAGAATTGCTGCAGCGCAGCATATCGAGAGTTTACGACAAGCATTTGGAATCTGCAAGATGAATGCTGCGGTGCAGCATTGAAGGTGTTCCGGGGGACTCTGAGGCGGTCGACGGACGAAGCCCGGGGCGAAGGCCCCGTGGGCACGGTGCGGCCACGGGCTTGGCAGACTCGCGCCTTGTGAAGGCCTTCTACAGCGACCACTTCGTGCTGCCCCTGCCGGCTGGCCATCGGTTTCCGATGCACAAGTACAGCCTGCTGCGCGACCGGGTGCAGCAGCAGCTTCCAGCGGTGGAACTGTTGGAGGCCCCTGCTGCGCAAGACGGCGAATTGGCCCTGGCGCACGACCCGGTCTATGTGAGGGCCGTGGCCGAGGGGCTGCTGTCGGCCGCGCAGCAGCGCGAGATCGGTTTTCCGTGGAGCCCTGCGATGGCCGAACGCGCCCGACGTTCCGTGGGCGCCACCATTGCGGCCGCGCGCGTGGCCCTGCGCGAAGGCGTGAGCGCCCAACTCGCCGGCGGCACCCACCACGCCTACGCCGGCAAGGGCAGCGGCTTTTGCGTGTTCAACGACGTGGCCGTGGCCGCGCGCTTGATGCAAGCCGAGTGGCATCGGCGTGGCCATGGAGCCATGCTGCGCGTGCTGGTGATCGACCTGGATGTGCACCAAGGCAATGGCACAGCGTCCATCTTCGCCCGAGATGACAGCGTTTACACGCTCAGCCTGCACGGTGCGCGCAACTTTCCCTTTCGCAAGGAGCCCAGCGACCTGGACGTGGACCTGCCCGATGGGTGTGGGGATGAGGCGTATCTGGCGGCTCTCGACACGGCCTTGGAGCGGGTGTGGGCGGCCCACGCGCAGGGCCTGCCGGGCCTGGTGTTTTTTGTCGCCGGAGCCGACCCTCATGAAGATGACCGCTTGGGGCGCTTGAAGCTGAGCCTAAAGGGCCTGGCCGAGCGCGACCGCCGGGTGCTCCAGGCTTGCCACGACCGCGGCATTCCGGTGGCGGTCAGCATGGCCGGCGGCTATGGGCACGACATCCAGCGTACGGTGGATGTGCACCATCACACCTTGGCCGAGTGCCTGCGGTACTGGCAGGCTTGGCCCCAGCGCCGGCCTGGTCCACTGATGGAACAATCCGGCCCATGAGTTCCGCCCGCCCGTCTGCCGAACCCCGCAGCGCTTACCCCTACTTTGGACGCATCGCCACGCGCTGGGGCGACAACGATGTCTATGGCCATGTCAACAACGTCGTCTACTACAGTTGGTTTGACACCGCGGTCAACCGCTACCTGATTGAGGCCGGTGCCTTGGACATCCACTCGGGGTCGGTGATCGGTTTGGTGGTCGAGACCCAATGCCACTACCTGGCCCCTCTGGCCTTTCCGCAAGACGTGGAGGCGGGTATTCGCGTGGCGCACCGCGGCCGCGCCAGCGTGCGGTACGAGGTGGGCTTGTTTGGAGCCGGCCACGAGCAGTGCGCTGCCCGTGGACACTTCATCCATGTCTATGTGGACCGGGTGACGCGCCGACCCGTGACCGAGCTGCCGGCGGCCCTGATGACCGCCCTTGACCGAATCGCCCTTTGATGGATCTTCATGAACCAGCACTTCATCCCAGACCCCCAGGACCTGCCCACCGTGACGCCAAGCACGACCCGGGCCGTGGAAGACGCCATCGTGTCGCGACGCTCGGTGCGCGCCTACCAGAATCGGCCGGTGCCGCGCGAGTTGATCGACCGCCTGCTGGACCTGGCTGCGCGCGCGCCATCGGGCACCAACACGCAGCCCTGGAAAGTCGCCGTCTTGACCGGTGCCACCAAGCAGGCCCTGAGCGACAAGATCCTGGCGGCCTACGACAACGCCGAAGAACGCGCTCGTCACACCGAGGCCTACGACTACTACCCGGCGCAATGGGTGTCGCCCTACATCGACCGCCGGCGCAAGATCGGCTGGGACATGTATGGACTGCTGGGCCTGACCAAGGACAACAAGGCCGGCATGCACGAGCAGCATGCGCAGAACTACCGATTCTTCGGTGCGCCGGTCGGCCTCATGTTCACCATCGACCGGGTGATGGGCAAGGGCAGTTGGGTGGACTACGGCATGTTCCTGCAGACCTTCATGCTGGCTGCGCGTGCCCATGGCTTGGACACCTGTCCGCAGGCGGCCTTCAACCAGTTCCACCGGATCATCCTGCCGCACATTGGTGCCGGGCCTGAAGAGGAACTGGTCTGCGGGATGTCGCTGGGATATGCCGACAACACGCCGCCGGTGGCCCAGCTCAAGACCGCTCGAGAGCCCTCATCGGGCTTTGCCCGCCACCTGGACTAGGACGAACACCATGGACAGTCTTCTGACGGGTCGCGGCCAAGGGCGCAATCCGTGGACGCCGGACGGTGCGCCTTTCATGACCCAGGCGCTCGGTCGGGCGCGTCGTGGTGCCCGATGGGCGGCCAGTGTGATGATCGGCCTGGGTGTGGGCGCTGCCCAGGCCGCCGACCTGGACGGCGCACAGTTGTCCGCCTGGTGGGGCATCCCGTTTGCCGGGATGTTGTTGTCGATTGCGGTCATGCCCTTGGTCGTGCCACACATCTGGCACCACCATTTCGGCAAGATTGCCGCGGCGTGGGCCCTGGCCTTCTTGCTGCCCTTTGCCGCGGTGTTCGGCGTTGGCGCGGCCTCGGGGGCGGTGGCGCATGCGCTGTTGGCCGAATACATCCCCTTCATTGCCTTGCTCACGGCGCTGTTCACCGCCGCTGGCGGCATCTACATCAAGGGCAATCTGCATGGCAGCCCGCTGACCAATGTGAAGATCATGGGCGTGGGCGCGGTGTTGGCCAGCCTGATGGGCACCACGGGCGCGTCCATGCTGCTGATTCGCCCGCTGATCCGTGCCAACGACAACCGCAAGCACGTGGCCCATGTGGTGGTCTTCTTCATCTTCATCGTCAGCAACGCCGGCGGCTCGCTGACGCCACTGGGCGACCCGCCGTTGTTCCTGGGCTTCCTCAAGGGGGTGGATTTCTTCTGGACGGTGACCACCATCTTCCCGGAAACGCTGTTCCTGGTGGGCTCGTTGCTGGCCATCTTCTACGTGATCGACAGCTGGTACTACCAACGGGAAGGCGTGCTGCCTGCGGACCCCACGCCCGACGATGAGACGTTCGGTTTGGACGGCGCGATCAACTTCCTGCCGCTGCTCGCCGTGGTGGGCTTGGTGCTCATGAGTGGCACCTGGAAGCCCGGCATCGCCTTCACCGTCCTGGGCACCGAGGTGGAGTTGCAGCAGATCGTGCGCGATGCGCTGTTGGTGCTGGTCGTATTCCTGTCGCTGAAGATCACGCCGTCCGGTGTACGCGAGCGCAACCAGTTTTCGTGGGCGCCGATGCAGGAGGTGGCCAAGCTCTTCATCGGCATCTTCCTGACGATGATCCCGGTGCTGGCCATGTTGCGTGCCGGTGAGGCGGGCGCTTTCGCCGCCGTGGCGCGCGCCGTGACGGGCCCCGATGGGCAACCGCTGCCCTGGGCCTACTTCTGGTTCAGTGGCGGCTTGAGTTCCTTCCTGGACAACGCGCCCACCTACCTCGTGTTCTTCAACCTGGCCGGTGGCGACCCGGTGGTGCTGATGACCACGCTGAGTGCCACGCTGGCGGCGATTTCGGCTGGCTCGGTGTTCATGGGTGCCAACACCTACATTGGCAACGCCCCCAACTTCATGGTCAAGGCCATCGCCGAAGACCGGGGCATTCGCATGCCCAGCTTCTTCGGCTACATGCTGTGGAGTGGTGCGGTGCTCATTCCCCTGTTCGTGGTCATGACCTTCATTTGGTTCCGTTGAAAAGGCTGTGCGGATGAACAAACCCAAACTGCTGGTCGCCCGGCGAATCTTCGATGAAACGCTGTTGGCGCTTCGCCAGCACTTCGAGGTGGAAGACAACCACGCCGACAACGTGTTTTCCCCAGCCGAATTGGCGCAGCGCCTGCAGGGCAAGGATGCGGCCTTCATCACCGGCAGTGAGCGCATCGATGCCGCCCTGTTGGCTGCGTGCCCGCAGCTGAAGATGGTGGCCACCATGTTCGTGGGCTACAACAACATCGATGTGCCCGCCTGCACACAGGCCGGGGTGCTGGCCAGTTACTCACCCGAGGTGCTGACCGAAACCACCGCCGACATGGGCTTCATGCTGATGATGGCGGCCGCTCGCCGCCTCAGCGAGAGCGAACACTTTCTGCGCAGCGGACGTTGGGAGCGCTGGACCATCGACTTGCTGGCCGGCGTCGATGTGCACGGCAGCACCCTGGGCATCCTGGGCATGGGGCGCATCGGCCAAGCCATTGCCCGGCGAGGTGCCCACGGCTTTGGTATGAAGGTGATCTATCACAACCGGAGTCGGCTGGATGAGGCCACTGAGGCGCAGTTGGGTGGTGCGAAGTGGGTGGGCAAAGATGAGCTGTTGCGCAGCTGCGACCATCTGGTGATCGTGGTGCCGTATTCGGCGCAAACGCACCATGCCATCGGTGCGGCCGAGCTGGCGATGATGAAGCCCACGGCCACCTTGACCAATATCGCCCGCGGCGGGGTGGTGGATGATGCGGCACTGGCACTGGCGCTGAAGAACCGCGTGATCGCCGCTGCCGGTCTGGATGTGTACGAGGGCGAGCCCCAAGTCCACCCGGGCTTGCTGGAGGTGCCCCAAGTGGTGCTGGCGCCGCACATCGGCAGCGCCACCTTGGCCACGCGCCGTGCCATGGCGGATTTGGCCGCGTCCAACCTGATCGAGGCCTTTGCCGGCCGCACGCCGCCCACGCCCATCAACGCCGAGTTGCTGCCCCGGTGGCTCAGCCGGTGAGCCACTGCAGGGCCACACTGGCGACATGAGCGACACCCCACTCTGGTTTCTCCTGGTACTGGCCGCGCTGGCGGCTGCCGTCATCGGCCTGGCTGTGGCCCTGGCGCGCGCCTCCCGGGCGCGTGACGACGGCCCCGTGGCCCAGCAGGCCGCCGATCTCGTGGTGGCCCGCCTGCTGCCCCTGCAAGAGTCGCTGGAGCGCCAACTGCGCGATGAAGTCCAGCGCACGGCCCAGGGCCAGCGGGCTGATGCGGCCCAACACCAGCAAGCCCTGCTGCAGCAGGGCAGCGAAGTGGCCCGCATCCAGAACGAGCAGATCGATGGCTTTCGCCTGCAACTGGGTGCGGTTCAACAGGCCCTGAGCAGTGGCCTGCAGCAGCAGTCTGCACACCAGGGCGAGGCGCTCGCTCGCCTGTCGGACTCTCTTGCTCAGCAGCTGCGCGCCCTGGCGGCCAACAACGACTCCCGCTTGGGCGAGATGCGCCTGCAGATGGAAAGTCGCCTGGTGGCCCTGCAGGAGGGCAATGAGAAGAAACTCGAGCAGATGCGCCAGACGGTGGACGAGAAGCTGCACGCCACACTGGAACAGCGCCTGGGCGAGAGCTTCAAACAGGTGGCCGAGCGCCTGGAGCAGGTGCACCGAGGCCTGGGTGACATGCAGGTACTGGCGCGTGATGTGGGCTCTTTGAACAAGGTGCTCACGAATGTGAAGACCCGCGGCATCCTGGGGGAGGTGCAACTCGGCGCCTTGCTCGAGCAGGTGTTCACCGGGGAGCAGTACGCCTCGAATGTGGAGGTGGTGCCGGGCAGCGGCGCTCGGGTGGAGTTCGCGATTCGCCTGCCCCAGCGCGGGGCGGGGCAAGGCGTGGGCAACGGCACTGGCTCGGGGCAGGGGGCCGCACAGGGCTTCGATGGTGCGGCACCCACCTGGCTGCCCATCGACGCCAAGTTTCCCCGCGAAGACTACGAACGCTTGATCGACGCGCAGGAGCGAAGCGATGCGGCGGCGGTTGAGGCAGCGGCCAAGGCGCTGGAGCAGCGCGTGCGGGTCGAAGCCCGTACGATTCGAGACAAATACATCGCCGCGCCCCACACCACCGATTTCGCCATCTTGTTTCTGCCCACCGAAGGCCTGTATGCCGAGGTGCTTCGCCGCCCCGGCCTGATGCAGGCGCTACAAATGGAGCACCGCATCATCCTGGCCGGCCCCACCACCTTGCTGGCCATGCTCAACAGCGTGCAAATGGGCTTTCGAACCCTGGCGCTGGAACGGCGCAGCGCCGAGGTGTGGGAGGTGCTGGGTGCGGTCAAGACGGAATTCGGCAAGTTCGGCGATGTCTTGGCCAAGACCCAGAAAAAGCTGCAGGAAGCCTCCAACACCATTGAGGCCGCGGCGGTGCGCACCCGCGCGATGGGGCGCAAACTGCAGGAGGTGCAGGCCTTGCCCGACAGCAGCGCGCGAGACCTGATCGGCCTGCCGGTGGATGAGGGTATCGCCGACGACCCCCCGGACGACCACGCCGGGTCCACTTGAGCCCCGTCTGGGTCAGCCGCCCCTGGCCACCCTTGGGGGGCCTGGGGCTGCCGTAACATCGGCGGGCTTGAACGCCGCTGCCCCCCGCCTGCCCACCACCTTCATTTGGCTCATCACCGGGCTGATCGCGCTGCATGCCTGCATGGCCGCCACCCGCGTGGTGGCCAGTTTGTGGGTGCTGCGAGAGGGCTATGACGAACGCATGATGGGCGTGATCCTCAGTCTGTTTGCCGTGGCGCCCATTGCCTTGTCTCTGTGGGCCGGGCGTCTGGCCGATCGCCATGGCCTGCAGCGTCCGGCACGCCTGGCCACCGTCATGGGGGTGGTCGGCACGAGCGCCAGCGCCCTGTCGCCCAACCTCTATACCGTGGGCTTGGCCGCCTTGCTCACCGGCGGCGCGCTCAGCCTGGCGGCTGTGGCCATCCAGCGCGAAGCCGGACAACTGGCGCATCAGGGCCATGACCTCAAGCGCATCTTCAGCTGGGTGGCCTTGGGCCCGGCACTGTCCAACGTGATCGCGCCGTTGATGAGCGGCTTTCTCATCGACCACGCTGGCCTTCGCTGGGCCTTTGCGGCTTGTGTGGGGCTGCCGCTGTTGTCGTACGCCTTGCTCTGGCGGGTGGGGCGGCGCCTGAATCCGCTCCCCCTGGCCGAGCGCCCCAGCGGTGAGGCTCCGGTAGGCGCCGCCAATCCCTCGTCTTCCTGGGACCTGCTGCGCTTGCCCGCGCTGCGGACCCTGCTGCTGCTCAACCTGTCCATGGCCGCAGCCTGGGATGCCCACACCTTTGTGGTGCCGGTGGTCGGCCATTTGCGCGACATGACGGCATCCGAAATCGGCTTCGTGTTCGCGGCCTTTGCCATGGCGGCCACTGCGGTGCGCCTGATCATCGTGGGTTGGGCCTCGCGCATCCAGGAAACCCTGATGCTGCGGGGCGCCATGGCCTTGGCCGCGTCGGTGCTGGTGGTGTACGTGTGGCTGCCCGGACTGCCGGGCCTGATGTTGGGGTCGGCCTTGCTCGGGTTGGCGCTGGGTTCGGTTCAGCCGATGGTGCTGTCGATGCTGCACCAGGTGACGCCCCAGGACCGGCAAGGCCAAGCCCTGGGATTGCGCATGACGGTCACCAACGCCGCCACCGTGGCCATGCCCATGCTCTATGGCCTGATGTCGGCATCGCTGACCACGGCCGCGCCGCTATGGACGATGGCCGTCTTGCTGCTGTGGGCGCAGCGCCCAGCCATGGGCCTGGCCGGCTTGATCAGCCCGCCATCCCCTGATGCCGAAGCAGCGCATCCATCGAAGGCTCGCGGCCCCTGAAGGCCTTGAAGTTTTCAATGGCCGGGCGAGAACCGCCACGCTCGAACACTTCTTTGCGAAGGCGCCGGCCCGTGGCCACGCTCAGCGGTTCGGTTTCCTCGAAGGCACTCCAGGCATCCGCACTCAACACCTCGGCCCACTTGTAGCTGTAGTAGCCGGCCGAGTAGCCGCCGGCAAAGATGTGCGAGAAGGCGTGTTGGAAGCGGTTGAACGCCGGCGGCGGGTTCACCGAGATCTCGGCACGCACCTCATCGATCACCGCCTGAACCCGGGATGCCTGGCCCGGCTCGGCATGCAGTCGCATGTCGAACAGGGCAAACTCGATCTGGCGCAGGGTCTGCAGCCCGCTTTGGAAGTTCTTGGCCGCGATCATCTTGTCGTACAGGGCGCGCGGCAGAGCCTGACCGCTGTCCACGTGAGCGGTCAGGTGCTGGAGCACCTCCCACTCCCAGCAGAAGTTCTCCATGAACTGGCTGGGCAGTTCCACCGCATCCCATTCCACCCCCGAGATGCCGGCCACACCGAGGTCACTGACCTGGGTGAGCATGTGGTGCAGGCCGTGCCCGAACTCATGGAACAGCGTGATCACGTCGTCGTGCGTGAGCAGTGCCGGTTGGCCGGGCAGGGGTGCAGCGAAGTTGCACACCAGGTGCGCCACCGGCGTTTGCAGATGCCCTTCGGGACGCAGCCAACGGCCTCGAGCATCGTCCATCCAGGCACCGGGGCGCTTGCCTGAACGGGCATAGGGGTCCAGGTAGAACTGCGCGATCAACTCGCCGCCACGCACGACCCGGAAGAAGCGCACGTGTTCGTTCCACACCGGCGCGGTGTCTGGGTGGATGCTGACTTCAAACACGGTCTCGATGATCTTGAACAGGCCGTTCAACACCCGGTCTTCGGTGAAGTAGCGCTTGAGCTCCTGTTCGCTGAAGGCGTAGCGGGCTTCCTTGAGCTTCTCGCTCACGTAGGCCTGATCCCATGCCTGCAGGTCCTGCAAACCCAGCTCACGCGCAGCGAAGTCTCGCAACTCGGCCATATCCCGCTGGGCGTAAGGTCGCGCACGACGCGCCAGATCTCGCAGGAAGTCCAGCACCTGCTGGGGCGACTGCGCCATCTTGGGCGCCAGGCTCACCTCGGCGTAGTTGGCATAGCCCAGCAACGAGGCCTCTTCCTGACGCAGTTCCAACAGTTCCTGCATGAGCGCGGTGTTGTCCCGCTCAGCCGGACCGAACTCACTGGCCCGTGTGCTGTAGGCGCGGTAGAGCGTTTCGCGCAGCGTGCGGCTGTGCGCATACTGCATCACGGGGAAGTAGCTGGGAAAGTGCAGGGTCACCTTGCAGCCTTGACGCCCTTCAGCCTGTGCTGCCGCACGCGCAGCCTGCACCACGTCGTCGGGCACACCCGACAACTCGGCCTCGGTGGCGTAGTGGGCAAAGCCATCGGTGGCATCCAACACGTTTTCGCTGAACTTCTGCGAAACCGCGGCCAGGCGTTCCTGAATGGTGGTGAAGCGCTGCTTGGCCTGACCTTGCAGGTCGGCGCCGGAGAGCACGAAGTCGCGCAGCGCGTGCTGCAGCACCGCTCGCCGAGGGGGGCTGAGGTCCTGCGCTTGCGGCGCGGCGGCGATGGCCTTGTACTTCGCGTACAGGCGCTCATCGGCGCCCATGCGGGTGTGGAAATCGGTGACTTTGGGCAGGCAGGCGTTGTACGCCGCGCGCAGCTCGGGCGTGTCGGCCACCGCGTTGAGGTGGTTGACCGCACCCCAAGCCCGGCCCAGCCGTTCGTTGGCCACGTCCAGGATTGCCGATACCGCCTCGTAGCGGGGTGGTGTGGATTCAGCCAGGGCGGCTTCCAGGGCGGTCTGGGCTTGATTCAGCAGCTCGTCGACGGCGGGCTCAATGTGGGGCGCTCGGATGCGGTTGAACTGAGGCAAACCGCTGCAGTCCAGAAGGGGGTTGTCGATGGTATCGGTGGTGCTCATGGCGGATGTTCGGTGGGTGGCGGGGATGCGAGGTCGTTTCGAGGCGGCTGCGCTCAGCTCATCGCCCGTTCGGTGGCCTGCAGCGTGTTGGCCAGCAGCATGGTGATGGTCATCGGCCCCACGCCGCCTGGGACGGGCGTGATCCAGCCGGCGACCTGACGCACCCCATCGAAGTCCACATCGCCACACAATTTGCCGTCTTCGCCTCGGTTGATGCCCACATCGATGACGACCGCACCGGGCTTGACCATGTCGGCACTCAGTGTGTTGCGGCGCCCGGTGGCCACCACCACCAGATCGGCCTGCCGCGTGTGGGCAGCCAGGTCGGAAGTACCGCTGTGACACACCGTCACGGTGGCATGGGCCTGCAACAGCAAGAGCGCCATGGGCTTGCCCACGGTGTTGCTGCGGCCGATGACCACCGCGTGGCGCCCGGCGATCGGCACGCCCGTGCTTTCGATGAGCTTCATGCAGCCCCAAGGGGTGCAAGGGCGAAGGCCCGGCAGTCCGGCCATCAGCTCCCCCGCCGACTGAACCGAGTAGCCGTCCACATCCTTGTGGATCGAAATGGCTTCGATGACCTTGTGTGGATCAATGTGGCGGGGCAGGGGCATCTGGACCAGGATCCCGTGTACCGAGGGGTCGGCGTTGAGTGCGGCGATTCGCGCCAGCAGCTCGGCCTCGGTGAGGGTGGCGGGGTACTGCTCCAACAGCGATCGGATACCGGTGACCTCGCAGGCGCGGACCTTGTTGCGGACGTACACCGCCGAAGCCGGGTCGTCGCCCACCAGAATCACCGCCAGGCCCGGGGTGAGGCCACGGGCCGTGAGGTCGCCCACCCGCGCGGCGATCTGGGCCCGCAGTTGTGTGGACAGGGCGTTTCCGTCAATCAGTTGAGCACTCATGTTCGGGGGGCGGTGGGGCGAAACGGCATGGTGAAGGTCGGCAGTTGGGTCGGCAGTTGGGTCGGCAGGCAGCGCCGTGCCCGAGAGCCAACGGAATGAAAAAGGGCCGCTCCTGCGGCCCTCGGTGCACTGGCTTGCACAGCTGCGCCTGTCAAGCCTTGGCCTGAGCGCCCAGCGCGATCTTCAGCAGGTCGGCCACGGTGTTGGCGTTGAGCTTTTCCATGATGTTGGCACGGTGAGCCTCCACCGTCTTGATGCTGATGCCCAGATCATCGGCGATCTGCTTGTTCAGCCGGCCCGCGACGATGCGTTCCAGCACTTGGCTTTCGCGGGTGGTCAGGCGCGACAACAAGGCGTCGCGACTGGCCTGCTCCTGGTGCTGGCTGAAGGCCGCGCGTGCCTGTTCCAGCATGCGCTCCACCAGGCCCAGCAACTCGGCTTCCTTGAAGGGCTTTTCGATGAAGTCCATCGCGCCCTTCTTCATGGTCGAGACCGCCATGGGCACGTCCCCGTGGCCGGTGATGAACACGATGGGCAGCGGGCTGCGCCGCTCCAACAGCCGGTCCTGCAGCTCCAAGCCGCTCATGCCGTCCATGCGGATGTCGGCGATCAAGCAGGCGACTTCGCGCGGGTCAAATCGTGACAGGAAGGACTCGGCCGAGTCAAAACACTTGACCCGGTAATCCTTGCCTTCCAGCAACCACTGCAGAGAATCACGAACGGCCTCGTCGTCGTCAACGACATAAACCGTGCCTTTCTTCGGAATCAAGCTCATGTTCTCAAGAAGAAGTGGATGCTTCGGGCCGCCTCGGCCCTACGGACTCGGCGGCTGATTCGACTCGGTGCTCGGTGTCAACCGGAAGGGTGAACATAAAGCGACAACCGCTCACCAATCCTCCATTGTAAAGGTTCTCGGCGGTCAAGCGGCCGCGGTGGGATTCGATGATGGATCGGCACAAACTCAGGCCAATGCCCAGGCCTTCCCGCTTGGTCGAGAAGAAGGCTTCGTAAATCCGCCCCAAGACGTCTTCGGCCATTCCGGGGCCGTTGTCGGTGATGCTGAACTCGACCACCGGTTCCTGATCGCCGGTCAGGCGCGGTACGACGCGCAGTTCAATGCGCCGGCGCGCCGGCGGCATATCGGCCAGGTCAATGGCCTCGGCCGCGTTCTTCACCAAATTCAGTACGACCTGCTCGATGAGGATGGGGTCGCACCACAGCACCGGCAGGCGCTGGGCCACATAGGTGTTGAGCTGCACCTTGCGCCGGCGCAGGTCGATGTTGGCCAATTCCACCGCATCGTCGATGATGTCCCGCGCATCGGCGCTTTGCCGCTGGGGCTCGCTGCGCTTCACAAAGGCGCGTATGCGATGGATGATCTGGCCGGCGCGCTCGGCTTGGCGGGCGGTCTTCTCCAGAGCGGCGATCAGGTCGTCTTTGGCGATGGCTTCCTCGCGAACGCGGGTCACCATGCCGTTGCAATAGTTGTTGATGGCGGTCAGCGGCTGGTTCAGTTCATGGGCCACTGAACTGGCCATCTCGCCCATGGTGACCAGGCGGCTGGTGACTTGGGCTTTTTCCGCCTGCTGTGCGGTGGCCTCTTCGGCGCGCCGACGAGCCGTGATGTCGGTGGCGATGATCATCTGGACCAGGCGTCCATCGGTCCATTGCAGGTAGCGCAGCCGAACGTCAAACCACTTGGACAGCCCTTCGGCCTGCACCTCACGCGGTTCGGTCACGGCCTCGGTGATGCTGCTGGCCGGCAGGCCCGATAGGGGGTCTTCGGAGTCGTCGGTCTCCTGCACAGGGGCGCGCACATCCGGCGCGCTGCCTTCGCTGAGCAGAAGGTGTCCGCGAGGGCTGCTGCCAAACCAGACGCGGTACGAACGATTGGCAAACAGCAGCTCCCCCGTGCGCAGGGAGACCACACTGACGGCCGCGTCCAGCCCTTCCAGCACGGTGGTGAAGCGCTCGTGTGAAGCGGTGAGTTGGTCACGCACCCGCTTGGCCTCGGTGATGTTGGTCATCGAGGTCATCCAGCCCGTCTGTTCGCCCCGGTGGTCCACCAGGGGAGAGACATACATGCGGGCGTCGAAGATTTCGCCGTCCTTGCGGCGCACCTTGACCTCCAGGCCGCCTGAGGGTGCGCGGCCCATCAGTTCCTGCTGCAGAAATTGCATCGTTTCGTCGATGCGGTCGGGCAGCCAGTAGGGGTAGGGCGGCAGAAGCCCGATCAGGTCCTGTGGCGTGTAGCCGGTCATCTCGCAGAAGGCGCGGTTCACATAGGTGATGCGGCCTTCCATGTCCATGGCGCGCATGCCCGTGAGCATCGAGTTTTCCATCGCGCGCCGGAAGTTGGTCTCCTGAACGAGCGTGGCCTGCATCTGGTTGCGCCGCCGCAGATGCTGCAAGGAACCCAGCAACATCCAGACCGTCAGGGCCGAAAGACCCACGACCATCCAAAACAAGGTGTTGCCGATCAGGTTGGAGGAGGTCCGCCAGCCTTGCGTGCGCAGCAGCAGACCTGGGCCCGTGCTGCCCAGTGCCACCTCGTGAACGCGGCCCGCGCGGGTGTGACCGGGGTCCAGGGATGCGCCGGTGGTGGCCACCACGTTGCCGTCAATGTCCACGATCGACAGGGTGTGGCGTCGCGTCTGGTCTTCGGCCACCGAGCGGCGCAGCAGCATCTCCACGTCAATCTCGGCCGCCACCGCGCCGCTGAATTCGCCGCGAGCCAACAGCGGGACCACCAACCGAATCACGGTACGGCCTTCATCGTCCACGTAGTGCGGAGAGTGCGCGGGCAGCCGCCTGGCCTGCGCCTCCAGAAAGGCCTGGACGGCGGGCCCCGGCAGCTTGCGCATCGCCCCCTCGAGCTCCATCGTGGATTCCGGCTGCGACTCGCCGACCATGGGGTTCGGGTCAAAGGGCAGGCGGACCTGGCCTGCCGCACCCAGCCACTGCATCAGCGTGATTTCGGGGCGGTCGCCGGTCAGCGTGCGGGCCTGTTCGATGAAGCCGCCCCGGCCGATGTCGCGGGTGGCGATCTCGCGCGCCAGGCGAATCAGCTGCTCCTGGTCGTCCAGGAGCCGCAGGCGAAGTTGTTGTTGGGCGACGTCGCCGGCTCGGGCAACCGCCTCTTCTTCGTGCGTGAGTTCCTCGGCTCGCAGAAACCAGAACGTGGCGGAGATGACCGTCAGGAACAACAGCACCGATACCAGGGGGCCAAGGATCACATAGCGGTCCTGGCGAGACGGGGACTGCCGGCGCCACCACCGCATGGCCAAGCGTTTGAAGCTCTCCAGATGCTGGCGCGGCGACCAGCGGCGGTTGAGTGCGAAGCGCATCGTGTGATTATCCGCCGGCACCCCCGCAGCCTGCCGCAGGGAGGCTAAAATATCACTATGCGAAATAGAATCGCACGATTTGGAATTTTGCAAATTGTCTGCGATACTTCTCTTCAAGCTGAACGATAGCGGCTGCGGCGCTCCAGCGCGGCAAGACCCGGGGCAGGGCAGGTCTACCCACCTGAATGGCCCACCCGCACAGCCCAGGCATCAACCGAGGAGGAGTGGACATGAGCGCGGCACAACCCCAGGACTTCGACGAACAGGAAACCCGGGAGTGGCTTGACGCCTTCTCCGCGGTCTTGGAAAGCGAGGGCCACGAACGTGGCCACTTCCTGTTGGAACAGTTGCTCGAGCACGCGCGCGAGCACAGCATCGACATGCCGTTCTCGGCCACCACCGGCTATGTGAACACCATCGAGCCCACGGAAGAGGAGCACAGTCCCGGCAACCTGGAGCTTGAAGGCCGGCTGCGCGCCTACATGCGCTGGAACGCCATGGCCATGGTGGTCAAGGCCAATCGCCTGAACCCCGAAGACGGCGGCGACCTGGGTGGCCACATCAGTTCCTTTCAATCGCTGGCGCACATGTTTGCGGCCGGCTTCAACCATTTCTGGCACGCCGACGACACCGACAAGGGCGGCACCCACGGCGGTGATCTGCTGTACATCCAGGGCCACAGCGCGCCGGGCATCTATGCGCGTGCCTTCCTCGAGGGGCGCTTGAGCGAGGAGCAGCTGCTGAACTTCCGTCAGGAAGTCGAAGGCAAGGGGCTATCGAGCTACCCGCACCCCAAGCTGATGCCCGAGTTCTGGCAGTTCCCCACCGTGTCCATGGGGCTGGGTCCGCTCATGGCCATCTATCAGGCCCGTTTCCTGAAGTACCTGCACGCTCGCGGCATCGCCGACACCTCCAAGCGCAAAGTCTGGGTCTTCTGTGGCGACGGCGAGATGGATGAGCCCGAATCCCTGGGCGCCATTGGCTTGGCCGCTCGTGAAAACCTGGACAACCTGGTGTTCGTCATCAACTGCAACCTGCAGCGGCTGGATGGCCCGGTGCGCGGCAACGGCAAGATCATCCAGGAACTCGAAGGCGAGTTCCGCGGGGCGGGCTGGAACGTGATCAAGTTGTTGTGGGGCAAGGAATGGGACGCGCTGCTGGCCCGCGACAAGGACGGCTCGCTGCGCAAGATCATGATGGACACGCTGGATGGCGACTATCAGGCCTTCAAGGCCAATGACGGCGCCTTCGTCCGCAAGAACTTCTTTGGCCGTGATCCGCGCACCTTGGAGATGGTGTCCAGGATGACGGATGAAGACATCTGGAACCTGCGCCGAGGTGGGCACGATGCGCAGAAGGTGTTTGCGGCCTTCCACCGTGCGCATCACACCCAGGGCCAGCCCACGGTGTTGCTGGTCAAGACCGTCAAGGGCTGGGGCATGGGCAAGGCCGGTGAGGGCAAGAACACCGCTCACCAGACCAAGAAGCTGACCGACGAGGACATCCGCCACTTCCGCGACCGCTTCAACATTCCCATTCCCGACAGCGAACTGGCCAAGATTCCCTTCTACAAGCCCGCCGACGACACGCCGGAGATGAAATACCTGCACGAGCGGCGCAAGGCTTTGGGTGGCTATCTCCCGCACCGCCGTACCAAGAGCACCGAGAGCTTCACGGTGCCATCGCTGGAGACCTTCAAGGCCGTGCTGGAACCCACCGCGCAAGGCCGCGAGATTTCCACCACCCAGGCCTATGTGCGCTTTCTCACGCAGTTGCTGCGCGACCAGGCTCTGGGCCCGCGCGTGGTGCCGATCCTGGTGGACGAAGCCCGCACCTTCGGGATGGAAGGCCTGTTCCGCCAAGTCGGCATCTACAACCCCGAAGGACAGAAGTACACGCCGGTGGATAAAGACCAGGTGATGTACTACAGAGAGGACAAGGCCGGCCAGATCCTGCAGGAGGGCATCAACGAGGCCGGAGGCATGAGCTCGTGGATCGCCGCGGCCACGTCCTACTCGACGAACAACCGCATCATGCTGCCGTTCTTCGTGTACTACTCGATGTTCGGCTTCCAGCGCATTGGCGACCTGGCCTGGGCGGCCGGCGACATGCAGGCACGCGGCTTCCTCTTGGGCGGCACCTCCGGACGCACCACACTCAACGGTGAAGGTTTGCAGCATGAAGACGGCCACAGCCACATCCTGGCCGGCACCATTCCGAACTGCGTGTCCTATGACCCGACCTTCGCGCACGAAGTGGGCGTGATCCTGCACCACGGCATGAAGCGCATGGTGGAGCGCCAGGAAAACGTGTTCTTCTATGTGACCCTTCTCAACGAGAACTATCCCATGCCCGGCCTGAAGCCCGGCACTGAAGAGCAGATCATCAAGGGCATGTACCTCTTGGAGCAGGGCGAGGGCGCCAAGGCTGCGCCGCGCGTGAACCTGCTGGGCTCGGGCACCATCCTGCGCGAGAGCATGGAGGCCAAGAAGCTGTTGGCGGTGGACTGGGGGGTGGTGGCCCATGTGTGGAGCTGCCCCAGCTTCAACGAACTGACCCGCGAAGGCCAGGACTGCGCCCGCTGGAATCTCTTGCACCCGACCGAGCCGCAGCGCGTGCCCTACGTGACGCAGCAGTTGTCGACACAAGCCGGCCCCGTGGTGGCAGCCACCGACTACATGAAGAACTACGCCGAGCAGATCCGCGCTTTCATTCCCAAGGACAAGAGTTACACGGTGCTGGGCACCGACGGCTTCGGGCGCTCGGATTTCCGCAAGAAGCTGCGCGAGCACTTCGAAGTCAACCGTCACTATGTGGTGGTGGCCGCGCTCAAGGCCCTGGCCGATGAAGGCAAGTTGCCCGCAGCGAAGGTGGCTGAAGCGATCAAGATGTACGGTTTGAACACCGAAAAGATCAACCCCCTTTTCGCTTGAGCCCGGCTTGAGCGCAAACGGAGACACGAACATGGCATTGGTTGAAGTCAAGGTCCCTGACATCGGCGATTTCGACGAGGTCGCGGTGATTGAGGTCCTGGTCAAGCCCGGCGATGCGGTCAAGGTCGAGCAAAGCCTGATCACGGTGGAAAGCGACAAGGCCTCGATGGAGATCCCCTCTAGCCACGCCGGTGTGGTCAAGGAGCTCAAGGTCAAGCTCGGCGACAAGGT
>RFTU01000004.1 GCA_009923315.1 Betaproteobacteria bacterium
GTTCAAGTCGGTGGGGACGGCCCTGGAAGATCTGGCTGCCGCGCGTCTGGTGCTGCAGTCTTGACCGGCCGCTTTCGGCGACCACGATCACGCGCCGCGCGTCAAACCGCCATCGACCCGAAGAGCAGGGGCTTGCGTGTGCGGCGCGGCGCTCCGCAACGTGTTGATTGTTGGCGAGATTTGGCGCGGCTGGCGGGGATCGAACCCACGACCCTTGGCTTCGGAGGCCAATACTCTATCCACTGAGCTACAGCCGCTGCGGTGAAGGGGCGAATTCTAGCAGTCGCACCCAGCCACGCCCTGCCTCGGACGCCCGCAAGGCCGGCGCAAGCCGGGCGGCTTCTATAATCAAAGGCTTTGCATGATCTGCGGGCCCTGTTGGCCCGCGCAGGCGCCCGACCCCCGTCATCTGAAGTAGAGGACCGCGATGAGCCACCACGACCACCACGATCACGCCGCCGCCGGCCATGACCTGCCGCACGAAGGCCCGATCAAGACGCCCAAGCAGTTGGTGGCTGCGGTGGTCGCTTCGTTCGTGATCCCCATCGTGGCCATCATCCTGTTGGTGAACTACGTGGCCACCAAGCCCAAGGAAGGCGCCGGCACCCAGGTGTTGGATGCACAGGCCGTGGCCGCTCGCATTGCCCCGGTGGGCACCGTAGACGTGCGTGACGCCAGCAACCCGGCCACGCTGAAGACCGGCGAACAGGTGTACCAGGCCCAGTGCGCGGCGTGCCACAACGCCGGTGCTGCCGGCGCCCCCAAGCTTGGCGACGCGGGCGCCTGGGGCAAGCGCCTGAAGGACGGGTATGACCACCTGCTGACCTCGGCGCTCAAGGGCAAAGGTGCCATGGGCGCGCAGGGCGGCGGCGACTACAGCGATTTCGAAATCGCCCGCGCTGTGGTCTACATGGCCAACCAGGCCGGCGGGAAGTTCCCCGAGCCCAAGGCCCCAGAGGCCCCGGCCAAGCCCTGAGGGGGCTGCGGTTCTCAGGCCGGGGGCTGTGGCCTGGGATTGAAGCCCCAGCGAGCGGACATCTCCGCTGCCCTCATCTCTTGCGGCTCGCCGCACCCCCACACGCCGGACTCCAGCGCTTGTACGGCGGCCCCCACGTCCAGGCTGTGCACGAGGCCCGCCCCGATGTCCGTCGTCAGGTACAGCCGCCCCATCTCGTCCGTCCACGCCCGCTGAACCTGCGCGTGTAACCCCGTGTGGCTCCACACGTCGTGCCCCGGGGCATCCATCACGCGCCAAATCCAGGGCGTGACTTCCAATGTGACGAACACGCGCTGCGGCCCGTTCTGGAAGAACCAGGCCCCGTGCTCGTCGCACCCGTAGTTGCGGTGGATGAAGTCGCGCAGCTTCTCGTGTTCGATTCGGCTGCCCTTGACCTGCGGAAACGCCCCGGCCGCCTGCGTGCGCTCATCGCGCATGAACCATTGCCCGCGCGCATCCAGCGCCAGCCAGTCGTAGCAGGCGGGCACATGCGGCCACTTCTTCAGGGCGGCCTTGACGATGTCGTCCATGGGTCGGAGTATGCAGCCCCCAGCCATCCCGCCACCGCCTGCGGCATCGCCCAAACATGGCCCGGCGGCCCACCGCTGGGAAAGCCCACATGCCCACCGTGTGCGGGCTGCCACAGCTCCACGTAGGAGCCCACCGCGGCGCGTTCGGGCAGGGACCATGCGGGGATGAAGGGGTCGTTGCGGGCGTTGAGCGCCAGGGCCGGGATCCGGATGCGGTGCAGATGGGGTTTGGCCGAGGCGCGGGTCCAGTAGTCGTCGGTGCCCTTGAAGCCATGCAGCGGTCCGGTGAAGACCTCATCGAAGTCGCGCAGGTCGCGCGCGGCCAAGAGCTTGTCCTTGTCGAACAGACCCGGGTATTGCGCCCACTTGGCCAAGGCACGGGGCTTCATGGTCCGCAGGAACATGCGCGTGTAGACCTGCCGGTTGAAGCCGCGTCCGATGGCCTCGCCCGAGGCCATGAGATCCAGCGGCGAGCACACGCTGGCCACCGCCCGCGCGGTCTGCGCGGCGTCTTGGCCGGCCTCTTGGGCCCAGCGCATCAGTGCGTTGCCCCCCAGGGAAATGCCCACGGCCAACACCGGTGCGCCATGGCGCTGTCGCAGGCCTTGCAGGATCCAGCCGATCTCTTCGTAGTCGCCTGAGTGATAGGCGCGCGGCGCCAGGTTCAGCTCACCAGAGCAACCGCGAAAGTGCGGCACCGCATAGTGCCAGCCGAGCCGCTGCGCGACATCGGCAAAGGCCAAGGCGTAGGCGCTTCGAGAGGAGCCTTCGAGACCGTGGAACAAGACAAGCAAGGGGCGCTGGGATGATGGGGTGATGGCGCCGCCCGTCTCCTGGGCCGCGCGGGGCGTGTTCGTGTTCCCGTGGGCCCCACG
Organism: Betaproteobacteria bacterium; assembly: GCA_009923315.1. Classification (GTDB taxonomy): domain Bacteria; phylum Pseudomonadota; class Gammaproteobacteria; order Burkholderiales; family Burkholderiaceae_C; genus RFTU01. The sequence continues at coordinate 2,403 of RFTU01000004.1, forward strand.
GCCCACTTCCAGGAAATCAATGTCGACGAAGTCACCGTCTGGTGCAGTCCACCTTTCGCGCCAGTAGGTGGGCGCGGCCGTGTCGGGCGGCTGCGTGCGCCCGAACAAAGCAGGCCAGATGGTTTGGGCATGGCCGCCGGGCAGCCAGGACGGCGCCTGGTACCCGTTCATGCCCCGTGGCCTTTCAAGACACGCGCCGCCGCCACGGCAGGCAGGTCACACCGCCACGCGACCCCACAGGGCTCAATGCAGCACCGATGGCGCCTCGGCCACTTCCTGCAGCTCACGCGGCGAGCCGGGGCTGGCATGGTGGGCCACCAGGCGCCAGCCTTGATCGGTCTTGATGTAGACATTGGTGGCGATCACCCAAGCGGTGTTGGGCCCTTCATCGGTGGAGATGTCCACGCGCTCCATCACGTTGTGGACCGCGCAGTGGCCGGTGTTGACGGCCCGCAGCTTCTCGGGCTGCACACTGATGGGGCCGTTGGCAAAGATGGAATCGAAGGTGGCGCGGATGGCGGCTGCACCCACGATACGGGGTCCACCGGGGTGCACGCACACGATGTCCTCATCGTCGCTCCACACGCCCATCAGCGCCTCGATATCCCCGCGCTGCAGGGCTTCGTAGAACTGCGTTTCGATGTCCTGCGGCGTGGCCATCAGGGCGGCGGTTCGGGGCTTGTTTTGTGACATGGCAATGATGGGCTCGGTTCAGCGAAACACCACCGTCTTGTGCCCGTTCATCAAGACGCGGTGCTGCACATGCCAACGCACGGCGCGGGCCAACACCACACATTCCACATCCCGCCCCACCGCGGTGAGGTCTTCGGCAGAAAGCGAATGGTCCACCCGCTCCACGTCCTGTTCGATGATGGGGCCTTCATCGAGGTCTGCCGTCACGTAGTGGGCGGTGGCGCCGATGAGCTTGACCCCGCGCGCATGCGCTTGGTAGTAGGGCTTGGCGCCTTTGAAGCTGGGCAGAAAGCTGTGGTGGATGTTGATGGCGCGCCCATGCAAGGCCTGGCAGAACGCGGGCGAGAGGATTTGCATGTAGCGGGCCAAGACGATCAGGTCGATCCGTTCACGCTCGATCAGGGCCTCGATCACCTGTTCCTGTTCCCGCTTGGCTGCGGCGCTGCTGCCGGGCGCCAGGGGCAGGTGTTGGAAGGGGATGCCATAGCTGGCGGCCAGGTCAGCGAAGTCGGGGTGATTGGACACGATCGCCGGAATATCCACGCCCAACTGCCCGCTCTTCCAGCGAAACAGCAAGTCGTTGAGGCAGTGGCCGTGCTTGCTGACGAGCAAAAGCACGCGTGAGCGCTCACTCACGCAATGAAACGCCGCATCCATCTGGAACTGCACGCGCAAATGATCGAACCGTTCGCTGAGCGTGCCGACATCGGCCAGATCGGGCGGCGCTTCGAAGTGCACCCGCATGAAGAACAGGCCGGTGGCGTCCTCGCCATGGACATCACCGAACTGCTGGGAGTCCAGGATGTTGCAACCGGCTTGATACAGCAAGCCCGAGACCCCGTGCACGATGCCCTTGGTGTCGCGGCACGACAGCGTCAGCACGAACTCACGAGAGCGAGTCGAATCGAATGGCGGCATTGGCGAATTGTAGGGAGGCGTTCGCCGTGCGCGGTTCGCCCCGAGCGCCAAGCGCAGCGGCCCGGGGCCTGGAGCTCAGTGCCCTTGGGCGATCTTCTCGCCTTCCTTGAGCCGGTACTCCGTGCCGCAATACGGACACTTGCCGTGCCCCTCGTGGCTGAGGTCGATGAACACCTTGGGGTGGGCGCTCCACAGCGGCATGCGCGGGTTGGGGCAGAACACCACGCCTGGGCCGTGCAGGTCGGCCGCGGCCACTTCCACGATGGACTTCACGTCTGACATGCTCACACCTTGCTCAGCCAGTGCGCGTACTTCGGATTGCGCCCGTTGACGATGTCGAAGAAGGCGCTCTGGATCTTCTCGGTGATGGGCCCGCGCGAGCCGGAACCGATCTCGAGGCGGTCGAGTTCGCGTATGGGCGTGACCTCGGCGGCGGTACCAGTGAAAAAGGCTTCATCGCAAATGTAGACCTCGTCGCGGGTGATGCGCTTTTGCACGATCTCCAGGCCCAGGTCCTTGGCGATGTGGAAGATGGTGTTGCGGGTGATGCCGTTGAGTGCGCCTGCCGACAGGTCGGGCGTGTAGATCACGCCGCCCTTGATGACAAACAGGTTCTCACCCGCGCCCTCACTCACGAAGCCAGCCGAATCCAACAGCAGGGCTTCGTCATAACCCTCATCCGTGGCTTCCATATTGGCCAGGATGGAGTTGGTGTAGTTGCTCACCGCCTTGGCCTGCGTCATCGTGATGTTCACATGGTGACGCGTGTAGCTGCTGGTCTTGACGCGGATGCCGCGCTTGAGGCCCTCTTCGCCCAGGTAGGCGCCCCAGGGCCAGGCCGCCACCATCAGGTGAATCTGGTTGCCCTTGGGCGAGACGCCGAGCTTTTCGCTGCCGATCCAGGTCAGCGGCCGCAGGTAGCAGCTTTCGAGCTTGTTTTCGCGCACCACGAGCTTCTGCGCTTGTTCCACCTGCTCGAGGGAGAAGGGGATCTTCATGCGCAAGATCTTGGCGCTGTTGAACAGCCGCTCGGTGTGCTCGCGCAGGCGGAAGATGGCGGTGCCATCGACGGTGTGGTAGGCGCGCACGCCCTCAAAGGCACCGCATCCGTAGTGCAGCGTGTGGGTGAGCACGTGGATCTTGGCGTCGCGCCAGTCGATCAACTGGCCGTCCATCCAGATCTTGCCGTCGCGGTCGTCCATGCCCATGTCAGGTCCTCGGGTGCTTTAGGGGGAAGCGCCGGATTCTAAAACCGGGCGGCTGGAGGGCTCAGGGCGCCGGCCGGTTCGTTGGCGGGGCCTTCCTCACCCCGCGTCGTCCGCCTGAGGGACCCGCACCAGCGCCGCCCCCACACAGCGCCCCCGCACGAAATCCACCACCAAGGCGTCACCGCCCCGGTCCCGCCATTCCCAGCTTTCCTGGGCGCCGGGACTGGCGTGGGGCAGGCGCTGGCCCAGGCTCTTGGTCTCACGCAACACGGCCAGCATCTTCATGCCGCGCTGAATACGGGTGTGCGCCATCAGCGCGCTGTCGACACTGGCCACCGGGTTGGTGGCCGCCGCGCGCATGACGCGCAGCGCGCGGCTGAATTGCAACAACAGCCAGAACACGATCATGGTGAAGGCCAGGAACACGCCGGGCCAGCCGTACAGGATGTGGCCCATGGCCACGGCCGCCACGGCCAAGCCCCAGCCGATCAGGGCCGAGCCGTTGAGCAGGAAGCGCTTGGGGTTCATGGGGCCGATGTTAGCGACCGGGCGGCACAATGCGCACGGTGGACACGCTGCACACCTGGGTCATCAACCTCGACCGCGCGCCGCAGCGCTTGGAGCGCATCGGCGCGCAGCTTGATGCCCTGGGCGTGGCGTGGACCCGCTTCCCGGCGGTGGAGGGCAAGGGGGTGCCGGCCTCGGAGCAGGCGGCGCTGTTGGACCGTTCGGGCTTCGAGCGCCGCCACGGCATGACGCCGTCCTTGGGTGAGTTGGGCTGCTACTTGTCGCATGTGCGGCTGATGCAGGCCTTTCTGGACACGGCGCACGAATTCGCGCTGATCCTGGAAGACGATGCCCAACCCACGGCGGCATTGCCCGAGGTGCTGCGCGGCCTGATGGCAGCGCGTGGGCGTTGGGACATGGTGAAGCTGTCGGCCATCCACAGCGGCTCGCCCATTGGCGTGATGGCGTTGGGGCCGGGGCATCAACTGGGCGTGATGTTCAGCCGCTGCACCGGCTCTTCTGCTTATGTGATCAACCGCGCGGCGGCGCAGCGCTATGTGCAGCGCCTGCTGCCCATGCAGCTGCCCTACGACCATGCCTACGACCGGGGTTGGGTGTACGGCTTGAAGGTGCGGCGGGTGTTCCCTGAGGTGTGCGTGCACGACGACCAGGTGGAGTCGACCATCGGCAATCCTGGTCCTTCAAGGAAGTTTGTGTGGAACCGTCGGTTGCCGACCTACGCGCATCGACTGGGCACAGAGCTGCAGCGCTTCGGCTATGGCGTGGCGCAACTGCTGTGGCATCGATCGTGAACGCGGGGCTGGGGGGCCGAGCCCCGAGTGCCGAGTGCCGAGTGCCGAGCGCCGAGCCCCTAGTGCCGAGTGCCGAGTGCCCCGCCCACCGCCGCGCCCATCAAAAGCCCCTGACCAAGCCCATCGCCTCTTCGATTCGCTCCACCCCGTAGACGGTGAGCCCCTCGATGGGCTTCTTCGGGAGGTTGGCCTTGGGCACGATGGCCGTGGCAAAGCCCAGCTTGGCGGCTTCCTTTAGGCGTTCCTGACCGCGCGGGGCGGGGCGCACCTCGCCGGCCAGTCCGACTTCCCCAAAGGCCATGAAGCCGCGCGGAAGGGCCCGCGCGCGCAGGCTGCTTTGGATGGCCAAGAGCACCGACAGATCGGCTGCCGGCTCGCTGATCCGAACGCCGCCCACGGCGTTCACGAAGACATCCTGGTCCATGCAGGCCATGCCGGCATGACGATGCAGCACCGCCAGCAGCATGGCCAGCCGGTCGCGTTCCAGGCCGACCGATAGGCGCCGCGGTGAGGGTCCGCCGCTGTCCACCAGAGCCTGGATTTCCACCAGCAGGGGGCGCGTGCCCTCAAGGGTGACCAGCACGCAGGACCCGGGCACCGGCGCTTCGTGGGTGGACAGAAAGATGGCGCTGGGGTTGGTCACGCCCTTCAGGCCCTTTTCCGTCATGGCGAACACACCGATTTCGTTGACCGCGCCGAAGCGATTCTTGATGGCGCGCACCAAGCGGAAGCTGGAGTGTGCGTCGCCCTCAAAGTACAGCACCGTGTCCACGATGTGTTCCAGCACCCGAGGCCCGGCCAGCGCGCCTTCCTTGGTGACATGGCCCACCAGCACCATGGCGCAGCCGGTGGCCTTGGCGGTGCGGGTGAGGTGGGCCGCACATTCGCGCACCTGGGCCACCGAACCCGGGGCGCTGCTGAGCTGATCGGAATACAGGGTTTGGATGGAGTCGATGATCACGAAGGCGGGTTCGTGCTGAGCGATGGCGGCCAAGACACGCTCGAGCTGGATTTCCGCCAGCACCTGCACATTGGCGCCCGACAGGCCCAGGCGCCGCGCACGCAGCGACACTTGCGCACCGCTTTCCTCGCCGGTGACATACAGCACTTGGAGTTGGGCGCTCAGAGATTCGGCTGCCTGCAACAGCAGGGTGCTCTTGCCGATGCCGGGGTCTCCGCCGATCAACACCACGCCGCCGGGCACGATGCCCCCGCCGAGCACGCGGTCGAGTTCGTCCTGGCCAGTGGGGGTGCGCTGCACGTCCTGCGCTTCGATGTCGGCCAGGCGCGCCACCGGGGCGCTTCGGGCCAGGGCTTCGAAGCGGTTCTTGCCGGCCGTGGCGCTGGGAGCGGCGGTTTCGGTGAGGGTGTTCCAGGCCTGGCAATGGGGGCATTGGCCCAGCCACTTCGGTGTGGTGCCGCCGCAGTCGCTGCAGGTGTAGAGGGATTTGTCTTTGGCCATGTGGTGATGATGCCCCGCAAGAGGCTCATGCGATGAGCCCGTTGGCGAGCACAGCGCAGAGAACGCGACGCCTAGTGGCCAGCCTAGCCTACCAGCTGGTCAGGGCCTTCACACGTCGCGCCTGCCCTGGCCCACGCGAGCCCGAAGCGCCTTGGTGCGGGCACGGATGGCTTTGGCATCCAGTCGCTGCCGAACCGAACGGCGCGTCGGCCGCGTGGTGCGGCGGGTGGCGGGGATATGGGCGGCTTGCTCCAGCAGCTCCAGCAGGCGCCGGATGGCGGCTTCGCGGTTCATGGGTAGGCTGCGGTGTTCCTGTGCCTTGATCACCACCATGCCTTCGCGGGAGACGCGCTGGTCGCCAAGGGCCATGACGCGTGACTTCAGCAGGTCAGGCAGTGATGATGCGCGGACATCAAAGCGCAGCATCACGGCGTTGCTCACTTTGTTGACGTTCTGCCCGCCCGCGCCTTGTGCGCGGATGGCACTGAATTCCAGCTCTTGCGGGCTGAGGTGGAAGGCGATGGAGGGCATGGCGGGGGTTGGGGGCTCTGTGCGATTGCGGTGTGGCAGCCGGGCGTTGGCAGGCGGTGCGGGCCATTGAACGCTTGAATCAGTCCGCGACCTCCACAGGCACACGCTGAGCCAAGGCGCACATCAGCTCATAGCCAATGGTGCCGGCGGCATGGGCCACTTCGTCGATGGGCAGCACCGAGCCGTGTTCCCCACCAACCGGCCCACAACCCCACAGCGTGACTTCACTGCCCAAGCCCGCTTGCGGCACCGGGGTCAGGTCCACCGTGATCATGTCCATGCTCACGCGGCCCACCAGCGCGCAGCGCACGCCATCGACCAACACCGGCGTGCCGGAGGGCGCGTGGCGCGGGTAACCATCGGCGTAGCCGCAGGCGACGATGCCGATGCGCACAGCCTGTGCCGCGGTGTAGGTGCTGCCATAGCCCACGGTGTCCCCGGGCTGAAGGTGCTGGATGCCGATGAGCCGACTGCGCAGGGTCATGGTGGGCTTCAGGCCCCAGGATTCAATCGACCCGGCGGGTGCGTCGGGCGCGCTGCCATAGAGCATGATGCCCGCACGCACCCAGTCCGCGGCGACGCCCGCGGCCGCTGTATGTCGCAACACGGCCGCACTGTTGGCCAGGCTGCGTTCGCCGGGCAGGTCGGCGGTGGCGCGCGCGAAAACCTGCACCTGATGGGCCACGCCACGCGGGCCATCGGCATCGGAGAAGTGGGTCATCAGGGAGATTTCATCCACCTGCGGCAGGGCGTTCAAGCGGGCCCACGCACTGCGCAGCGCCGCTTCCGGGAAGCCCAGCCGGTTCATCCCGCTGTTCATCTTCAGGAACACGCGGTGCGGCACATGGGTTTTGTGCGCGGCCAGCCAATCGATCTGCTCGGCGGTGTGCACCACATGCCACAGGCTCAGGCGCGAGCACTGTTCCAGGTCGCGCGGCTCGAAGCAGCCCTCAAGCAGCAGGATGGGTCCACGCCAATCGAGCGCGCGCAGGCGTTGGGCCTCTTCCAAATCCAGCAGCGCGAAGCCGTCGGCGCGCCGCAGCCCCTGGAAGGCGCGCTCCAGCCCATGGCCGTAGGCATTGGCCTTGACCACCGCCCACACCCGCGAATCGGGCACGCGCTGGCGGGCCACGGCCAGGTTGTGGGCCAGGGCGGCGGTGTGGATGAGGGCCTGAATGGGGCGCGGCATGGGCATGATCCTACCGACTACCCAGACCACAGTCCTACGGTTTGTCAGGTCTTCGCGCCGCGTGGCGTGGGTGCTGCCCGGGCTGGGTGCTATAAACCGCCCCGGGCTGGCGCGCGCGGCGTGGGTGGCCTTCGGTTCGCCCACCGGCTTCTTCCAACGTCTCGTTGCGCACTCGCATGGAAGTTTTCGATTTCCTCATGCCCATCTTCACGGAATACGGCTACATCGCCGTGTTCGTGATGCTGCTGATCTGCGGCTTCGGCGTGCCGGTGCCTGAGGACGTGACCTTGGTCACCGGAGGCGTCATCGCCGGTCTGGGCTATGCGGACCCGCATGTGATGTTTGCCGTCGGTATGGCCGGCGTGTTGGTGGGTGATGGCCTGATCTTCACCTTGGGCCGCGTGTACGGCCAGCGCATTCAGACCCTGCCGGGCTTTCGCAAGGTGCTCACGCCTGAGCGCTTCGAGAAGGCGGCACAGTTGTTCCAGAAATACGGCAAGTGGGTGATGTTCGTGGCCCGCTTCCTGCCGGGGTTGCGCACGCCGGTGTTCTTCAGCGCCGGCATGTCGCGGCGCGTGCCCTTCACCACCTGGCTGATGATGGATGGGTTCGCCGCCGCCATCAGCGTGCCGATCTGGGTGTACCTGGGTTACTTTGGCGCGCTCAACCGCGACTGGATGTTCAGCGTGCTGCGCCAGTTCCAGGTGGGCATCTTCGTGCTGTTGGGCATCGGTGCCCTCGTGGGGGGGGTGATCTGGTGGCGCCGACGCAAGGCCTCGCAGCCTCAGCCTTAGTCCTGAACGCGTTGGTGTGGGGTTTGTCGTGGTGGCCGTTTCGCCACCTCGACGAACAGGGCCTGCACCCGCTGTGGGCCACCACCTTGGTGTATGCGGCCATTTCGGCGCTGCTGCTGGCGGCGCGTCCGCGCAGCGTGGTGGAACTGCTGCGGCCCAGCGCCTTGTGGGTGCTGGTGGCCGCAGCCGGCACCACCAACGCCGCCTTCAACTGGGCGGTGAGCATCGGTGATGTGGTGCGCGTGGTGCTGCTGTTCTATCTGATGCCGCTGTGGGCCGTTTTGTTGGCGCGCTGGCTGCTCAACGAAGCCGTGACGCCGCGGGCGCTGCTGCGGGTGGCCCTGGGCCTGGCCGGTGCGGTGATCGTGCTGTGGCCCGAAGGTGGCAAGGCGCACGCTTCCCCGTTCATGGCGGCCTTCAGTTTGTCCGATGCACTGGCCATCGTGGGGGGCTTCTCTTTCGCACTGAACAACATCATGGTGCGCCGAGAACAGGCGCGCAGCGAGGCCGCGCGGGCGGCGGCCATGTTCATCGGCGGGGCGCTGATCGCCGGTGTGGTGGGCCTGGCGCTGCAGCAGGCGGGTTCGGTGCCGGCGCCGCGCTGGGATGCGGCAGCGCAGTGGTGGCCCTGGGCCCTGGGTTTGAGCGCGGCCTTCCTGGCGGCCAATTTGAGCCTGCAGTACGGCGCCTCGCGGTTGCCGGCACACCGGACGGCGGTGATCATGCTCACCGAGGTGCTCTTTGCCTCGGCGTCGGCCGTGGCGCTGGGTGCGGGCACCTTGGGCCCGGCGCTGCTGGTGGGTGGGGCGTGCATCCTGGCGTCGGCGTGGCTGGCGGCCTGGGACTGAGCCCAGCCCAGACCCCATCGCTGCGCTTGGATGCGACGCTGCATTACGATCACTGCATGAACAAGACCCTCAGCGATTTCGAGGCCATCGACATCACGGGCAAGTCCGTGCGCATGGCCGACTTCAAGGACCGCGTGGTGCTGGTGGTGAACACCGCCAGCGCCTGCGGCTTCACCCCCCAATTCGGCGGGCTGGAAGCACTCTGGAAGCGCTATGGCGGGCGCGGGCTCACGGTGGTGGGTTTCCCCTGCAACCAGTTCGGCGGGCAAGACCCGAAAGACAACGCCGACATCGCCTCGTTTTGCCAGGTCAACTACGGCGTCACCTTCCCGATGATGGCCAAGGTGGAGGTCAATGGTGCCCACGCACACCCCCTGTTCCAGTGGCTCAAGCACGAGGCGCCGGGCCTGTTGGGCTCTGAAGGCATCAAGTGGAATTTCACGAAATTCCTGGTCGGGCGTGATGGGTGCGTGATCCGCCGCTACGCCCCGCAGGACGCGCCGGCCAAGCTGGCCAGCGACATCGAAGCGGCACTGGGCTGAGCCATGTTTGAGCACATCACCCCCTACGCGGGCGACCCCATCTTCGCGTTGGTGGATGCCTTCAACCAGGACCCTCGACCGAACAAGGTCAACCTGTCCATCGGCATCTATTTCGACGAGCAGGGTCGGTTGCCGGTGCTTCAGTGCGTGCAGGAAGCGGAAAAGCGCATCCTGGCCGAAGGGGGGGCCAAGCCCTATCTGCCCATGGAAGGTCAGGCGGCTTGCCGCACGCAGGTGGCGCATCTGCTCTTGGGTGCGCAGCATCCGGCCCTGGCCGAAGGCCGTGTCGCCACCATCCAGACCGTGGGCTCTTCCGGCGGCTTGAAGGTGGGCGCGGACTTCCTGCGCACCTGGCTGCCCGAGAGCGCCGTGTGGGTGAGTCGATGTTCGAGGGCAGCGGCTTCACGGTCAACCACTACCCCTACTACGACGCGGCCACCGGGGGCCTGCGCTTTGAGGACATGCTGGCCTGCCTGAAGGGCCTGCCCGCGCGCAGCATCGTGCTGCTGCACGCCTGCTGCCACAACCCCACCGGAGTGGACCTCACGCCGGGGCAGTGGGACGCGTTGATACCGGTGCTGCGTGAGCGTGAATTGCTGCCGTACCTGGACCTGGCGTATCAGGGCTTTGGCGACGGGATCGCCGAAGATGCGCACTCGGTGCGGGCGCTGGCCGCCTCAGGGCTGACGTTCTTCGTGGCCAATTCCTTTTCCAAGAGCATGAGCGTGTATGGCGAGCGCTGTGGGGCCTTGTCGGCCGTGTGCGCCAGCAAGGCCGAGGCCGACCTGGTGATGGGGCAGTTGCGCTACACGGTGCGCCGCCTCTATTCCAGCCCGGCCATCCACGCGGCCCGTCTGGTGGAGCATGTGTTGGGAGACGCTGACCTCAGGGCGATGTGGGAGGGTGAGCTGGCCCAGATGCGCTTGCGCATGATCGAGGTGCGCAAGGCCCTGCACGCGCGCCTGAGCGCCCTGCGGCCCGACCGCGACTTCGGCTTTCTGCTCAGTCAGCGCGGCATGTTCAGCTACACCGGCTTGAGCGCCGCGCAGGTGGACCGCTTGCGGGATGACCATGCGGTGTACCTCATCCGCTCTGGGCGCCTGTGTGTGGCCGGGTTGACTCAGGGCAATGTGGACCGCGTGGCGCAGGCCTTGGCGCAGGTGGTGTGACCTCGAGCCGTCACCACCACAAGGCCGCCGACCGCGCCGGCGGGTTCCGGGGCAACAAGGCCAACTTGCCGAGCAAGCCTTGCACCGTGTGCGGGCGGCCCATGGCGTGGCGCAAGGCCTGGGCCAAGAACTGGGATGACGTGAAGGTGTGCAGCGAGGCTTGTCGCGCGCAGGGCGCGCGTGGTCGCCGGGCGGCAGGGCGATGAGCCGAGCGCACAAGGCACGCCGGTTGATCCTCGTTCTGGGCGATCAGCTCGATCTTCAGGCTTCCTGCTTTGACGGCGCCGACCCGCAGCAGGATGCGGTGTGGATGGCCGAGGTGGCCGAAGAGTCCACGCATGTTTGGTCGTCCAAGCCGCGCATTGCGCTGTTCCTGGCGGCCATGCGCCACCATGCGCAGACGCTGGGGGCCGCGGGTTGGCGCGTGGACTACCGGCACCTGGATGACGAAGGCAATCTGGGCAGCCTCGGCGCGGAATTGCGCGCCACCATCCACCGCCTGCAGCCACAGGAGCTGGTGATGACCGCGCCCGGTGACTGGCGCGTGTTGGAGTCGATCAAGGCGGTGGCCCACGAAACCGGACGGCCGTTGGACATCCGAGAAGACCGCCACTTCTTCAGCACGGTGCGCGATTTCGCCGCGCATGCCAAGGGCCGCAAGCAGCTGCGCCTGGAGTACTGGTACCGAGAACTGCGCGTGCGCCACCAGGTGCTGATGGACGGTGATGAGCCGGTGGGCGGCCAGTGGAACTTCGATGCGGACAACCGCGCAGCCTTTGGCAAGGACGGACCACCGCCGATCCCTCAGCCGGCTCGCTTCGATCCGGACGACATCACCCGGGGCGTGTTGGAGTTGGTGGCCCAGCGCTTTGCCGCACACCCTGGATCACTGGACGCCTTCGCTTGGCCGGTGACCCGTGCGCAGGCGTTGGAGTCTTTGCAACGCTTCATCCGTGAACGCCTGCCCCATTTCGGCAAATGGCAGGACGCGATGTGGACCGGCCAGGTGTGGCTGTTTCATTCGCACCTGGCCGCTGCCCTGAACCTCAAGCTGCTCCGCGCCCGTGAGGTGGTGCAGGCCGCCGAAGAGGCTTTTCGGCAGGGCCACGCCGACCTGGCGTCCACGGAGGGCTTCATCCGACAGATCTTGGGATGGCGCGAATATGTGCGGGGCATCTATTGGCTGCATATGCCGCAGTACCTGCAGCGCAATGCGCTGGGCGCCACGCATGAGCTACCCGGCTTCTTCTGGAACGCGCAGACCGACATGGCGTGCCTGCGAGATGCGTTGCAACTGACGCTGCAGCACGGCTATGCCCACCATATCCAGCGCCTGATGGTGACGGGCCTGTATGCCCTGTTGTTGGGTGTGGACCCCAAGGCGGTACACGGCTGGTACCTGAGCGTCTACGTGGACGCGGTGGAGTGGGTGGAGTTGCCCAACACCCTGGGCATGAGCCAGTATGCCGATGGCGGCCTGATGGCCAGCAAGCCCTACGCCGCCTCAGGCAAATACCTGCAGCGCATGGGCAATCACTGCAAGGGCTGCCGCTATGACCCGGCGCAGGCCACGGGCGCGCACGCCTGCCCCTACACCACGCTGTATTGGGACTTCCTGTTGCGCCACGAAGCAACGCTGGCCCAGAACCCTCGCATGGTGATGCAGGTGAAGAACCTCAAGCGTTTGGACGAAGGCCAGCGCCAGGCGATCCGCCTGCAGGCGCTGGCGCACCGGCAGGCAGTGGGCGTGAGCTGAGCAGGCGCTCAGCCCGAACGCCTGGCTCATGCACGCCGGACATTGAGTTCCTGCTGAGTCCAGTCGCGCAGCTGGGCGGACAGCACATCCAGCGGCAAGGCCCCGTGATCGATCACCGCATTGTTGAAGCGGCGCAGGTCGAAGCGCCCGCCCAGGGCCTGCCGGGCGCGTTCACGCTCATCCAGGATGTGCAGCTGCCCGGTCATGTAGGCCAGGGCCTGAGCCGGTGTAGAGATATAGCGGTCCACCTCGGCGGTCATGAAGATGGGGTTCTCGCCCACGCGCTCGTTCATGACATCGATGGCCTGCTGACGGCTCCAGCCCAGGGCGTGTATGCCGGTATCCACCACCAGACGCGCGGCACGGAAGGCCTGAGCTTGCAGAAAGCCCCAACGGGCCTGCGGCGTGTCGTAGAAGCCCACTTCGTCCATGAGGCGTTCGGCATACAGGCCCCAGCCTTCGGAAAACGCGGTGTAGCCACCGCCGCGTCGAAAGGCCGGCAGGTCGCCGAGCTCGCGGGCGCGGGCAATCTGCAGATGGTGCCCCGGCACGGTTTCGTGGGCCACCAGCGAGGGCAGGGCCCACTTCTGGCGACGCTGATAGGCCAGCACATTGGCGTTGTACCAACCCGGCCCGCTGCCATCCAGGGGTGGACCGGTGTAGTTGTCAGCCGCACCGGGCCCCAGGTGCTCGGCCATGGGGCGGATGCCGTAGCTGGTGCGCGGCAATTCCACGAACAGGCGCGGCATCCAGGGGTCGAGCTCCTTGGCGGTGGCCCGGTAGCCTTCCAACATGGCCTGCGGGCTGCTGAAGAAGTGCTCCGGTGAGCTCAGCGCCTTGAGTGCATCGCTGAAGCCCATGCGCAGGCCCATGCGCTCGCGCAGCTTGGCGAACTCGCCATGCAGCTGCTCGAGTTGCGCTCGGCCCGTGTCGTGCAGTTCCTGGGGCGTCTTGTTGGTGGTGGTTTGCTGGCGCACCAGCGCGGCGTACACCGCGTCTCCACCGGGGTAGCGCAGCAGCCCACCGGCATCAGGCGCGCGGGGCATCAACTGCCGGGCCACCGTGTCGCGCAGCTTCTGCAGGGCCGGGATCACATCACGCCTCACCGCCGCTTCGCCGCGCTCTTGCCAGCGCGCGGCTTCGGCTTCGGGCACGCCCTTGGGCAGGCGCCGCCAGGGGTCCATGAAGGGGCCGCGCACCACATCGGCGCGGATCTGCCCGTCCAATTGAGCCAGCACGCGTTCGAGCACCGGGCGCGCCGACACCCAACCCAGCTGCTGCGCCTGCAGCAGTTGGGCGATTTCCTGGTCGATGCGGCGCGGGTGCTGGGCCAGGCGCGCCAGCACCTGTTCCCGCTGTTCGGCCGTGTCCACCGGCTGCTGCTGCAGCAGGCCTGACATCAGGGTGTGGGGCCCGCGCAGGGCCCCCAGGTTCATGCTGCGGTAGCCCTCAAAGCGCGACAGGTCCAGCTGCTGCTGCAGGTTTTGCAGGAACATCTCGCGCGACAGTCGATCCCGCGCGTCCAACGCGTCGGGGTTCACCGCGCGGGCCTCTTGCAGGAAGCCTTCGGTGAGCGAGCGCCGCCGCGCTTCGGCCTCAGGACCCACCTGGGCGAGCTCGCCGCCGAAGCGGTGGTCGCCGCGGTAAGTGCCCCACTCGGGCGCCAGGCGGGCCTGGGCCTCCCAATGGCGGGCGAAGATGTCGTGCAGGGTCCGGGCCTGCGGGCCCGGAGGCGGGCCACCCGCGCCCGCGGCCCTTGGCGCCATCCCCGGCCCCGTGGCCGCGCAGCCGCTGAGTGCGCCGATGCCGGCTACACCGCCCAGAAGTGAAAGGCCGCAACTGCAGCGCAGGAACTGTCGTTTGCTCGGGTTCATGCCCGGATGCTACCGAGCCCCCTGCACTTGCAGCACCGGGAAGCCCCGGGGGGCTGTGGGGCTTGTGACTGAGTTCTAATCCGGCCCCATCGCAGGCAACATGCCGAACCACACGCAGGCGCCCAGACGGCTGACGTCCCGGTCGCCGACGTACCCACCGAGTGGCCCATCGGTTTATGGACACCCTCATCCAACAGATCATCAACGGCCTGGTGCTGGGCAGCATGTATGCCCTGGTGGCCCTGGGCTACACCATGGTCTACGGCATCATCAACCTGATCAACTTCGCCCACGGCGAGGTGCTGATGGTGGGCGCCCTGGTGAGTTGGAGTGTCGTCACCGGGCTGGGTGGCACCGGCCTGCCCGGCTGGGTGCTCATGTTGATTTCGCTGCCGGTGGCGGTGCTGGTGTGCTGCACGCTGAATTTCGGCATCGAGAAACTGGCCTACCGTCCGCTGCGTCACGCACCGCGCCTGGCCCCGCTGATCACGGCCATGGGCATGAGCCTTTTGCTGCAGACCCTGGCGATGATCGTGTGGAAGCCCAACCCCAAGCCCTATCCGCAGCTGCTGCCGGTGGAGCCCCTTCACATCGGCGGGGCGGTGATTTCGGTGACCCAGGTGCTGATCCTGGCCATCACCGCGGTCACGCTGGCCGGCCTGATGTTTCTGGTGAACCGCACCCGGCTGGGCCGCGCCATGCGCGCCACGGCGGAGAACCCCGGGGTGGCCGCGCTCATGGGCGTGAAACCGGATGTGGTGATCTCCACCACCTTCATCATCGGCGCTGCGCTGGCGGCTTTGGCTGGGGTGATGTGGGCGGCCAATTACGGCACGGTGCAGCACACCATGGGCTTCCTGCCCGGCCTCAAGGCCTTCACGGCCGCGGTGTTGGGCGGCATCGGCAACCTGGGGGGCGCGGTGTTGGGCGGCCTGCTGTTGGGCCTGCTGGAGGCCATCGGTGCGGGCTATTTGGGCGAACTCACCGGGGGCGTGTTGGGCAGCCACTATGTGGACATCTTTGCCTTTGCCGCCTTGATCCTGGTGCTGACGCTGCGGCCCGCAGGGCTGCTGGGTGAGCGCGTGGCGGACAGGGCGTGAGGTGATGAAGGTTGGGGGGCTTGGGACACGCCTGCTGACGACGGGTCGCCGTGGTCAGGGTGGTGCGGGGGCTGATCGGTGAGGCCACTGAACGCCAAGCGCGCCCAAATCCTGGCCTTCGCCCTGTCGGCGGCGGCCCTGGTTCTGCTTCCCTTGCTGGTGCAGCAAGTCGGATCGGGCTGGGTGCGCATCATGGCCACCGCGCTGCTCTATGTGCTGCTGGCCCTGGGCCTGAACATCGTGGTGGGCTATGCGGGCCTGCTGGACCTGGGCTTCGTGGCCTTTTATGCCGTGGGTGCCTACATGGTGGCCCTGCTGACTTCGCCGCATCTGGCCGAGCAGTTCGCCTGGTTCGCGCAGCATTTCCCGCAGGGCGTGCACACGCCTCTGTGGGCGGTGATCCCGCTGGCCGCCTTGTTGGCCGCTGTGGCCGGGGTGCTGTTGGGCACGCCGGTGCTGAAACTGCGCGGCGACTACCTGGCCATCGTCACCCTGGGCTTCGGTGAAATCATCCGCGTGTTCATGAACAACCTGGAGCACCCGGTCAACATCACCAACGGACCGCGTGGACTGGACCGGATCGACCCCGTCACCTTCTTCGGCTTCAGCCTGGGCCGGCCGTTGGACCTGCCGATGCCTTGGGGCGATGTGCGCGTGGCTTCGGTGACGCTGTACTACTGGCTGTTTCTGGTGCTGGTGGTGGCCAGTGTGGTGGTTTGCCGGCGGCTCGAAGATTCGCGCATCGGCCGGGCCTGGATGGCCATTCGGGAAGACGAGGTCGCCGCCCGAGCCATGGGCATCAACACCCGCAACATGAAGCTGCTGGCCTTCGGCATGGGCGCCACCTTCGGCGGCGTGGCCGGCGCGATGTTTGCGTCGTTCCAGGGTTTCGTGTCGCCGGAGTCTTTCAGCTTGATGGAATCGGTGATGATCGTGGCCATGGTGGTGCTGGGCGGCTTGGGCCACCTGCCGGGCGTGATCCTGGGGGCTTTGCTGCTGGCGGCGCTGCCCGAGGTGCTGCGCTACGTGGCCGGCGACATCCAGAACATGACCGGCGGCCGGGTTGACGCGGCCATTCTGCGCCAGCTGCTGATCGCGGTGGCGATGATCGCCATCATGCTGCTGCGCCCGCGCGGTCTGTGGCCAACGCCCGAGCATGGTCGTTCGGCCCAGGCTGAGCAGGCCGATGGCCTGGACCCGGCCCGCGGCGGCGCCGCTGGCATCCCCAACAGTCGCAGCGCAGGCTCTGCATCGGGGCGGCGTTCATGACGGCGCCCTCGACGCCGGTGGTGCTGCAGGTGCGGGGCGCCAGCAAGCGCTTTGGCGGCCTGCAGGCCTTGAACGAGGTGAGCCTGCGCATCGAGCGCGGACAGGTGGCCGGTCTGATCGGGCCCAATGGTGCGGGCAAGACCACCTTCTTCAACGTCATCACCGGCCTGTATGTGCCCGATGCCGGGACCTTTGAATTGGCGGGCGCGCCTTACCAACCCAGCGCGGTCCACGAGGTGGCGCGGGCCGGCATCGCGCGCACCTTTCAGAACATCCGGCTGTTTCCCGACATGACCGCGCTGGAGAACGTGATGGTGGGCCGTCATGTGCGCACCGGCTCGGGGCTGCTGGGCGCGGTACTGCGAACGGCCTCTTTCAAGCGCGAGGAAGCGGACATCGAGCAACGCGCGCGTGAACTGCTCGCCTATGTGGGCATTGAGCGATATGCCGACTACCGCGCACGCACCTTGTCCTACGGTGACCAGCGGCGCCTGGAGATCGCCCGCGCCTTGGCCACGGACCCCCAGTTGTTGGCCCTGGACGAACCGGCCGCGGGCATGAACGCGACCGAGAAGGGCGTGCTGCGGCAGTTGATCGAGCGCATCCGCGCCGATGGCCGAACCGTGCTGTTGATCGAGCACGATGTGAAGTTGGTGATGGGGCTGTGCGATGCGGTGACGGTGCTGGACTATGGCAAGGTGATTGCGCAAGGCACGCCGGCCCAGGTGCAGCGCAATGCACAGGTGATCGAAGCCTACCTGGGGGCGGGGCATCATGCTTGAGTCCGTAGGCTACGCGGGCGCGCCGGTGAACAACGCACAACCACTGCGCGATGTGCTGCTGCGCGTGGCCGACCTGCGCGTGGCCTACGGGGGCATCCAGGCGGTCAAGGGCATCAGCCTGGAGGTGCGCGAAGGCGAGCTGGTGAGCCTGATTGGCGCCAACGGCGCGGGCAAGACCACCACGCTCAAGGCACTGACCGCGATGCTGAACCCGCAAGGGGGTCGCATCGAGTATGCGGGTGAGTCGATCGCCGGCCGGGGCTCCTGGGACCTGGTGGCGCGTGGCTTGGTGATGGTGCCCGAGGGGCGCGGCACCTTCACCCGCATGAGCATCCTGGAGAACCTGCAGATGGGAGCCTACCTGCGCCACGACGCGCAGGTACAGGAGGACCTGGAGCACGTATTCACCCTCTTCTCGCGCCTGAGGGAGCGGCAGGGACAACTGGCCGGTACGCTGTCCGGCGGTGAGCAGCAGATGCTGGCCATGGGCCGAGCGCTGATGGCGCGCCCGCGGCTGCTGTTGTTGGATGAACCCTCGATGGGCCTGTCGCCCATCATGGTCGACAAGATCTTTGAGGTGGTGCAAACCATTCACCGCCAGGGCACCACCGTGCTGCTGGTGGAGCAAAATGCCAGCCGTGCGCTCGCGGTGGCCAACCGGGCCTATGTGATGGACTCCGGTGAGATGACGATGAGCGGCCCGGCCGGTGAGTTGCTGCACGACCCGCGCGTGCGCGCGGCTTACCTGGGTGAGTGATGTTAGGCATCGGCAAGCTTTTCCCCCAACCCTCTGAAGGAGTGTTCGACGTATGAACAAGAAGTGGAATCTGGTTCTGGCGACCCTGGCCGTGGCTGCATTGGCCGCTTGCGGCAAGAAGGAAGCGGCAGCCCCTGCAGCCGCGTCTGAAGCGGTGGTGAAGATCGGCCATGTGGCCCCCACCAGCGGCGCCATCGCCCACCTGGGCAAGGACAACGAGAACGGCGCGCGCATGGCCATCGATGAGCTCAATGCCAAGGGCGTGACCATCGACGGCAAGAAGATCAAGTTCGAACTGCTGGCCGAAGACGATGCCGCCGACCCCAAGCAGGGCACGGCTGCCGCGCAGAAGCTGGTCGACAGCAAGGTCGTGGGCGTGATCGGTCACCTCAATTCGGGCACCAGCATCCCGGCGTCCAAGATCTACAGCGATGCGGGCATTCCGCAGATCAGCCCCTCGGCCACCAACCCCAAGTACACCCGGCAGGGCTTCAAAACCACCTTCCGCAACGTGGCCGACGACGTGCACCTGGGCGGCACGCTGGGCAAGTACGCGGTGACCGAGCTCAAAGGCAAGAGCATCGCCGTCGTGGACGACCGCACCGCCTACGGCCAGGGTGTGGCCGATGAGTTTGCCAAGGGCGTGGAGGCGGCCGGTGGCAAGGTGGTGGACCGCCAGTTCACCAACGACAAGGCCACCGACTTCACCGCCATCTTGACCGCGCTGAAGGCCAAGAAGCCCGATGTGGTCTTCTTTGGTGGCATGGACGCCGTGGCCGGCCCCATGTTGCGCCAGATGAAGCAGTTGGGCATCAACGCCAAGCTCATGGGGGGTGACGGCATCTGCACGGGTGAACTGCCCAAGTTGGCCGCAGGCTCCATGGCCGATGGCCAGGTGGTGTGCGCCGAAGCCGGTGGCGTGGAGGGCGAGGCCAAGACGGCCATGACCGATTTCGCCACCAAGTTCAAGGCCAAGTACAACGCCGATGTGCAGATCTACGCGCCCTATGTGTACGACGCCGTGATGGTGATGGCCGACGCCATGGTGCGCGCCAATTCCACCGACCCGGCCAAGTACCTGCCGGCCCTGGCCAAGACCGAGGGCTACAAGGGGGTGACCGGCGTCATCTCGTTTGACGACAAGGGTGACATCAAGAACGGTGCGCTCACGCTGTACACCTACAAGGCTGACAAGCGCGAGGCCATCGCCGTGGTGCGGTAAGGGGCTCTTCCCCGGGGTTCAACCCCTGGACCCTTTTTCCCCGTAGGGCGCTGGGCACACCCAGCGCCCTTTTTCTTTGACCCGGCTGGCGATCCATCGCAGCCGTGTGGCCCAGTGCCTGCAGGGGGTAACCGCTTCGGCCATGATGCCGGGCTTGTCACCACCGCCCACGTCATGAATATCCCGGCCGAGCCGCTGGCCTTGATCGAGCCGACTGCGCAGGCGGCCGTGCAGCGTCTGCAGGCTGTGCGCGCGCATGATTACGCCCGCACACGCAACCACCTCGATGGCGCGGTCACCAGGCTTTCGCCCTACATCACCCACGGCGTGCTGAGCCTGCCGCAGGTCCTGGCACACGTGCAGGAAGCCGAGCGCGCCCGCGATGCCAAGGGCCGCGGCCTGGCCCCTGGCCACAAGTTCATCAACGAACTGGCCTGGCGCGAATACTTCCACCACGTGTGGCAACACGAGGGCAAGGCCATCTTCACATCCCTGCACGAAGGGCCGATGCCCGACAGCGCCTATGCGCGCGTGTTGCCTGAGGACATCCGCCAGGCGTGCACGGGCGTGCCGGTGATCGACCAGGCGGTGCGCGAGCTGTACGCTACGGGCTACCTGCACAACCACGCACGCATGTGGCTGGCTTCTTATGTGGTGCACCTGCGCAAGGTGCATTGGCGCGCCGGGGCGGACTGGCTGTATGGGCACTTGCTCGACGGCGACTTGGCCAGCAACCACCTGAGCTGGCAGTGGGTGGCGGGCACCGGCTCTCACAAGCCCTATCTGTTCAATGCCGGCAATGTGGAGAAGTTCGCCCCGCCGGCCTGGCATTGCCGCGGGTCGGTGGTCGATGCCTCCTACGAGGTCTTGGAGGAGGTGGCGCGCAGCGGCAGGCGTCTGCAGCGACCCCAGCCCGTGGCCCGAGAAGGTGCGCAGGAGCCTGCCTTGCTCCACCGCCCTCCTTTCGAGCTGCCCACCGCCCAAGCCGGCGACCTCGAGGGTGCATGGCTGATGCACCCGTGGAATCTTCGCGCGCCCCAAGTCCAGGACCGCCCGGTGGTGGGCGTGTTCGTCGCCGCCTTCCACAGCCGCTGGGCCTGGAGCGGGCGCCGTTGGGAGTGGGTGGCCGCGCTCATGAGGGCGCACACCGATCGCATCGTGTGGTGCGAAACGGCCCCGCCGCCCAGTGCCCGCACCGTGGCCGACCCCCATCTGCGGGCGTGGCTGGCCGCTGGACAGGGCGAGCCGACGCCGCGCATCTGGGCCGACCCCGGCCAGCGCTGCCGCTCGTTTTCTCAGTTCTGGACCCGGGTTCAGGAGTCGAGATGAGGGCTCTGCCCCAAGACCGGATCCCCAAGCTGCGCACCGACCATGCAGACCCAACGGCAGCGGTGCGGACCCACCAAGGCCTGTGGGCCGTCAGGGTGCCCGCGTCCACCAGGCCTCACCGAACTGCCCCTGCAGCCAGCTCACGAACAATTGCACCTTCGTGGGCACCAGCCGAGGCGAGGGGTACACCGCGTGCATCTCCTGCGCGGGCAGCAGCCAGTCCTTGAGCAGCACCTGAACCGACCCGTTGCGGATGGAATCGTGCGCCACATACAGCGGCAGCACCGCCAGCCCCAGGCCGCCGCGCGCAGCCGTCAGCAGCGCCGACAGGTTGTTCGAGCGCAGCGGCCCGTGCACCAGCACCTCACGCCGCTGTGCATCGCCGCTTCTCTGCGGCCGGGTGAACGTCCAGCGCGCGTCGCCCTGTACCGTGCTGTAGATCAGGGCCGCATGTCCGCGCAGTTCATCGGGCGTCTTGGGCGTGCCCCGCGCCTTGAGGTAGCTGCCTGCGCCCACCAGCACCCAGGGATTGCTGCCCAGGTAGCGCGAACCCAGGGTGGAATCGGCCAGGCGCCCCATGCGGATGGCCACATCCACCCCCTGCTCCAGCAAGTTGATGTGGCGGTCCTCACAGCTCAGGTCGATCTGCAGTTGCGGGTGTTGGCGAATGAAGTCCAAGAGCCGCGGCGCCAAGACCCGCCGCCCGAAGGCCACCGAGGTGCTGATGCGCAACTGCCCCTGCATCTGCGAATGGGCCTGCAGGGCCACATGGTCGGCCTCTTCCACCTCATGCGCGATGCGCCGGCAGTGTTCGGCGTACAGGGCACCCACCTCGGTGACCGACACGCCCTGTGTCGTGCGGTGCAGCAAGCGAGAACCCAGATGCTTTTCCAATTGCGCAATCTGCTTGGTGACGCTGGGCTGGCCCACGCCCAGGTCGGTGGCCGCCTTGCTGAAGGAGCCCAGCTCCACCACGCGGATGAAGGTGTGCATCGCCGCCAGTTTGTCCATGCGATCAGCCTAGGCCCTAAGCCACCGCGCGGCAAGGGGGTATTCCCAAATGGAATGGAGAAAATGCGTCGGGGACGGATTCACGGAACGTCCTCCGGGGCGCACCATTCGCCCCATTCAGGTGCACTGCACCCCCGTCCCTTGACCCCATTTCAGCCCCCAGGAGCCCCACCATGGCCAAGATGAAAGCCGCAATGGCAGCCGTTCTCGTGATGGAAAAGGAAGGCGTGACCAACGCCTTCGGCGTGCCCGGCGCAGCCATCAATCCCCTGTACGCCGCCCTGCGGGAGCGCCAGAGCATCACCCACATCCTGGCGCGCCATGTGGAAGGCGCTTCGCACATGGCCGAGGGCTACACCCGGGCCAAGGCCGGCAACATCGGCGTGTGCATCGGCACGTCAGGCCCGGCGGGCACCGACATGATCACCGGCCTGTATTCGGCCATCGCCGACTCCATCCCCATCCTGTGCATCACCGGCCAGGCGCCGCGCGCCCGCATGCACAAGGAAGACTTCCAGGCGGTGGACATCCAGTCGATTGCCAAGCCGGTGACCAAGATGGCCACCACCGTGCTGGAGCCCGCCCAGGTGCCGCGCGTGTTCCAGCAGGCCTTCCACCTGATGCGCTCGGGCCGCCCGGGCCCGGTGCTGATCGATCTGCCGTTTGATGTGCAGATGGCCGAGATCGAATTCGACATCGACACCTACGAGCCGCTGTCGGTCTACAAGCCCGCAGCCACCCGCAAGCAGATCGACAAGGCCCTGGACATGCTGATGGCCGCCGAAAAGCCGCTGATCGTGGCCGGCGGCGGCATCATCAACGCCGACGCGTCCGACCTGCTGGTGGAGTTCGCCGAGCTCACCGGCGTGCCCGTCATTCCCACGCTGATGGGCTGGGGCACGATTCCCGACGACCACCCGCTGATGGCCGGCATGTGCGGCCTGCAGACCAGCCACCGCTATGGCAACGCCACCATGCTGGCCTCGGACTTCGTGCTGGGCATCGGCAACCGCTGGGCCAACCGCCACACCGGTGGCATCGACACCTACACCAAGGGCCGCACCTTTGTGCACGTGGACATCGAGCCCACGCAGATCGGCCGCGTGTTCGAGCCGCAGTACGGCATCGTGAGTGACGCGAAGGCCGCGCTGGAGCTCTTCGTGCAAGCCGCGCGTGAGCGCAAGGCTGCCGGCACGCTCAAGAGCTTCGCCACCTGGGCCGCGCGCTGCGCCGAGCGCAAGTCGCTCATGCACCGCAAGACGAACTACGACAACATCCCCATCAAGCCCCAGCGCGTGTACCAGGAGATGAATGCGGTGTTCCCGCGCGACACGGTCTACGTGTCCACCATCGGCCTGAGCCAGATCGCCGCCGCGCAATTCCTGAACATCTATGGTCCTCGCCAGTGGATCAACTGCGGCCAGGCCGGCCCCCTGGGCTGGACCCTGCCCGCCGCACTCGGTGTGGTGGCCGCTGACCCCACCCGCACGGTGGTCGGCATCGCGGGCGACTACGACTTTCAGTTTCTGATCGAAGAACTCGCTGCAGGCGCACAGTTCAAGCTGCCCTATGTGCAGGTGCTGGTCAACAACAGCTACCTCGGTCTGATCCGTCAGTCGCAGCGCGGTTTCGAGATGGACTACTGCGTGCAACTCGCCTTCGACAACCAGAACGTGGAAGACGAAACCCTCAAGGGCTATGGTGTCGACCACCAGAAGGTGGTGGAAGGCCTGGGTTGCAAGTCGCTGCGCGTGACCGACCCGGCCAAGCTGCAGGATGCGCTGCGCCAGGCGCAGGCCATGGCCCGCGAATTCAGCGTGCCGGTGGTGGTGGAGGTGATCCTGGAGAAGGTGACCAACATCGCCATGGGCGTGGAGATCGACAAGATCAACGAGTTCGAGGACATCGATTGCCGCCACCCCCAGGGCACCGAAGGCCTGGTCGCGGCCGGTCTCCTCGACTGATCAGCGCCGCTGATCCACAACGCATCCAGCCCACCCGCCGGAATGGGGCATCATCCGGCGGGCCCGGCAGTCCTCACCCTTTCGAACGCGCACCCCATGACCACTTTCGCCGCCAACCTCTCGATGCTGTTCACCGAAGTCCCCTTCATTGAACGCTTCGGCCGCGCCGCCCGCGCGGGCTTCACGCAGGTGGAGTGTCAATTCCCGTATGAAGCGACGCCCGAGGCCATCCAGGCTGAACTTCAAGCGAACGGCCAAAGCCTCATCCTGCACAACCTGCCGGCGGGCAACTGGGCCGGCGGCGAACGCGGCATCGCTTGCCATCCGGACCGCGTCGAAGAATTTCAGCGCGGTGTGGACCAGGCCATCGCCTACGCCACAGCCCTGGGCGTGAAAAAAATCAACTGTCTGGCCGGCATCAAGCCGGCCGGTGTGAGCGACGCGCAGGCCCGCTCGACGCTGGTGAGCAACCTGCGCTTTGCGGCGCACAAGCTGGCTGCGCATGGCATCGACCTGCTGATCGAGCCCATCAACACCTTCGACATCCCTGGCTTCTTCGTCAGCACCACGGCGCAGGGCTTGGGCATCCTGGACGAAGTGGGCGCGGCCAATGCCTACATCCAGTACGACGCGTACCACATGCAACGCATGGAAGGTGAACTGGCGGGCACGCTCAGCAAGCACTTGGCCCGAATCGGCCACATCCAGATCGCCGACAACCCGGGCCGCAACGAACCGGGTACCGGCGAGATCAACTACGCGTTCCTGTTCGCCCATCTCCACCGCATCGGCTATTCGGGCGCCATCGGCTGCGAGTACAAGCCGGCCCACGGAACCGAACAGGGACTGGGCTGGCGCCAACAGCTCACCGCCTGATCGCGCCGCGATCGCTGGCCCATCATCCGCACACCGAACTCCCCGACGAGACACCACGACATGACCACCACCCCTCAAAAGATCGGCTTCATCGGTCTGGGCATCATGGGCTCACCCATGGCCGGCCATCTGCTGGCCGCCGGCCACACCCTGTACGTGCACACCCGCAGCCAGGTGCCGGCCGAGCTCAGCGCCAAGGGCGCCATCGCCTGCGCCGACGCCCGCAGCGTGGCGCAGCAGGCCGACATCATCTTCACCATGGTGCCGGACACCCCCGATGTGGAAAAGGTGCTGTTCGGTGAGCGCGGTGTCGCCGCAGGCCTGTCCAAGGGCAAGACCGTGGTGGACATGAGCTCCATCTCGCCGATCGCGACCCAGGATTTCGCGCGCCGCATCGCCGAAGGGGGTTGCGACTACCTCGACGCTCCCGTCTCGGGTGGCGAAGTCGGCGCCAAGGGCGCCACGCTCACCATCATGGTGGGCGGCAGCGAGGCCGCGTTTGAGCGCGTCAAGCCGCTGTTCGAATTGATGGGCAAGAACATCACCTTGATCGGCCCCGCCGGTTCGGGCCAGATCACCAAGGTGGCCAACCAGATCATCGTGGCGCTCAACATCGAAGCGGTGGCCGAGGCCCTGGTGTTCGCCGCCCGCGCCGGCGCCGACCCGGCCAAAGTGCGCCAGGCGCTGATGGGTGGCTTTGCCGCCAGCCGCATCCTCGAGGTGCACGGCGAGCGCATGGTCAAGCGCACCTTCAATCCGGGCTTTCGGATCGAACTGCATCAGAAGGACCTGAACCTGGCCCTGAGCAGTGCGCGCGCTTTGGGCGTGAGCCTGCCCAATACGGCGACCGCACAGGAGCTCTTCAACGCTTGCGCCGCACACGGCGGAAAGGCCTGGGACCATTCGGCCATGGTGCGGGCGCTGGAGACCCTGGCGAATTTCGAGATCGGTCAGGCGGCACCCTCGGCCTGAAGCGGCACCGCTTCGACGCGGGGCGCGCCTGGGCTCGCGCCCCAGCGGCCAAGGCTGGCCTTCTGCTGGGCCTTCCCCGCAAGACCAGACGCTCGTGAGAAGATCATTCGAGATGAACGCCAACTCGAACCGGGAGCCCAGCCCCCAACGCGCGCTCCTGAGACGCTTGTTTGAAGCCGCCGTGGCCAGCGCACAGCCCGAGCGGTGCGTGCCGGCTCATCTGCCGAAGGTCGACGAACTCCCCGGGCTGGGCCGCGGACGGGTCGTCGTGATCGGTGCGGGCAAGGCCTCGGCCGCGATGGCGCAGGCGCTGGAAACGCACTATGCCGATTGGCCCGGGGCCCTGGAAGGCGTGGTGGTGACGCGCTACGGCTACCGAGCGCCCTGCGACCGCGTGGAGATCGTGGAGGCGGCGCATCCCGTGCCCGATGAAGCCGGCCTGAAAGCGGCGCAGCGCATGCTGCAAGCGGTGCAGGGTTTGGGGCCCCACGACCTGGTGATCGCGCTGATCTCCGGTGGCGGTTCGTCGTTGCTGCCGCTTCCCTTGCCTGGCCTCACGCTGGCCGACAAGCAAGTCGTCAACCGCGCCCTCTTGCAGTCGGGCGCCACCATCACCGAGATGAACACGGTGCGCCGCCATCTCTCGGCCATCAAGGGTGGCCGGCTGGCCGCCGCCTGCCATCCCGCCCGTGTGGTCACGTTGATGATGAGCGACGTGCCGGGTGACCACGCCATCGACATTGCCTCGGGCCCCACGGTGGCCGATCCGACCACCTGCCAGGATGCTCTGGACCTGATCGAGCGCTACCGCCTGGACCTGCCCGATCCTCTTGGCGCCACGGTTCGCGCGATCCTGAGCAGCGGCCGAGGTGAGTCGGTGAAGCCTGGTGATGCACGCCTTGAGCGCGCCGAAGCCCGCCTCGTGGCCGCACCGCAGCAAGCGTTGGAAGCCGCCGCCCGCGCAGCCCAGGAAGCCGGTGTGCGAGCCTACATCCTCGGCGATGCGCTGGAAGGCGAGGCCCGCGACGTGGGCCGCGTGTTGGGCGGTATGGCCGTGCAGGTGGCGCAGCGAGGCCAGCCCTTTGAGGCGCCGTGTGTGCTCTTGTCAGGTGGCGAAACCACGGTCACCGTGCGCGGCACAGGCCGAGGCGGTCGGAATGTGGAATGCCTGCTGTCCATGGCCCTGGCCACCGCGGGTCACCGCCGGATCTGGGGTCTGGCCGCCGACACCGACGGCGTGGACGGCCTGGAAGAGAACGCCGGCGCCACCTTCGGGCCCGACACCTTGCAGCGTGCCTGGGGTCTGGGAATCAAGCCCGCCGACAGCCTGGCACGCAACGACGGACACGGGTTCTTTGAGGCCGTGGGTGAGGTGGTCGTCACAGGCCCCACCCGCACGAATGTCAACGACTTCAGGGCCATCCTGATTGAATGAGCCGGGCCGATGACCACGGACCATGCCATGGGGTCGGACCCCCAACTTCAGACCCGCCGCGACCTGGCTGCAGCCTTTCGCTTGGCCGCCCGCCGCGGCTGGGACGACATCGTGTGGACCCACCTGTCGGCCGCCGTCCCGGGC
Source organism: Betaproteobacteria bacterium (assembly GCA_009923315.1). Taxonomy (GTDB): domain Bacteria; phylum Pseudomonadota; class Gammaproteobacteria; order Burkholderiales; family Burkholderiaceae_C; genus RFTU01. The sequence continues at coordinate 29,567 of RFTU01000004.1, forward strand.
GAGCCTGGCCACTACTACATCAACCGCTTCGGCCTGCGCTTTTGCGAAGTGACCGCCGACAACTTGGTGAAGGTGGACGTGCAGGGGCGTGTGGTGGACGGATCCAACGCGCCGGTCAATCCCAGTGGCTTTGCCATCCATGGTTGCGTGCACGCGGCGCGGCCTGATGCGGTGTGCGTGATCCACCTGCACACGCTGTGGGGCCAGGCTTTGGCCGCGCGCCCCGAGGGTCTGCTGCCCTGCTCGCAACCCGCGCTGCGACTCTATGGCCGCTTGGGTCGCCACGCCTACGAGGGCTTGGCCTTCGGCGCAGATGAGCAACGGCGTTTGGTGGCGGCCCTGGGTCAACACGACGGCCTGATCCTGGCGCACCATGGCGTCCTCACGGTCGGCCGCACCGTGGCCGAGGCCTTTGTGCTGATGCACTGGCTCGACCGCGCCGCGCGCATTCAACTCCAGGCCCAGGCCGCCGGGGGCGAACTGCCGCTGGTGCCGCCCGAGGTCGTGGCCCTCACACAGGCCCAGTGGATCGGCGATGGGTCCACGCCCGAGGGCGTGGACGAATGGCCGGCGCTGCTGCGCGAAGCCGCACAATCCTGAGATCGTCCATCACCGGAGCTGACCATGCCCCTGATCCGCGTTGAACTCTTCGAAGGCCGCACCCCTGAACAGAAGCGCGACCTGGCTCAGGCCCTAACCGAAGCCACCTGTCGTGTGTTGGGCACCAAGCCCGAGGGCGTGGACGTCATGTTTTTCGACATCGCCAAGCACGACTGGGCCACCGCCGGTGTGCCCTGGAGCGACAAGACGCCACCGAAGCCGCAGGGCTGAGCCGGCTCCTACCCCCGCCACGGCCATCAGCCCGGGCCGTGGTGGCGGCGTACCCAGGCACACCCCTGCGCACATGGGCGCACCAACCCGTGCGCGGCCGCTCAGGCCGCCAACATCTCGTCGATCATCTCCACCCAATGCTGCACAGGGGTGTCGGTTCCACTTTGCAGATGCTGAATGCAGCCGATGTTGGCCGAGACGATCCTGCCGGGCTTGAGTGCGTCGAGGTGCCCGAGCTTGCGGTCGCGCAGTTGCGTGGACAGCTCGGGCTGCAGCACCGAATAGGTGCCTGCTGAACCGCAGCACAGGTGGCTTTCGCAAGCCGCCACTTCGATCGGCAGACCCAGTTCCCGCAGATGCGCCTCGACGCCGCCGCGCAGCTTCAGGCCGTGCTGCAGGGTGCAGGGCGGGTGGTAGGCCACGGTGCCGCGCCGGCCTGCGCGGGACGACCCCGCCTGGCCGCCAAGCAGTTTCTTCAGCCGGGGCATCAGGTCCGGCAGCAGTTCACTCAGGTCACGCGTCTTCTCGCTGACCAAGCGGGCGCGCTCGGCGTATTCGGGATCGTGTGCCAAGTGCTGCGCATACTCCTTGACGGTGATGCCACAGCCAGAGGCGTTCATGACGATGGCCTCCACCTGCCCAGACTGCACCATCGACCACCAGGCGTCGATGTTGCGTCGCATGTCCGCCAGCGCGCCCTCGTGGTCGTTCAAATGCGCCCGAATGGCGCCGCAACAGCCGGCGTCCTCCGCCACCAGGGTCTGGATGCCGCAGGCGTCCAGCACGCGGGCCGTGGCGCTGTTGATGTTGGGCATCATGGCCGGCTGCACGCAACCGGCCAGCATGAGCACCTTGCGCGGGTGCTGACGCGTGGGCCACATCCCGGCGCGGGCCGGGGTGACCCCCGGAACCTTTTTCTTCAATGACTCAGGCAGCAAGGGCCGCACCATCTTGCCCACGGCCATGGCCGGCTTGAACAGGGGCGACGTCAGGCCTTCCTTGAGCAGCCAGCGCACCGCCTTGTCTCGACCCTGACGAGGGACGCGGTCTTCCACGATGTTTCGCCCGATGTCCACCAGCTGCCCGTACTGCACGCCGGAGGGGCAGGTCGTCTCACAGTTGCGGCAGGTCAGGCAGCGGTCCAGGTGCAGCTGGGTCTTCTCGGTGACCTGTGCGCCTTCGAGCACCTGCTTGATCAGGTAGATGCGACCGCGCGGGCCATCCAGCTCGTCACCCAACAGCTGATAGGTTGGGCAGGTGGCCGTGCAGAAGCCGCAGTGCACGCACTTGCGCAAGATGGCCTCGGCTGCCTGGCCCTCGCGGGTGCCGGCAAATTCAGGGGCAAGATGGGTTTGCATGGAACAGCGGATTCAGAATTCAGGATGCAGACGACCACGGTTGAACAGGCCGTGCGGGTCGAAGGCCTGCTTGAGCTGGCGGTGGATGCGCAGCAGCACGGGGTCCAGTTCCAGCGTGCGGCCCGAACGGGACCCGCGGAACACCTGGGCATGGCCTCCCGCTGCTCGCGCAGCCTTGGTCAGTGCCTGCTCGCTGGCCGTGTCGCCCTCGGCGGTGACCACCCAGCGCTGCGCGCCGCCCCACTCGATCAGGGTGCCGCTGCCCAAGCCCTTCACACCCAGCGGGGCCGCGGTCTGCGGTACCGCTACGCGCCACAACAGGCCTGCTTGTGCCACCGCCTGCCGGGCCTCGGCGAAGAACTCGTCCTCATGGTCGCGAAGGCCGGTCCAGAAGGATGACGCCAGGTCTGCCGGAACCACCTCCCCGCCCAAGCGCTCGCAAGCGGCCTGCACCGCCGCGCGTGCACCGCAAAGGCGCACCACCAGTACGCCGTCCCACCAGGCGCTGGCGTGGATCGGCAGGGGCTGGCCACCCCACTCGTTGAGCTTTTGGAGTGCGGTGCGCTCATCCAGATCGAAGCGCAGCGTGGTGGTGGCCGGTGCCACCGGCAGCACCTTGAGCGATGCCTCCAGCACCACACCCAACACACCCATCGAGCCGGCCAGCAGGCGGGCCACATCGTAGCCGGCAACGTTCTTCATCACCTGTCCACCGAAAGACAGCACCTCGGCGCGCCCATTGAGCAGGGTGGCCCCGAGCATGAAGTCGCGTACGCCGCCAGCGGCCACCCGCGATGGACCCGCCAGGCCCGCAGCAACCAGGCCCCCCACCGTGCCACCGCCTTCAAAGCGCGGCGGCTCAAAGGCCAGGCATTGGCCCTTCTCGGCCAGCGCCGCCTCGACTTCTGCCAACGGCGTGCCGGCTCGGGCGGTGATCACCAGTTCGCTGGGCTCATAGCTGCTGATGCCGCGCAGCGCTTGGGTGCTCAGCCCCTCACCCTGCATCGGTCCGCCCAGGAAGTCCTTGCTGCCCGAGCCGCGTATGCACAGCAGGCCGGCCCCTTCATCATCGGGGCCAGCGGCCTGTCGATCGACGATGGCCGCGCGCACGCGATCCAACAATTCGGCGAGTACCGGATCGCCTGGCGTCACCGCTGCGCCTTCGACCACGCCCTCCATCAAAAGCGCTCCAGGTCAGGGAAAGGCAGCAGCCCCTTCTTCACATGCATCTTGCCGCCTTCGGCGCAACGCGTGAGGGTGGGGATCACCTTGCCGGGGTTCAGCAGCCCGGCCGCATCGAAGGCCCGCTTGACGCTGAACATCTGCTCGCGCTCTTCGGGCGAGAACTGCACACACATGCTGCCGAGCTTTTCCACCCCCACGCCGTGCTCTCCGGTCACGGTGCCGCCCATGCGCACGCTGGTTTCCAGGATATCCGCGCCGAACAACTCACAGCGGTGCAGTTGATCGGGGTCGTTGGCGTCGAACAGGATCAGCGGGTGCAGGTTGCCGTCACCCGCATGGAACACATTCAGACAGCGCAGGCCGTACTGCGCTTCCATCTTGGATATGGCCACCAAAATATCGGCCAGCCGCTTGCGCGGGATGGTGGAGTCCATGCACATGTAATCGGGGCTGATGCGCCCGCTGGCCGGGAAGGCGTTCTTGCGGCCGCTCCAGAACTTCAGGCGCTGCGCCTCGTCCTTGCTCACTTCCAGCCGCGTGGCACCGCACCCGGAGAGCACCTCCAGCATGCGGTCAATTTCCTCGGCCACTTCTTCGGGCGTGCCATCGGCCTCACACAGCAAGATGGCCTGCGCATCGAGGTCATAACCGGCGTGCACGAAGTCTTCCACCGCGGCGGTCATCGGCTTGTCCATCATCTCCAGGCCGGCGGGGATGATGCCTGCGGCAATCACAGCGGCCACCGCTTCCCCGGCGCGCTGCACATCATCGAAGCTGGCCATGATGCAGCGCGCCAACTGGGGCTTGGGCACCAACTTCACCACCACCTCGGTGGTCACCGCCAACATGCCTTCGCTGCCCACGATCACACTCAGCAGGTCCAAACCCGCGGCATCCAGCGCGCGCGAACCGAAGGTCACCGGCTCACCCTCGATGGTGTAACCCCGCACCTGCAGGACGTTGTGCACCGTCAGGCCGTACTTCAGGCAATGCACGCCGCCGGAGTTCTCCGCCACATTGCCGCCGATGGTGCAGGCGATCTGGCTGGAGGGGTCGGGCGCGTAGTAAAGACCGTAGGGTGCTGCGGCCTCGCTGATGGCGAGGTTTCGCACGCCGCACTGCACCGTGGCCGTGCGCGACACCGGGTCCACCTGCAGGATCTGGTTGAACTTGGCCAGCGACAAGGTGACGCCGCGCTCGTGGGGCATGGCTCCGCCCGAGAGCCCCGTGCCGGCACCGCGCGCCACCACCGGCACCCGCAGTTGATGGCAGGTGCGCAGCACCGCAGCCACCTGCTCCTCGGTTTCGGGCAGCACCACACACATCGGCTGGGTGCGGTAGGCGGTCAGGCCGTCGCACTCGTAGGGCACCACCTCTTCCGGTTGCCACAGAAGGGCATGGGCGGGCAGCAGGCCACGCAGCGCCTGCACCACCTCGGCCTGTCGCAGTGCGCGCGGCACTGGTTCGGCCTGGGCGCCGGCAGACGGCTCGGGCAGTGCGCCCAGGGCGCTGCTGGGCAGGGGGGCATTCATGGGACTGAAACTCCAGCGCGAAAACAACGATCCTACGGCTCCCGCACAAAGACGGTGAGCACGCCGGTGTAGCCGTACAAATGGTGATGGCCGATTTCGCCGGCGGCGAAGAAGCCCACCAGGGGCACCTCGCCCAGGGCATGCTGAATGGTCTGCAGCTCGGCCGATGGGCCGCCGAAATGGGCGCCACCGCGCCCCGAACAACTCACGTACAAGGCGCCGGCCACCCGCTGCGACGGGTCCATCGGTGCCCGTTCCGGCCCCGTGGCCACGGCCGTCAGCGTTTCGCCCAGCTCTTCCCGGATTTCGCTGCATACGCGCACCAGGTCACGCCGAGCGGCTTGCACATCACGCCGGCAGAAGGCCAACTGCATGCCCGACTCCAGCTGATCGGCCACCGCGAAAGCCTGGCGCGAGGGGTCCAGGCCAATCAAATGCCGAACCCGCACGTCGGGTCCAAAGTGGCGCGTGCGAGAAGACGAGTCGCTCACCGCATCCACCGCCCGCAGGCCCACCAGCGTTTGCCTCAGCGTGGGCAGTGCACGGCGCGGTTCGCTCAGGTCCAGGTGCAGGTCTTCGGCCAAGACCTCCAGGGCCGGCCGGTCGTCCAGTTCCAGCACGAGGTGCTGTTCACAGCGGGTGATGCGCCTGGACGGACCCACCGGCTGCGAGCCCTGCGTCACCCGGGAGATCACGTGCACATCTCGCCCGAAGGCCACGCCGGACAGGCCACCTTGGTAAGCCCCATCGGCCAACTGCCAACTGCCCCCGCGCGAGGCGGTGAGCCCGCCAAAGAGGTAGCCCGAGCCGGTGCGGTCGCTCATTTCGGCGATCAGTTCGGGGAGATCGGGTGTGGCCGGGTCGGCGTGCACCAGAGCCGTCCACGCTTCGATGCCGGTCAGAGGGCGTGCACCGGAGAACACGCGGAAGCGCCCATGCGGAACGGCGCCCAGCATCAGCACCAGAGCGGGCTCGTCGAAATACTCGACGCCCGAGGCCGCAACCCCCACCCCGACCGTGCCCACCCAGCTCACGCCGGGCCAGTTGGTCTGCAGCGCTTCCAGCAGTTCGGCTGCGTGGGGGCTGTAGTGGTCCGTGAGGTAGGCGAATCCCAGGGTGGCCGCACTGTGCCCGGCTTCGCCCCACAGGCGCGCCTTTTGCGCCTGCAACTGCGCGTCCCCCAAGGCCAGGGCCATGCGCCAATCCGGGTGGGTGGCGTGCGCGTGGAGGAAGGGTTGCATGTCCGAAGTGTGCGCCCTATTCGATGGGCTCGGTGGACGCGGGGGTACGGACTTGGCCCGCATCGAACGGTCAGCGCGGGGTGGAGGGTCAGGATTTCTTGGGTGCCTTGGCGCTGGCCCGGCGGCGCGCACCGGCCTTGGCAGGGGCCGCAGGCGAAGCCTTCCCGGTGGAGGCCGCATCAGCGGTGGCCCTGCCGGGAGTGGCTGCCAAGGCCTGCGAGGCCAGGGTTTGGAACTGCTCGGTGAGCGCCCCCCACCACTTCATCGGATCGACCAAGGCGGCCGCGGCGTCCGGCGCGGGCGCTGCCGGTTGGCCCGAGGGGCTCGGCCCCGAAGCAGCACCGGCTTTGCCCGGCGCCCTGCCCTGACGGGTCTTGGGGGTCAAGGCTCCCAACACCTGCTGCAGATCGGGTGCTTGCACATTCATGCTGCGCAGCGTGTTCAAGGTCATCTTCTGCACCTCCAGTGCCTGGATGGTGGCGCCCAACAGGCGCGCGTTCTGTTCCAGCCAGAACTGAACCGTGCGCAATTCATCGATGCGCTTTTCCAGCTCCTCGGGGTCCAGGGTGGGCGCCACCCACTGCTGGAAGCCGCTGAGACCGCTCAAGCCGCCCAGCTGACCCAGCCCTTGCAGGCCTTCGATGCCCTTGCCCGTTTGCGCAGCCAAGGCCTTCAGAAAGTCGAATCCGGGCATCAAGGGTGAAGTCGGGCGATCGGAAGGCATGGGTTCACCTGGGTCCGTCCAATGGGGGAATGACGCCGCGCGGGCGCACTCGGAGAATGGACGGAGGGTACCTGAAAGGCAGGGCGATGCAGAAGGGGGGCGGCGCGGTTGGCCACCGGGCCCACGATGCCTGGTGGCTGGCGGTGGCCGTGTCGGTGCTTCTCCACGGCATGTTGCTGCTCGCCTGGGGTGGCGGCCCGTCGCGCACGGGTTGGGGCTCGCGCAAGGCCGACCGGGGCGCCGTGGCGGGGTGGGTGCGGCTGCGCCTGCAAGAGAACCCGCACGATGCGCAGGTGTCAGAAGCCTCCTCGGCGCCCGCCACCGCCGCCGTGCAAGCCGGGGCCCCGCGTCCCCGGGCTTTACCGACCCAGGCCGCACCGCCGCCGCCCACACCGCCGGCCTCTGCGCGGCAAGACGCCGCACCTTCCCACTGGGCACCACCAGACCCCATCCCGAACCGTTTCGGGCAGGCGGCCCCGAGCGGGACGCCGCGTCCACCGCTTCCCACGCGCATACCCGAGGACTTCCAGCAGATGCTCACGGTGCGCCGAGGCAGCCAATCCGGGGTCGGAAGCTGGGCGTGGACGGTCACCGCCGGCCGCTACCGAACGCAGCTGCAGGCCCATCTGGGCCAAGCGCCTGAGGGCGCCGCACCGGCGCTGAACTGGTCCAGCCAGGGCGGGCTGGACGAGCATGGGGTCGCACCCGAGCGCTTCCTCACCCAGCCCCGACGGGGCGGTGCGCGTGCCGTCAACTTTCAGCGTGACACGGGCCTGGTCTCGTATTCGGGTCCCACGGGGCAGGCCGCACTCGTGCCTGGCGCCCAGGACCGCCTGAGTTGGTTGGTGCAGCTGCTGGCCCTGGCTCAGGCTCACCCGACGGGCCAGGGCTTGCCCGCGCAATGGCCCTTGTGGGTGGCCGGCCCGCAGGGCGATGGCGATCACTGGTGGTTTGAGCTGCAGTGGCACCCGGCCACCGAGTGTTGGCAGTTCACGCGCCGCGCCGAACGCCGCTACGAGGTTGAGGTTCAGGCCTGGGTGAAGGGGGGCGCCGTGGCGCGCCTGATTCGGCTTGAAATGGGTCACGAAGGCAGCCGACAGCCCCCCTGGCAGCTGGAAGACGCCGCACAACCGGGGGCCTGTGGGCATCGGCCATGACGGGATCGCCCGACCCACGTGCCCTTCGCATCAGGCCCGCCGACTAAACTCACGGACGTGAAGCCCATCGCCTACACCCGCGCCCAAGCCCTGCCCAGCCTGCTGCAGCAGCGCATCGTGATCATCGACGGCGCCATGGGCACGATGATCCAGCGTTGGAAACTCACCGAATCCGACTATCGCGGCACCCGCTTTGCAGACCACCCCCGCGACCTCAAGGGCAACAACGAACTGCTGCAGTTCACCCGGCCCGATGTCATCGAGTCCATCCACCACGCCTACCTCGAGGCGGGTGCCGACCTGATTGAAACCAACACCTTCGGCGCCACATCGGTCGCGCAGGAGGACTACGGCTTGGCGCATCTGGCGCGCGAGATGAACGTCGAGGCGGCCCGCATCGCCGCGCGCGCCGCGCGAGCCCACTCCACGCCAGACCGGCCCCGTTTCGTCGCCGGCGCCCTCGGGCCCACGCCGCGCACGGCCAGCATTTCACCGGACGTGAACGATCCTGGCGCCCGCAATGTGCACTTCGATGAACTGCGCGCGGCCTACCGCGAGCAGGCCGAGGGCCTGCTCGAAGGCGGGGCGGACCTGTTCCTCGTGGAAACCATCTTCGACACGCTCAACGCCAAGGCGGCCATCTTCGCCTTGGACGAGCTCATGGAGGACTGTGGCGAGCGTCTGCCCGTGATCCTGTCCGGCACGGTCACCGATGCCTCCGGTCGAATCCTCTCGGGCCAAACCGTCGGGGCCTTCTGGCATTCCGTTCGCCACGCCCGCCCCTTGGCTGTTGGCCTGAACTGCGCACTGGGCGCGGCCCTCATGCGCCCCTACATTGAGGAACTGGCCAAGCTGGCGGACGACACCTGCATCAGTTGCTACCCGAACGCCGGCTTGCCCAATCCCATGAGCGAGACCGGTTTTGATGAGACGCCGGACGTCACCGCCCGTCTGATGGAAGAGTTTGCGCGCAGCGGATTCCTGAACCTCGCCGGAGGCTGCTGCGGCACCACACCCGACCACATTGCGGCCATCGCGCGGGCGGTCTCGCCCTACAAGCCGCGCTGCTGCGGCGCGTTCAGCCTGCCACGCGCCGCCTGAGGGCTGGCGCAGCCCGCCAGGCGCGCCCCGTCAGAGCCCAGCGGCGCCGGCCGCGCGCGCCGGACCCGACCCCGGCAGGTGCTGCCGCTAAAATGGGGACTCTCGAGGAGCGTTGCGACGAACGGCTTGCCGCCGCCATCCGGCCGGAGCCGCCGCCAGGCTCGAGAACGTGGCACGCCCGCGCGCACCGCGCGGCACCCCACGACGGTTCAACCGCGCTCACCCCTGCTTGCCCAGAGCCGAGGTGAACCGTCGCCACAGGCCCCGGGCCCCATCGGTGTCTGCGTGTCTGTCGTCCCGTTTCATGTCTGATCCCTCCGCCCTTCAATCGCCCCCGCCCATGCGGCTGTCGGGGCTGGAGCCCGTGGCCATCGGCACCGGGTCGCTGTTCGTCAACATTGGCGAACGCACCAACGTCACCGGGTCCAAGGCCTTTGCCCGTCTGATCCTCAACGGTCAGTTCGAAGAGGCTCTGGGCGTCGCGCGCCAACAGGTGGAAAACGGGGCGCAGGTGATCGACATCAACATGGACGAGGCGATGCTGGACAGCCAGGCCGCCATGGTGCGATTCCTCAACCTGATCGCCAGCGAGCCCGAGATCAGCCGCGTGCCCATCATGATCGATTCCTCCAAGTGGAGCGTGATTGAGGCGGGCCTCAAGTGCATCCAGGGCAAGGGCATCGTCAACTCCATCTCGCTCAAGGAAGGCGAAGCGGAGTTCAAGCGTCAAGCCCGTTTGGTCAAGCGTTACGGCGCGGCCACGGTGGTGATGGCCTTTGATGAACAGGGCCAGGCCGACAGTTGCGCGCGCAAGATTGAGATCTGCCAGCGCGCCTATCGCATCCTGGTGGACGAAGTCGATTTCCCGCCTGAAGACATCATCTTCGACCCCAACATCTTCGCCATTGCCACGGGCATTCCCGAGCACGACCACTACGCCGTTGACTTCATCGAAGCCACGCGCTGGATCAAGCAGAACCTGCCTGGGGCCAAGGTCAGTGGCGGCGTGTCCAACGTCAGCTTTTCCTTCCGAGGCAACGACCCGGTGCGCGAGGCCATCCACACCGTGTTTCTCTACCATGCCATCCGCGCGGGTCTGGACATGGGCATCGTCAATGCCGGCATGATCGGTGTGTACGACGAACTCGAGCCCGGGTTGCGTGAACGGGTGGAGGATGTCGTGCTCAACCGCCGACCCGATGCGGGCGAACGCCTGGTGGAGATCGCCGAAACCGCCAAGGGTGCGGCCAAGGATGATTCGGCGCGCCTGGCCTGGCGTGCCGGCCGCGTGGAGGAGCGCCTCGCGCACGGCCTGATCCACGGCATCACCGACTTCATCGTCCAAGACACCGAAGAGGCGTGGCAGGCGGTGCAGGCCAAGGGTGGCCGCCCGTTGCACGTGATCGAAGGTCCGTTGATGGATGGCATGAACGTCGTGGGCGATCTCTTCGGGCAGGGCAAGATGTTCCTGCCCCAGGTGGTCAAGAGCGCCCGCGTGATGAAGCAGGCCGTGGCGCATCTGGTCCCCTACATCGAAGAGGAAAAGCGACAACTGCAGGCTGCCGGCGGCGACGTGAAGGCCAAGGGCAAGATCGTGATGGCCACCGTCAAGGGCGATGTGCACGACATCGGCAAGAACATCGTCACGGTGGTCCTGCAGTGCAACAACTTCGAGGTGGTCAACATGGGGGTGATGGTCCCCTGCCAGAAGATCCTGGACACCGCCAAGACCGAGAACGCCGACATCATCGGCCTGTCCGGCCTGATCACGCCCAGCCTGGAAGAAATGCAGCATGTGGCTGCCGAGATGCAGCGCGACCCCTATTTCCGTGAGCGCAAGACACCGCTGCTGATCGGCGGGGCCACCACCAGCCGCGTGCACACGGCGGTGAAGATCGCCCCGCACTATGCCGGCCCTACCGTTTACGTGCCCGATGCCTCGCGCAGCGTGGGGGTGTGTTCCGACCTGCTCAGCGACGAGCGGGCCCCCCGCTTCATCGATGAGCTGCGGGCCGACTACGACAAGGTTCGCACCCTGCACGCCCAGCGCAAGGCCACACCACTGGTGAGCCTGGCGGCGGCCCGCGCCAATCCCACGCCCATCGATTGGTCAGGGTACCGGCCGCCCCAGCCGCGCGTGATCGGCCGTCGCGTATTTCGCAACCACGACCTGGCCGAGATTGCCGCGTGCATCGACTGGACCCCCTTCTTCCAGACATGGGACCTGGCGGGCCGTTACCCCGACATCCTGCAAGACGAGCTGGTCGGCGAAGCGGCGCGCAAGGTGTTCGACGATGCACAGCGCATGCTCAAGCGGATCATGGAGGGCCGCTGGCTGCACTGCCACGGCGTGATGGCGCTGTTGCCGGCCCAGTCCGTGGGCGACGACGTCGAAATCTATGCGGATGAATCCGCCGCGGCCCGTCGGCAGCCGGTGATGGTCTGGCGCGGGTTGCGGCTGCAAAGCGAGCGTCCCGTGGTGGATGGCGTGAAGCGCCCCAACCGCTGCCTGTCGGATTTCGTGGCACCGGCATCCAGCGGCCAACGCGACTACATCGGCCTGTTCGCGGTGAGTTGCCAGGGTGTGGAACGGAAGGAAGCGCAGTTCCTGGCCGAGCACGACGACTACGGCGCCATCATGCTCAAGGCCTTGGCCGACCGCTTGGCCGAGGCCTTTGCCGAGCGACTGCACCAGCGTGTGCGCACCGATTTGTGGGGCTATGCAGCCGATGAGCAATTGGGCAACGACCAATTGATCGCCGAGGCCTATCGGGGCATTCGCCCCGCCCCGGGCTATCCCGCCTGCCCGGACCACCGCGCCAAACTCGATCTGTTTCGCGTGCTGGCGGCCGAGGAAATCGGCATGGGATTGACCGAGAGCCTGGCCATGACGCCGGCTTCCAGCGTGAGCGGTTTTTACTTGGCCCACCCCGAAGCGCGGTACTTCAATGTGGGCAAGATCGGACAGGACCAATTGGAAGACTGGGCGGCCCGCCAGGGCCTGAACCTGGACGAGGCGCGCCGCGCACTGGCACCCTTGCTGGACTAGCCCTGGGCGCGCGGCATCAGGCCGCGCCGCATCTGCAGCGCCTCAGCCAGGTGCGGCACCTCGACATTGCGCGATTGGGCCAGATCGGCCGCGGTGCGGGCCACCCGCAGCACACGGTGCAGTCCGCGACCGGTCAGCCCCAGCCGTTCGGCTGCGCGCTGCACGAACACCTGTGACGCACCCTGGAGCGCAGCGTGTTGCAGCAGGGCGGCCGGAGCCAGCTCGGCGTTGCAGCAACCCTGGCGCTGCAGCTGCAGCGCGCGTGTGCGGGCCACCCGGTCGGCCACCGTGGGGCTGTCTTCGCCTGCGGGCGGCCTCAGGAGGTCGGCCGGTGAATTGGCCGCCACTTCCAGCTGCAGGTCCAGACGGTCCAACAGGGGGCCCGACAGACGGCTCTGATAGCGCTGCACCGCATCGGGCGTGCACCGGCACGCTGGCGCACCCGGTACCCGGCTGCCCAGCCAGCCGCAGGGGCAGGGGTTCATCGCCGCCACCAGCAGCAGCCGGCAGGGAAAGCGCGCCTGCCGCGCGGCTCGGGACACCGTCACATGGCCGGTCTCCAGCGGCTCACGCAGCGCTTCCAGCGTTCGCCTGGGGAATTCCACGAGCTCGTCGAGAAACAAGATGCCGTGGTCGGCCATCGAGATCTCACCGGGCCGCGGCGGTTGGCCACCGCCGACCAGTGCGGCCATCGTGCAGCTGTGGTGGGGGGCTCGCCAGGGCCGTGTTCGCCACCCGACCGACTCTGGTGGGCCGGGCGATCGGCCGGCCCCGACTACGCCGCTGAGGCTGCGCATGGCCGCACACTCCAAGGCCTGTTCGGGCGTCAGCGGCGGCAGCAGCCCCGGCAGCCGCTGGGCCAGCATGGACTTGCCGGCTCCCGGCGGCCCCACCAGCAGCAGGCTGTGGTGGCCTGCGGCCGCCAATTCGAGGGCCCGTTTGCCTTCGGCTTGCCCACGGATGTCCCGCAGACACAAGGCCGGCGCGGCGGTTGGCGCCGCTTCCCAAGGGGCGGGTGTGGGCGCCGGCCGCAGGGGCACCGACTGAGCGCCCGGCAGCAGGTGCTGCACCACCTCTCTCAGGTGGCGCGCCTGCAGAACGGTGACCCCCTCGACCCGTGCGGCCTCGGCCGCATTGGCCGTGGGCAGCACCAGACACCGGGGCGCCTGCCCCGCCTGGTGGGCGCCCCGCCGCAGCCCCAAGGCCAGGGCCAGTGCTCCGTGCACCGGGCGCAATTCCCCGGCCAAGGACAACTCCCCTGCGAACTCATGCGACGCCAGTGCGGCCGGGTCCAGGATGCCCTGGGCCGCCAGGATGCCCAGGGCGATGGGCAGATCGAAGCGGGAGGACGCCTTGGGCAGGTCCGCCGGCGCCAGCGAGACGGTGATGCGCTGGTTGACCGGGTAGTCCCAGCCGCTGTGACCCAGCGCCGAGCGCACCCGTTCGCGCGCCTCACGGACTTCGGTGTCCGCCAGGCCCACCAGCGTCATGCAGGGCAGCCCATTGGCCAGGTGCACTTCCACCTGGACCGGTTCGGCCTGCAAGCCCTCAAGGGTGCGGGTGTGCACCACGGCCAATCCCATATGCGGCGGTCTCCCACGGGTTCAGGGTCCCCACGGCCAGCCCCGGGTGGGCTGGGCAGGGCAATTCGTCGATTGTGGAAAGCGCGCTGGCCTCGCGCATCGCCCTGTGGGGTCACCCCGCCGGGCCCCGGACGGATGGTCCAATAGGGGCCTCTTTGGTGCGAATTCATGCCGACAGCCCCTTTTTGCACCGCTTTGGTGCGCCGACGGGGTGTGTTTGGGGCGGTTGACGGACCGAAACACCGTCGCGCGCATGGCATGGAAGTTGCCCCTTGAGTGCCGTAGCACCCGTCTCAACCTCCACAGGAGCCCCTATGAAAAAGACCATCCTCTCGACTGCCCTGAGTGCCGCTGTATGGACCCTGGGCGCCGCGGCCCCCGGTTGGGCCCAGGCTCAAACCGCTGCACCCGAAGCCAGCCCCCTGACCTTCAATGCGGGCGTGGTCTCCGAGTACCGCTACCGCGGCATCTCCCAAACCCGTTTCCAGCCGGCCGTGCAAGGCGGCGCGGATTACGCCTTTTCCAATGGCTTTTACCTGGGCGCCTGGGCCTCCACCATCAAGTGGATCAAGGACTCCAAGGGCGGCGCCGATGTGGAAATCGACCTCTATGGCGGCTACAAGGGCACGATCACCGAAGGCGTGACCTATGACGTGGGTGCCCTGCGCTATGTGTATCCCAGCAACGGCCTGAAGCCCAGTGCAGACACGCAGGAAATCTATGGGGCGTTCACCGCCGGCGCCTTCACCGTGAAGTACTCCCACGCCACGTCCAACCTGTTCGGCTTTGCCAACAGCGCAGGCAGCGGCTATCTGGACGTCACGGCCAGCTTCGACATCGGCGCAGGCTACACGCTGGCCCCGCACGTGGGTCACCAGCGCGTGGACGGCAAAGGCAACGGCATCTATTCCTACACCGACTACTCGCTCACCCTGAGCAAAGACTTCAGCGGCGTGGTGCCCAGCATCACCCTCATTGGGACCGATGCACAGAAGGGTTCCTACGTGGCGCCCAATGGCAAGCAACTGGGCCGCAGCGGCGTGGTCGTGGGCCTGAAGTACAACTTCTGACGCCAGTCGTCATCAAGGAGACGTTTCATGAAGATGGTGACCGCCATCGTCAAGCCCTTCAAGCTTGACGAAGTCCGGGAGGCGGACCGTGACCGAAGTGAAGGGCTTTGGTCGGCAAAAGGGCCACACGGAGCTGTACCGCGGCGCCGAGTACGTGGTGGACTTCCTGCCCAAGGTCAAGGTCGAGGCCGCCGTGGACGACGCCATCGTCGATCGCGTGATCGAGGCCATTGAAAGCGCTGCCCGCACCGGCAAGATCGGTGACGGCAAGATCTTCGTTTCCCCGCTGGAGCAGGTGCTGCGCATCCGCACGGGTGAGACCGGAAAGGATGCACTGTGATGAAGAAGCTCGTAGCCACCTTTGCCCTGGCGCTGGCCGCCGTGGGTTTCCTGGGTCTGGCCGCCGCGCCCGACCTGAGTTGGGCGCAGGCCGCGCCGGCCGCTGCCGCTGCGGCGTCCGCCACGGCCGATGCCGCGGCCGCTGCGCCCGCCACGGCAGCCGCTGAAGCCGCTGCCGCTGCGCCCCTGCCCGTGCCCAACAAGGGCGACACCGCCTTCATGATGATCGCCACGGTGTTGGTGATCTTGATGACCATCCCCGGCCTGGCCCTGTTTTACGGCGGCTTGGTGCGAAGCAAGAACATGCTGTCGGTGCTGATGCAGGTCTTCGTCATCTTCGCGCTGATCTCGGTGCTGTGGGTGGTCTACGGCTACTCGGCGGCGTTCACAGCGGGCAACCCGTTCATCGGCACGCTCGACAAGCTGTTCCTCAAGGGGGTCACGCCGGAAACGGTGGCGGCCACCTTCAGCAAAGGCGTGTACTTGCCGGAACTGACCTTCGTGGCCTTCCAGGGCACGTTTGCCGCCATCACCACCGCCCTGATCGTCGGCGCCTTCGCCGAGCGGATCAAGTTCTCAGCGGTGCTGCTGTTTTCGGTGCTGTGGTTCACCTTCAGCTACCTGCCGATCGCCCACATGGTCTGGTACTGGGACGGCCCGGATGCCATCACCAACGAAGAAACCTTGGCCACCGTCACCGCGGCAGCCGGCTTCCTGTGGGCCAAGGGCGCACTGGACTTCGCCGGCGGCACCGTGGTGCACATCAATGCGGCCATGGCGGGCCTGGTGGGCGCCTACATGTTGGGCAAGCGCGTGGGTTACGGCCGCGAAGCCATGGCCCCGCACAGCCTGACGCTGACCATGGTGGGTGCCTCGCTCCTGTGGGTGGGCTGGTTCGGCTTCAACGCCGGCTCCAACTTGGAAGCCAACGGCACGGCGGCGCTGGCCTTCCTGAACACGGTGGTCGCCACGGCCGCGGCCACGCTGGCCTGGTGCGCCGGTGAAGCCCTGCTCAAGGGCAAGGCGTCCATGCTGGGCGCCGCCTCGGGCGCGGTGTCGGGCCTGGTGGCCATCACCCCGGCCTGCGGCTTCGTGGGTGTGGGTGGCGGCTTGGTGATCGGTCTGCTGGCCGGCTTCATCTGCCTGTGGGGCGTGAACGGCTTGAAGAAGATGCTCGGCGCTGACGACAGCCTCGACGTATTCGGCGTGCATGGCGTGGGCGGCATCCTGGGTGCGTTGCTCACCGGCGTGTTCGCCTCGCCCGACCTGGGCGGCACCGGCATCTGCAACTACGTCACCAACAAGTGCGGCGACGTGGCCGATTTCCCCGGCGTGGCCGCTCAGGTGTGGATCCAGGCCCAGGGCGTCATCACCACGATCGTGTGGTCGGGCATCGTGGCCTTGGTGATGTTCAAGATCGTGGACATGGTGATCGGACTGCGCGTGACCGAAGAGGAAGAGCGCGAAGGTCTGGACATCTCTTCCCACGGCGAGACGGCGTACAACCGCTGATCGCCCACGGGCCCGGCTGGCGGCCTCCCCAGGCGCGCCGGGTCCCCGAACGATTGTTCTCCTCGGTAAGCGAGTTGGGGCCCTCCGGAAACGGAGGGCCCCTTTTTTCATCCCGGGCGGTCAGTCCGCGGTGATCTTGCGCGTGCGAATGATGTGGCCCCAGTAGTCGGTTTCGCGGGTGACCAGTGCCGCCAGGCCCGCCGGGTCGCTGTAGCGGATCTCCACGCCGAACTTCTCGGCCGCCGCCTTGGCCTCCGGCGTGGCCAGGGCCTTGCGGGTGGCTTCGGCGAGCTGAGCCACCACCGGCGCAGGCGTGCCGGCTGGGGCGAACAACGCCACCCAGGCCTCCAACTCGAAGCCGGGCATGCCGGCCTCGGCCACCGTGGGCACATTCGGCAGACCGGGGTGGCGCGTCTTGCCGGTGACGGCATAGGCCTTGAGCTTGCCCGCCTGCACATGCTGCATCACCGACGGTGGTGTGGTGATGAACACCTGGACCTGCCCGCCCAGCACATCGGCGATGGCCGCGCCCGAACCCTTGTAGGGCACATGGACCATGTCAGTGCCGGTGGCCTGTTCGAACAGGGCGGTGCCGACATGGGCCAGGGATCCGTTGCCCTGTGAAGCGTAGTTGAGCTTGCCGGGGTTGGCCTTGAGATAGGCGGCGAACTCCTTGAGGGTGTTGGCCGGCACCGAGGGGTGCGCGGTGATCACATTGGTGGCCGCCGTCAGCTGGGCGATGGGAGCGAAGTCCTTTTGTGCCCAGGGCAGCTTGGCGAACATGGCGGGGTTGCCCACATGGTTGGCCGAGTAGGAGATCAGGAGCGTATGGCCATCCTTGGGTGCGCCGGCCACCGCCTGCATGCCGATGTTCCCGCTGGCCCCGGGCTTGTTTTCGATGACCACGCTGCCTCCCAGCGCCTTGGCCAACTGCTCGCCCAACAGGCGTGCCGAGGCGTCCACCACCCCACCGGGCGAGTAGGGCACGATCAGGGTGATGGGCTTGCTCGGGTAGGCCTGAGCCCAGGCAGCGTCCGTGCCCAGGGCCGCACAGGCGGCAGCCGCGGCGGCGGTGATCAGGTGTCGGCGGGTGTTCATGGTGGTTTTCTCCGTTGGGGTCATGACAGCGTGGCGAAGTATGGCGCGAGCGGCCCATTCAGGTGGACGGCCGGCGCCAGTTGCGAAATCGTCCCGTTCGGTTTGCCGCTGGCCAATCGCCCGGGCAGCTCCAACTCCCTAGAATGCCCGATCGCGGCCGTGGCGACGACCGCCGGGCGTCCGCCGTATGGCCGCAGCGCCACAGCCGCGCTCCTGACCGAAGGAACTTCATGGTCCCCCACCTCATCACGGCCCTGACCGGCCCCATCAACGAACTCGAGCAGCGCATTCTCGAATCGATGCCGGCCATCGAGCGCTGGTTTCGGCTGGAGTGGATGGAGCACACCCCGCCGCTGTACACCTCGGTCGACGTGCGAAATGCCGGCTTCAAGCTGGCGCCGGTGGACACCAACCTCTTTCCTGGCGGTTGGAACAACCTCACCGAGGAGATGCTGCCCCTGGCCGTTCAGGCCGCCATGGCCGCCATCGAAAAGATTTGCCCGGAGGCCAAGAACCTGCTGCTGGTCCCCGAGCGGCACACGCGCAACACCTTCTACCTGATGAACGTGCAGCGTCTCATGCAGATCTTCACCCAGGCTGGGCTCAATGTGCGTTTGGGCACCCTGGACGAGACCATCGACAAGCCGACCCAGCTCGACCTGCCCGACGGGGGCTCGCTCACGCTCGAGCCCCTGATACGCACCCGCCATCGCCTGGGCCTCAAGGATTTCGACCCCTGCACCATCTTGCTCAACAACGACCTCTCGGCCGGCATTCCGGCGGTGCTGGAGAACCTGCATGAGCAGTACCTCTTGCCGCCCCTGCACGCCGGCTGGGCCGTGCGCCGCAAGAGCAAGCACTTCCACAGCTACGAAGAAGTGGCCAAGAAGTTCGCCAAGCTCATGGGCATGGACCCCTGGCTGATCAACCCCCTGTACGCGCAATGCGGCCAAGTGGATTTCGCCCAAGGGCAGGGCATGGAGTGCATCCAAACGCAGGTGGACGCCCTGATCACCAAGGTGCGGCGCAAGTACAAGGAATACGGCATCCAGGAAAAGCCCTTCGTGGTGGTCAAGGCCGATGCCGGCACGTACGGCATGGGCATCATGACCGTGCGCGATGCGGCCGAACTCAACGAGATCGGGCGGCGCACCAAGAACAAGATGAGCGTGATCAAGGAAGGCCAACCGATCTCCGAAGTCATCATCCAGGAGGGGGTACTCACCAACGAACGGGTCAACGATGCCGTGGCCGAACCGGTGGTGTACATGCTCGACCGCTATGTCGTCGGCGGGTTCTACCGGGTGCACGCCGAACGGGGTGTGGACGAGAACCTCAACGCCCCTGGCGCTGCGTTCGTGCCCTTGGCTTTTGCCGAGCCGAACCACCTGCCCCGCCCAGGCGTCAAGCCTGGCGCTTCGGCTCCCAACCGCTTCTACATGTATGGCGTGATTGCCCGCCTGGCCATGTTGGCCGCCAGCTATGAGTTGGAGGCCACGGACCCGGACGCCGAGGTCTACGACTGAGAGCCGCCATCCGCTACAGTTTGACCTTGGGCGCAAATTGATGTTGCGGTGCAGCATTTTTTGTGCACAATCCACGTCCTGATCTTCTGAAGGCCTGCCGCGGCAGACCGCCTTCTCCGTGACCCCCCCCTCCACAGCCAACCGCACCCCCACTGTCCAGGCCACCTTGGCACTGGCCGCCTTGGGCGTGGTGTACGGCGACATCGGCACCAGCCCGCTGTACGCGCTCAAGGAAGTCTTCCACGGCGGCCACGTGGCGCTGACGGCCGACAACATCCTGGGCGTCCTGTCCCTGCTGTTCTGGACCATGACCATCGTGGTCAGCGTCAAATATGTGCTGCTGATCCTGCGCGCGGACAACAACGGCGAGGGCGGTTTGATCGCCATGCTGGCCCTGGCCACGCAGGCGGTGAAGGACCAACCTCGTCTGTACCGTTCGCTGATGATGTTGGGCCTGTTCGGCACGGCCATCTTCTTCGGTGATGCCGTGATCACGCCCGCCATGACGGTGCTGTCCGCCGTGGAGGGCATAGACGTCTACGCACCGCAGTACCACGACCTCATCGTCCCCCTATCCCTGCTGGTGCTGGCCGGCCTCTTTGCCGTGCAGCGCTTCGGAACCGCGCAGGTCGGCCGTGCCTTCGGGCCCCTGATGCTGTTGTGGTTCACCACCCTGGCGCTGCTGGGGATCCCTTCCATCGTCGAGAACCCGGCGGTGCTGTCCGCGCTCAACCCGACCCATGCCCTGCGCTTTGGCCTTGACAACGGCTGGATTGCCTTCGTGGCCTTGGGCGCGGTGGTGCTGGTGGTCACCGGGGGCGAGGCCCTGTATGCCGACCTGGGCCATTTCGGCAAGCGGCCCATCCGCATCGCCTGGTACGGCGTGGTGATGCCCTCGCTGGTGCTCAACTACTTCGGCCAAGGCGCGCTGCTGCTGCGTTCGCCCGAAGCGATCCAGAACCCGTTTTTCCTCATCGCCCCCGAATGGGCCGAGATCCCCTTGTTCGTGCTGGCCACGGTGGCGGCCATCGTCGCCTCCCAGGCCCTGATCACGGCGGCTTTCTCGGTGACCAAGCAGGCCGTCCAGCTCGGCATCCTGCCGCGCATGCGCATCCTGCACACCTCGGTACGCGACACGGGTCAGATCTACGTGCCCTTCATCAATTGGATGCTGTTCGCCTTCGTGGTGGTGGCCGTGTCCTTTTTCGGTTCATCGAGCAAGCTGGCCGGTGCCTATGGCGTGGCGGTGACCATCGACATGACCATCACCACCGTGATGACCTTCTTCGTCATCCGATACGGCTGGAAATATCCGCTGCCGCTGTGTTTCCTGGCGACCGTCTTCTTCTTCATCATCGACGTGGCCTTCTTGTCTTCCAACCTGCTCAAGCTCTTTGCCGGCGGTTGGTTCCCCCTGGCCATCGGCTTGGCCATGTTCACCCTGATGCTGACGTGGCGTCAGGGGTCGGCCCTGCTGCGTGAACGCCTGCGTGAAGAAGCCATACCGCTGCAGGACTTCCTGGACGCGGTGTTCGTGCATCCGCCCACCCGCGTGGCCGGCACAGCCGTCTTCATGACGCCCGATCCGGGCCTGACGCCCACGGCCATGATGCACAACCTCAAGCACAACAAGGTGCTGCACGAGCGCAACCTATTCGTCACCGTGCGCCATCATGATGTGCCCTGGGTGGGCTTCAATGAGCGCCTTGAGGTCGACGCATTGGGTCACGATTGCTGGGCGGTCACCTTGAACTTTGGCTTCAAGAACGAGCCAGACGTGCCCCAGGCCCTGGGCCTGCTCAAGACGCACGGTGTGGCCCTGGATGACATGGACACGAGCTACTTCCTCAGCCGGGACATCGTGATCCCGACGCTGGGTCAGGGCATGGCCATGTGGCGCGAAAAGCTGTTCGCCGGCCTGCACCGAAACGCCGCTGCGGCCGCGGACTTCCTTCGCCTGCCCACCAACCGCGTGGTCGAGCTGGGCTCCAAGGTCGAGATCTGAAGCCCGTCAGTGCAGGGCTTCCAGGCGCTGCTCGACGCCGTGTTCACCGATGGACAACACCGAGCCCGCAGGCACCGGGCGCCAGCTTGACTCGTCGCCCGCCAAGGGCTCGGAGGCGACGGTCACGCCCGTGTGACCTTGCTGCAGGTACAGGGACGGCGGCCGCTCATCGCTGCTGAGCCTGAAGACATGCAGGCGCTGGCCGTCGCTGAGCGCGGCGGCAAATCGCAAGGGCTCCCCAATGCCGTGGTGGCGCATTTCGCGCCGCGCTTGGCGCAGGGCCCACATCACCGCCTCACCGGCCTCCAAACCCTCTTCCAGGCGAGAAAGCGCCAGCAGGAACAGCAACTCGGAATCCGTGGCGCCCTTGCGGTGCGCGTAGAGGTGGTCGGGCAACTGGGCTTCCAGTGCGCGCCGCACCGAGGGGTAGCCGCCGATCTGGCCGTTGTGCATGAACAGATACGGGCCCATGCGGAAGGGGTGGCAGTTGCTGCGGGCGATGCCGCCACCGGTGGCCGCGCGCACATGGGCGAAGAACAGCCCGGCGCGCACCGTGGCGGTCAGGGCCAGCAGGTTTTCATCGGACCAGGCCGGCATCACCTCGCGGTAGACCGCCGGCTCGGCCTTGTCGCCATACCAACCGATGCCGAAGCCGTCACCGTTGGTGACGGACTTGGCGTGTTCGGCGTGCAAGGACTGCTGCACCAACGAATGCTGAGGCCGGGCCACCAACTCTTCCAGGAAGATGGGGGCACCGCGGTAGGCGACGAAACGGCACATCAGCAGATTTTCGCGCAGACCCTGCGCAAGCGACAAGCGCTGGGCGCCCCAGGGGTCGCCGCACTCGGCAAGGACGGCGCCTTTGTGCAACAGTTGATCCTCGAACGGAGCCACCATGAAACTGTTGTTCATCGCCGACCCGCTGGAGTCCTTCAAGATCGCCAAGGACAGCACCTACGCCATGATGCGCGAGGCGCAGCGGCGCGGCCACACCTTGATGGCCTGTGAGCCCAAGGACGTGCGCTGGCTGCGCGGGGAGAAGGTCACCGCCTTTGTGCGCGACGTCGCCGTGCTCGACACACCGGTAGACCCCTACGAGTGGTTCACGGCTGCGCAAGCCGCGCCGTACGAGCGCCCCCAGGTGCTGGCCGAGGTGGACGCGGTGCTCATGCGCAAGGACCCGCCGTTCGACAGCGAGTACTTCTACGCCACGCACCTGCTCAGCCAGGCCGAGCGCGAGGGCGCGCGGGTCTTCAACAGCCCCCAGGCCCTGCGCGACCATCCGGAAAAACTGGCCATCCTGGAGTTCCCCGAATTCATCGCACCGACCTTGGTCACGCGAGACGCCGCCGACATCCGTCGCTTTCACGCCGAGCACGGCGACATCATCCTCAAGCCTCTGGACGGCATGGGCGGGATGGGCATCTTCCGTGTGCGCGACGACGGCCTGAACCTGGGCAGTGTGATCGAAACCCTCAACCGGCATGGTGCCCAGACCGTCATGGTGCAGCGCTACTTGCCGGCCATCGCCGAAGGTGACAAGCGGGTGCTGGTCATCGGAGGTCAACCGGTGCCCTATTGCCTGGCGCGCATTCCGCAGGGCGGCGAGGTGCGGGGCAACCTCGCGGCCGGTGGGCGCGGTGAGGCGCGAGAACTCCACACCCGCGACCGCGAAATTGCGCAGGCCTTGGGCCCCGTGTTGGCGGCTCGGGGCCTGCTCCTGGTGGGGCTGGATGTCATCGGTGATCGACTCACCGAGATCAATGTCACCAGCCCCACTTGCTTTGCCGAGATCACCGCGCAGACGGGCTTTGATGTGGCGGCCTGTTTTATCGATGCGTTGGAGATTGCCGTCATGACGCGCCGATCCGGCGCCTGGTCGGCCTTTCGAGCGGGCACCGCTACCCCGACCCCCCCGGCCGGCCCTTAGAACCAGGCATGCGCTCCTTCATGGGCATGAGCCCCTGCGCCGTCGTGGCGCTCAGGGGCCTGGTGCTGGCCGGTGGTTTGGCCGCGGCCCTCGTCGCCCGGGCGCACGACACCTGGTTCGAGCGCCATCCATCGTCCACGCCACAGCGCCCGGTGATGGTGCTGGGCACCGGCAACCAATTCCCGGTGGTCGACTCGCGCAACGACATCCACAGCCTGGTGCGCAGCGGCTGCCAGTCGGGTGCGGTCGTGCAGGGCCCCCTGGAGGAGGCCGAGCCTCGAGCCGAGGCCTTGGTGCTGTCCCCGCCAAGAGAACTGCCGCGTTCGCCCCGCGTGACGTGTTGGGCACAGCTGCAGCCCTTTGAGGTGGACCTGGTGGACGGGCTGGTGGAGGTCTACTTCAAGGAGGCGATGCCCCCTGCATCGGTGCGCCAGGCCTGGGCGGCGCAAAGGGCGCGCGGACAACCCTGGCGTGAGCGCTATGTGAAGCATGCGCGCATCGAATGGTTCACCGAGGCCCCGGCGGCGCCGGCCGCGCCACCCGCGCCACCCGCTCCTTCGGGCATGGGCCTGGATGCCCTCATGCTGCAGCCCCTCAAGCCACCGCGAGTGGGCGATGACCTGGAGTTCCTGGTGCTCAAGGACGGTCAGCCGATGGCGCAGTTCTCGGTCGAGTTCCGTCTGCAGACCTCTCGACTGGGTCTGTGGCGCCGCACCGACGATCACGGCCGCGTGCGCCTGCGCGCACCGTCGGCCGGCTCTTGGCTGCTGCGGGGCATCGAGCTCACACCGCCGGAGCCCGGCTCCCGCGAACCGCTCTGGCAGGGTCTGTTCATCACCCTGGCCTTCGAGGTGCGCCCACTGCTGCGGCCCTGAGCCCCTGCCGGCGCCTGCGCCGTCACCGTGTGCGAAGGCGACAATCCCGCCATGGCCCTGGTCACCCTGTCCCGCCTTCAACTCGCCTTCGGTCATGTGCCGCTGTTGGACGCGGCGGCCTTCTCGCTGGAGGCCGCCGAGCGCGTGGCCTTGATTGGGCGCAACGGCGCGGGCAAGTCATCGCTGCTCAAGATCATGGCGGGGTTGGAGCAGCCCGACGATGGCGACATGCAGGTTCAGCAGGGTCTGCGCCGCGTGTATGTGGCCCAGGAACCCCAATTCCCAGACGATTGCACGGTGTTCGAGGCCGTCAGCCTGGGCCTGGGCGAGGTGCTGAGCCTGCGTCGGCGATACGACGCCCTGTTGCAGGATCCTGAGGCGGCCGCAGGACGGGAGGGTTCTTCGGGAAGCTCAGCGGTGTTCAGCCATGAGCTGGACCATCTGCACAGCCGACTGGACGCACTGGAAGGCTGGGCCTGGGAAGCGCGTGTGCAGGAGGCGCTGCAGCGGCTGCACCTCAGCGCCGATGCCGCGGTGGCGCGGCTGTCCGGCGGCACACGAAAGCGCGTGGCCCTGGCGCAGGCGCTGGTCTCCAGGCCCGATGTGCTGTTGTTGGACGAGCCCACCAACCACCTGGACCTGGACGCCATCGAATGGCTGCAGGCCTTGCTCCAGGACTGGCGGGGCGCACTGGTCTTCATCTCGCACGACCGCGCCTTCATCGATGCGGTGGCCACTCGGATCGTCGAACTCGATCGTGGCGTGTTGCGCAGCTACCCCGGTGCCTATGCGGCTTTCGAGCAGGCGCGCGAACGCGAACTGGAGGCGCAGGCCCTGGCCACCGCCCGCGCAGACAAGCTGCTGGCGCAGGAAGAGGTGTGGATTCGCAAGGGCGTGGAGGCTCGGCGAACCCGCAGCGTCTCGCGTGTGGCACGGCTGCAGAACCTTCGCCTGCAACGGGCGCAGCGCCGCGAACAGCTCGGACAGGTCAAGCTGGAACTCGATTCCGGCGTGCCCAGCGGCAAGATCGTGGCCGAGTTGAAGGAGGTGGGCTTGCGCCATGGCCCTGACCAGCCCTGGTTGGTCAAGCGCTTTTCCTCCACCATCCTGCGCGGCGACAAGGTGGGCCTGATCGGGCCCAATGGGGCGGGCAAGACCAGCCTGCTGCGCCTGATCCTGGGTCAGGCCGAACCCACTGAAGGTCGCGTGCGGCGCGGCACCCAACTGCAGGTGGCCTACTTTGACCAGATGCGCACCGGACTGAACCTGGACGCCACACTGGCCGACACCATCAGCCCAGGCAGTGAGTGGATCGACATCAACGGCACCCGCAAGCATGTGATGGGCTACCTGGGCGACTTTCTGTTTTCACCCGAGCGGGCCAACAGCCCCGTGCGCACGCTGTCGGGGGGTGAGCGCAACCGCCTGCTGCTGGCGCGCCTGTTCGCCCTGCCGGCCAATGTGTTGGTGCTTGACGAACCCACCAACGACCTGGACATCGACACCCTGGAGTTGCTGGAGGAGCTGTTGCAGCAGTATCGCGGCACGGTGTTCCTGGTCAGCCACGACCGCCGCTTTGTCGACGCGGTGGTCACCAGCACCGTGGCCTGGGAGGGCGACCCGGCGCAGGGGGGGCAGCCCGGTCTGTGGCGCGAGTACGAGGGCGGCATCGAGGATTGGATCGTGCAGCGCAACCGCTGGCGGGCGATGCAGGCCCAAGCGCTTGCCCCGGCGCCCGAGCCAGGACGACCCCCTGCGGTCTCGGACCCGCCGGCGGCGCCCACGCCCAAGCGCAAGCTCAGCTACAAGGAGCAACGCGAACTGGATGCCTTGCCCGCGAGGATCGATCAGCTCGAATCCGAACAGCGCGAGATTCAGCAGGCCTTGGCCGATGGCTCGATGTTCACGAAGGACCTGGAGCGGGCCACGACGCTGAGCCAGCGCAGCGCCAGCATTGAAGAGGAATTGATGAACGCGCTGGAGCGCTGGGAGGCGCTGGGTTCGCGCTGACCATCGGCCAACGGTCCGCGCCGGCGCCTCGGGGCTTCAGGTGGCGGCCAGCTCCAGAACTTTTTCCAATGCCGCCTGAACCGTTGCCAGGCGCACGGCAGCGCGGTCACCCGACAGTTGCAGCCGTTGCGTGCCGGCACCCCCATCACCGCGTTCGGGATTGCGCACGGCCCAGCCCAGCCATACCGTGCCCACGGGTTTGCCGGGCACCGCGCCGCCGGGCCCGGCGATGCCGGTGACCGCCACCGCCACCTGGGCACGCGACCGCTGCAGCGCGCCCTCGGCCATGGCCTGCGCCACGGCCGCGCTCACGGCGCCGTGCTGCGCGATCGCCTGCGCGGGCACGCCCAGCAACTCGGTCTTGGCCTCATTGCTGTAGGTGATGAAGCCGCGCTCGAACCAGGCGCTGGACCCGGCGCGGTCGGTGCAGCGCGCCGCGATCATGCCCCCGGTGCAGCTCTCAGCCGTGGCCATGAACCAGCCGCGTCGCGCCAAGGCGTGCGCCACTTGCTCCACCAGCCCGCTCATCGATGGATCCGCCATGGCCCGCCTTTCAGAACGACCAGATGGCCCACAACAGCACCACGCAGAAGGCGGCCACCAGGTCATCGAACAGGATGCCCCAGCCCTGCAGCCACCCCACCGGCGTGGCCGACCGCGGCTTGAAGAGCTGATCGGCCCAATTCACGGGTGGTGGCTTGACCGCATCGAAGAAGCGGAACAGGGCAAACGCCAGCGACTGCTCCCACCACGAGGCGGGCTGGATCATCAGCAGCACGATCCAGAACGCCACGATCTCGTCCCACACGATGCAGGAGGGGTCGGCCATCCCCAGCTCCCGCGCTGTTCGGGTACAGGCCCACACACCCACGCCGATGCCCACGGCGATCAGCCACCACCACTGGGCATCGTCCAGGAACGGCTCGAGCACCAGAAAACTGACCCAGGACCACAAGGTGCCCACCGTGCCGGGGGCGAAGGGGGACAGCCCGCTGCCCAGTCCCAGCGCCATCGCACGCGCCGGGTGGCCCAACATGAAGCGCGCGGTGGGACGGCGCCCGGGTGCGGCCGCCGCAGGTGCGGATGAGTCCACGGGTGGAGTCGGGTCTGCGTTCACGGGCTGCCCTGCCCGCCCATTCGACCGCCCGAGCCCGAGCCTGAGCCCGAGCCACTGTCCGACCCATCGCGAAAGTGATCAAAGCTGTGCGGCAACCGCTCCGAGGGCCAGGCGGGTGCGCCGGCTGCGCAGGCGGCCTCGTCATCGAACACCCGTATACCCGAACCCTGCACCACTTGGCCGATGCGGCTGAGCGCAAGGCCGCACTGGGCGGCGTGATCCGGTAGCTGGTGGCGGCAGGAAGCGGGCGCGCTGATCAGCAGCTCATAGTCGTCGCCCCCGGCCAGCAGGCAGTCACGCTGCAGCGCGGGCGTTTGAAGGGCAAGCCAGTGGCTGCGCGGCAAGGCCGCCCACCACAACTGGGCGCCCACGCCGCTGGCCTTGAGCACATGCCCCAGGTCACCGATCAGCCCGTCGCTCAGGTCGATGGCCGCGTGTGCGAGGCCCCTCATCGCCAACCCCAGGGCCACACGTGGCTGCGGCCACTCCATTCGCTCACGCACGGCCTCCAAGCCGCCCTGCGGCAGGCCGGTGCGCCCCCTGAAGACCTCCAACGCCAAGCGGGCGTCACCGATGCCGAGCCCGCCTTCCCGCGGGTGGCTGACCCACAGGTCGTCACCGGCCACGGCGCCTGAACGCAACAGCGCCTCACCCGCCGGTACGGTACCCATCGCCGTGACCGCGATGTTCAGCGGCCCACCGGTGGTGTCGCCGCCTGCCAGCACGATGCCATGGGCATCGGCCAGGGCGAAAAAGCCCTGGGCGAAGGCCCTCAACCACGACTCGTCTGCGCGGGGCAGGGTGAGGTTGAGCGTGCAGGCTCGTGGTTGCGCGCCACAGGCGGCCAGGTCGCTGAGGTTCACCGCCAGGGCCTTGTGACCCAGGGCCACAGGGTCGACCGTGGACAGGAAGTGGCGGCCTTCCACCAGCGTGTCGGTGCTCACCGCCCACTGCTCGCCGGCGTGCACCTGCAGCAGCGCGCAGTCGTCGCCGCCGCCCAGAACGACGCGGTCTCGACGCGCGTCCTGCGGACGGCGCAGGATGCGCTCGATCAGTTCGAATTCGCCCAAGGCCATCGATCAGGCTCCACGGTCCCGTTCACGCGCCCGCATCGCGCCCGCGGGCGCCCGATGCACCTGGGCGTGCAGCCCACTGCGCCCGCAAGGGTGGATGCGCGTTCATCAGGTTCACCAACTCCACCGCCGACTTCACGCCCATCTTGTCGAACACGCGCGAGCGGTGCACTTCAACGGTCCGCACCGAGATGTCCAGCTCATCGGCAATCAGCTTGTTGGGCAGACCCTCCATCACCAGACTCATCACCTCACGCTCGCGTTCGGTCAACTCCTGCAGGGCCGTGCGCATGGTCAGCACGGCACGCTCGGCCAACAAGGCCCGAGCGCTCAGCGCCAGGGCCTGTTCGATGCGGTCCACCAGGGCGTTGTCCGAAAAAGGCTTTTCCACGAAATCGAAGGCGCCGCGCTTGACCGCGCCCACGGCCGTGGGGACATCGCCGTGTCCAGTGAGAAAGATCACCGGCAGGCGTCCGAGCAAGCCGCGAGCGGCCAAGCGTTCGAACAACTCCGGCCCGCTCATGCCAGGCATGCGCACATCCAGCAGCAGGCACGATGGGCTGCGTGGCCACTCCTGGAGGCTCGGGCCTGCGGCACCCGGCGCGTTGGCCGGCGGGTCCACGGCAGCGCCCGCGGGCGGAGGCAGGTGGGCCTCGAAGGCCTCTGCACTGGCAAAACCTTCACTGAGCAGTCGACGGCTGCGCAAGAGCCAGGCCAGCGCCTCGCGCACCACCGCTTCATCGTCGACCAGGTACACCACGGGCAGGCCCAGGCTGGCGGTGGTGTTGGGGGCGGCGGTCATGGCGGGGACGGTCGTTCAATCGCAGGCAGCGGCTGCGAGTCCGAAGTATCTCCCGCACGCGGCACGGTGAACCGGAAGCGGCAGCCGGTCTGCGGCGCACCGGGGCCGGCGACATCGTGCTCCAAGGTGCTGCCATGCTGCTCCACCACGGTGCGGCACAGGCTCAGGCCCAGGCCCATGCCATCGGCGCGGGTGGTGAAGAAAGGGGTGAACAGTTGGGCGGCCACATCGGGCGCGATACCCGGGCCGCTGTCCTGCACCTCGAACTGAACCCGTCCGTTGGGCAGGCCTCGGACATCCAGATGCAACACGCGTTGCGGCAGCGGCGTGTCGCGCTCCATGGCCTGGATGCCGTTGCGGGTCAGGTTCAGCAGCACCTGCTCCAGCATGGTGCGGTCCACCTGCACCTTCAGGCCTGGGGGGTGTTCGTGCACCTCCACCCGCGCGCCGCTCTTGCGCGCCTGCAGCCGCACCAGCGGCAGCACGCCCTCCAGGAGCTGCTGCACGGCAACCGTCTCGCGCAATTGCTCACGGCGGCGGACGAAGTCGTGCACGCTCTTGATCACGCGCCCGGCGCGCTCGGCCTGCTCGCCCATGCGGGTGACGGCCTCGCGCAACAGGGGCAGGGTGTGCGGATCCGGATCGGCCAGCAGGTTCTGGCAACCGCTGGCGTAACTGGCAATGGCCGCCAGCGGCTGGTTCAGCTCGTGGCTGAGCAGCGAAGCCATCTCGCCCATGGTGGCCAGCCGTGCCGTGGCCTGCAGCCGCTCCTGCTGTTGCCGCGCCAGCTCCTCGTTGCGCTGGCGTTCGCTCACATCCAGCACCGCGCTCATCCAGCCCGTCTGTTGTCCCGCCCCATCCACCAGCGGCGCTTCGTAGATCATCACGGGAAACCGTTCGCCGTCGGCGCGCATGAACACGGTCTCAAAGCCCTGTAGCGTGGCGGGCAGGCCTTCGGCTGGGGCCGCCTCGCTTGCGGGGGCGCTGGCCAGCGTGCGAGCAGGCAGGGGGTTCGTGGCGCCCGCCCCGGCCGCTGGTGGCGGGAGTTGTCGCGTGGACTGTCGCCGGCTGTATTCTTCGACCCGCTCGGGCGGCCAATAAGGCGGCAAGGCCCCGCCCGGTCCGCCACTGCCCAAGAGTTGCGGCGCCGAAAACCCCACCATGCTGCAGAAGGCCGGATTCACATAGGTGATGCGCCCGTCCAGGTCGCGCGCGCGCAGTCCGGTGTTCAGCGAGTCTTCCATGGCCTTGCGAAAACCCAGTGACTCGGCCAGGGCCTGCTCCGCGGCGCTTCGCCGGCGCATGTCGCGCAGCAGCAGGATCACCACCACCGTCAGCGCGATCGACAGGCCCAGCACCAGGGCCGTGGTCACATTGGGCAACAGGCCTGGCCGCCCCAGCGTGTCGTCGACCTTGATCTCCACGACCGCGCCTGGCAGATCGACCGGCCGGCGCGCCACATAAAGCCCCTGGCCCCGCGCTGCGCCGTGTCGAGCCAGCCGGGCGCCATCGGGCTCCACGAAGGTGATTTCATAGCGGTTGTCCTGCGGCGCTACGGCCTCCAGCAGCTGCTCCAAAGGCACGGTGGCCACCGAGAAACCGGAGGCTCGGCCGGCTTCCTGCTCGGGCAGGCACACGTCCAACACTTCCAGTCCCGCCCCCCCTGGCAGTGGCACGAAATACGAGCGTGAGAACTGCGGGCTCAGCGTCCCCAGCGCAGCCGCACAGGCCTGGTCGCTGTCCATGCGCAGCAGGTCCCGGGCCTTCAGACCGAACAGGGGTTGACCCAGTGGACTGTCCACGGCGCTCACGATGCGCCCCTGGGCATTGCGCCGCTCCAGCCGCGCGATCTCCGGCACGCGCGCCAGCATTTGCCGGGCTTGAGCCGTCCAGTCCGCAGGTTCGACCGACCACTGCAAGCCCTGCACCGCTTGCAAGCGTTGGATGGCCAGGCGCCGCACACCCTGTGCGGCCGATGCGGCCACCGCCTCGGCGCGGTCCATGGCGCGGCTGTCCTCGTAGCGCAGGGTCAGCATGACCAGCAGGCTCTGTCCCACCACCAGCAGTCCCACCAACGCGCTCCACAGCAGCCAGCGCGGCAGGGCACCGGCGGGCGCAGCCGGCCAGGGGCCGCCGGCGCCCGGGGAGCCGGCGGCTCGCAGGAAATCGAGTTTCACGGTCTGAGTATGGTCCAGCCGACCGCCCGGCGCGATCCGCACAAACCGAGCCGTCAGCCGGGCACCGCAGGTGCACAATCTCGCGATGCCGGCCGTCAGGCGGGCGCCAGCAGGACCCGACATGCCCACTCCCGAAGAAATGCGAGCCGAATTGCGCCGTGCGGCGCTCGAGTACCACGAGTTCCCCACGCCCGGCAAAGTCGCCATCGCCGCCACCAAGCAGTTGGTCAACCAGCGCGACTTGGCCCTGGCCTATTCCCCGGGTGTGGCCGCGGCCTGCGAGGAGATCGTGGCCGACCCCGACAACGCCTTCCGCTACACCTCACGCGGCAACCTGGTGGCGGTGATCACCAACGGCACCGCGGTACTGGGTCTTGGCGACATCGGCCCCTTGGCCGCCAAGCCGGTCATGGAAGGCAAGGCCGTCCTGTTCAAGAAGTTTGCCGGCATCGATGTGTTTGACATCGAGGTCAACGAGAAGAACCTCGACAAACTGGTGGATGTGATCGCCGCGCTCGAGCCCACCTTCGGCGGCGTGAACCTCGAAGACATCAAGGCGCCGGACTGCTTCTATGTCGAGCGCCAACTCCGCGAGCGCATGAAGATCCCGGTCTTCCACGACGACCAGCACGGGACCGCCATCGTGGTGGGCGCGGCCTTCCTCAACGGCCTGAAAGTGGTGGGCAAAGACATCCGCAAGGTCAAGCTGGTGGTGTCGGGTGCCGGTGCAGCCGCCTTGGCCTGCCTGGGCCTGCTGGTCAAGCTCGGCTTGCCCCGCGAAAACATCTGGGTCACCGACCTGGCCGGTGTGGTCTACAAGGGCCGCACCGAACTGATGGACCCCGACAAGGCCGAATTCGCCCAGCCAACCCCGATGCGCACCCTGGCCGAGGTCATCGAAGGCGCCGATGCCTTTCTGGGCCTGTCCGCCGGGGGTGTGCTCAAGCCCGAGATGGTGGCCAAGATGGCCGACCAGCCGATGATCTTCGCGCTGGCCAATCCCACGCCGGAAATCATGCCCGACGAGGTCAAGGCCGTGCGCGATGACGCCATCATGGCCACCGGCCGCACGGACTACCCCAACCAGGTCAACAACGTCTTGTGCTTCCCCTACATCTTCCGAGGCGCGCTCGACAGCGGCGCGACCACCATCACAGCGGAGATGGAAATTGCCGCGGTGCACGCGATTGCGGAGTTGGCGCAGGCCGAACAAAGCGAAGTGGTGGCGGCCGCCTATGCCGGCGCAACCCTGAGCTTCGGCTCGGAATACCTCATCCCCAAGCCCTTTGATCCGCGCCTGATGATGAAGATCGCCCCGGCCGTGGCCAAGGCGGCTGCGGACTCGGGAGTGGCCCGCCGCCCCATCAAGGACTTTGACGCCTACCGGGAGAAGCTCCAGGCCTTCGTGTATGCCTCCGGCACCATGATGAAGCCGATCTTCAACATCGCCAAGCGCGCCACGAACAAGCGCGTGGCCTATGCCGAGGGCGAGGAAGAGCGCGTGCTGCGCGCCGTGCAGGTGGTGGTGGACGAAAACCTGGCCCACCCCACCCTGATCGGGCGCCCGGCGGTGATTGCCCAGCGCGTGGAGGCGTTCGGGCTTCGACTGAAGCAGGGCCGCGACTACGAGGTGGTCAATGTCGAGCATGACGACCGCTACCGCGACTTCTGGCAGACCTACCACGCGATGACCGACCGCAAGGGCATCACCGTGCAGATGGCCAAGATCGAGATGCGCCGCCGGCTCACCCTGATCGGCGCCATGATGCTGCACAAGGGCTATGTGGACGGGATGCTGTGCGGCACCTGGGGCACCACGCAGCAGCACCTGTATTACATCAACCAGGTGATCGGTCGGCGCAAGGGCGGCAGCCTGGCCACGCCTCAGGATGTGCCGGTCTACGCCTGCATGAGCGGCCTGATGCTGCCCGGGCGCCAGGTGTTCCTCGTGGACACCCATGTCAACGACGATCCCACGCCCGAAGAGTTGTGCGAGATCACCGCCATGGCCGCCGAGGAAGTGCGCCGATTTGGCGTGCAGCCCAAGGCGGCGCTGCTGAGCCACTCCAACTTCGGGACCAGCGACCACCCCTCGGCGGTGAAGATGCGCCGGACCTTGTCGCTGCTTCGTGAGCAGGCGCCGTGGCTGGAGGTGGACGGTGAGATGCACGGTGACCTGGCCCTGGACAGTGCGGCCCGAAGGGCCCTGATGCCGCGCACCACCCTCTCGGGTGAGGCCAACTTGCTGGTGCTGCCCAACATCGACGCCGCCAACATCGCCTACAACCTGCTGAAAACCGCGGCCGGCGGGGGTATCGCCATCGGGCCGGTGCTCTTGGGTGCTGCCAAGCCCGTGCACATCCTCACGCCCTCGGCCACCGTGCGCCGCATCGTGAACCTCACCGCGCTGACCGTGGCCGATGCGAACGGGCTTCGATAGCACCAACTCGGTGCATTCCTTGATCAGTTGATGGTTCTTGAGAAGTAAGTAACCACTGATAACTCTAATTTTCCGATCGACACAGGGTCTTGGCTTGTCGTTTTGACCCACCCTCGCTATCATGGGGGCAGTCAGATTAAGGGTTATCCCGTGTTTTCGACCGTCGGACCATCGTCGGCCCAGGTGTCCCGTCCGTGGGGGTTGGCTCTCGCGAATGCGGGCGCCAACCGGGTTCCTCGCCGGTCCCTGGGGCGCCTTCGCGGTGTGTGGGCGTTGGCACTGTGTTGGGGCGTGGCGGGGTCCGTGGCGCCTGCTGCCCTGGCCAAGACCGATCCTGCAGTCCTCGAATGGCCCTCGGTCAGCCTGCAGGCCTTGCCTCAGGAAGCCCGTGACACCCATCGCTTGATCTTGTCGGGCGGGCCCTTCCCGCACGACAAGGACGGCACCGTGTTCGGCAACCGCGAACGCCTGTTACCCGGCAAGCCCCGGGGTTTCTACCGTGAATACACGGTCGAAACGCCGAAGGCCAAGAACCGGGGTGCGCGGCGGATCGTGTGTGGCGGTGAACCGCCGGTGCGCCCTGAAGTCTGCTACTACACGGCCGATCACTACGCGAGCTTCACCCGCATCGCACCGTGATCACCGTGATGCTCTTTGGCTGAAGTTTTCCGGAGGAAGAAGAACATGTTGCTGCAGACCGTCCGTCCCAACATCGTGCAGGCCATCCGCGCCTACCGGGTGGACGACCTGATGCGCGCCGCGCAGGACGCGGGGCACCACTTTCTTTATGCGAACGTGACCGAGGCACAGTCCAAACAGGAGGTGCTCGAGTTGATTGCGCAGGCCTTCCTGTTCCCGGCGCATTTCGGCAAGAACCTCGACGCCCTGTACGACTGCATGACCGATCTGGTTCACAAGGCCGGTTCGCAGCGCGGGTTCGTGGTGGTGCTGGAGCAGTTGCCCGACAACCGGGGCTTCGACCGTGAAGCGCGTGAGCAGTTGCTCGACGTCTTCCGCGACGCAGCCGATTTTTGGGCCGAGCGCAAGATTCCCTTCCGCTGCTTCTACTCGTTTGCGGTGTCCCACTCGGACAACACCGCTTGGGACAAGGTGGCGGAAACGCCGGCGCCGATGGCCGAGGCCAAGCCCAAGCCCGCCGCCAAGACCAGCTCCGGCCCTTCGTTCAGCGCCAACATGCCGATGATGAGCAGTGCCTTCGACACCGCCATGTGGCTCAATGCCGCTTGAGCGCCTGAAGCGATAGCGCCAGGTCGACGTACTCGGCCACCGGCACCTCTTCGGCGCGGCGCTGCAAGTCGAAGCCACCGGCCGCCCCGCGCGTGTCCAGCCAGCGCCCCAGGGTGTGTCGCAGGAGCTTGCGCCGCTGCGAGAACGCCACCTGCACCAGCTCCTCGAACAGGGTGGCCTCCAAAGGCGCGGCCTCGGTGCGTGGCACCAGGCGCACCACGCTGGAGTCCACCCGTGGCGGCGGGTCGAACGCGTCTGGCGGGACCTCCAACAGCGGCTCGACCTTGAAGCGCCACTGCAACATCACCGACAGCCGCCCATAGTCGCCGGTCTGCGGCCGCGCGGCCATGCGCGCCACCACCTCCTTCTGCAGCATGAAGTGCTGATCGGCGATGCGGTGCGCCCACGGCAGCAGCGCAAACAGGATGGGGGTGGAGATGTTGTAGGGCAGGTTGCCCACCACGCGCAGAGGCTGCCCCGCGGCATCGGCCAAGGCCCCGAAGTCCACCGTCAGCACATCGGCCTGGACCACCGTCAGCCCCGGGCGCTGACGCAGCCGTTCGGCCAGATCACGGTCGAGTTCGATCACGGTCAGCGCCTTGCAGCGATGCAGCAGCGGAGCGGTCAAGGCGCCCAAGCCTGGCCCGATCTCCACCAGCGCCTGCCCGGGCTCGGGCGCAATCGCCCGCACGATGTCGTGGATCACGCCTTCATCGGTCAGAAAGTGCTGACCGAAACGCTTGCGTGCGGTGTGCGCCATTCGGCTCAGAGTTGGGGCGCCTCGCGGCGCTCGACATAAGCGCGCGAGCGCATCTCCTTGAGCCATTCACCATAGGCCTCTTCGAACTTCTGTTCGCGCAAGGCCGCGCGCGCCTGATCGCGCAGTTGCTTGTTGTCCAGCGCCACCTCACGGCGCTCCACCACCTGGATCAGGTGCACGCCAAAGCGGGACACCACCGGCTCGGACAGGCCTCCGGGGGGCAGCGGATTCATGGCCTGCTCGAATTCCGGCACGAACTGTCCCGGTGAGGCCCAGCCCAGATCGCCGCCTGAGGAGGCGCTGCCGTCTTCCGAACGCTCGCGTGCGATGTCCTCGAATCGGCGGGCACCGCGCTCGATCTGGCCGCGCCACTCGCGCATCTGGCGCACCGCCGCATCGCGGTTGCTGGCGTCGTTCACCCGCAGCAGGATGTGACGTGCCCGCGTTTGCGTGACCCGAAAGGCGGCCCCGTCGCGTCGTTCGATGAGCTTGAGGATGTGAAACCCTGCGCCGCTGCGGACCACGGCCGGCGCCACCGCCCCCGATTTCAAGGGCCGCACGGTTTCCAGGAACAGGTCGGGCAGGCGGTCGGCCGGGCGCGGGCCGATCTCGCCGCCGCGCTCGCGGTTGGCATCCTGTGAAACCGCCTTGGCCACCGCAGCGAAGTCTTCGCCGCCACGCACCCGGGCCATGGCGGCGTCGGCCAGTGCGCGGCGCTCGGACAACACCGCGGCCGATGCGCCCTCGGGCACGGGAATGAGGATCTGGGCGATGTTGTACTCGACCTCACCGGCCCGCTGGCCGCGCTGCTTTTCGATGTAGTCCTCGACCTCGGTGTCGGTGATGCGCACGCGCTGGGAGACCTCGCGCTCGCGCATCCGCTCCACGATGATCTGCTCGCGCACGTTGGAGCGAAAGCGGTTGAAGTCCATGCCCTCGGACACCATGCGGTCGCGCAGGGTCACCACCGAGATCTGGTTCTGGGCGGCGATGTTGGCCAATGCGCGGTCCACGTCACCATCGTCCACCCGGATGCCGCCCTCGCGCGCCTGGCTGAGGATGGCTCGCTCATCGATCAGCGAGTCCAGCACCTCGCGCTCGAGTTGACCGGCTTCGGGCGCCACGGCGCCCGCGCGCTGCGCTTCGGCTTGGATGCGCTGCACCCGTTGGCGGACCTCGAAGGCGGTCACAGACTCTTGGTTCACGACGGCCACGATGTAGTCGGCCATGCGCGGTTTGACGGTGGGTTGCGCGGTGGCCGCGGCGGCCGCCAGCCCCAGGCCGGCCCAAAGGGCAGGGGCCATCAGCCGCCGGGCCCATCCGGCCGTGGCGGTCGATGTGGCCGATAGGGTCGAATGGGTCGATACGGCCAGGCCGGCGAAGGGGGCCGTGGGGCCCATGGAGATCCGAGCATTCATCGTGCCACTATTGTCGTCCATGCCGCCAGGGCAGGATCAGAAGCGCAGGGGATTGGCGCGTGAACGCGTCAGTCCCGACAACTCCAGTTGGAAGATCAGCCGGGTGACCACTTCGGTCACACCAGTGGATTGCCGCTGCACACCCAGCCGCATGATCCAACAGCCGGCGTCGCTCTCCAGGCCCAGCAGGCTGTCGGCCAGCTTGCCCTCGCGCGTGTTGTAGTTCAGCCGTGTGGCGCCGGTCACCAACAGGGTGCAGTCCTGGCTGCCCGTGCCGGCCGCAGCCGCGTTCAGGCGCCGGTACAGAGGCCAGTTCGCCCGCACTTCCACGGTTTCCGCCAGGTCGCGCGCGTAGCGGTAGGACGTCAAGAGCGTGGTGTTGAGCGCGGGTTGGTAGCGCAGGGTGAGCACCGATCGCGTCGTGCGTCCGAGGTCGGGGCTGTATTGCACGGTGCTGTCCACGCCCCAGGTGGGGCTCAGGCCCACCGAGGCGGCCAGCAGCACATCCGACAAGCGTTGGTTGGACACACTGCCGGCTGGGGTCGTCGTCTGGTCCCGGAATTGCACGCGCTGAACGATGGAGCCGCGAACCCACTCGGCCCCGGTGGCCGCATCCAAGGAACGCGTGGTCATGCCGATGGTCACCTGGTGCGCATCGGACACGCGGTCGATGCCCGAGAACGCGTTCTCGCTGAAGATGGAGGTGCTGTTGAACTCCTTGGGCGCCGCATCGAAGTTCGGTAGGCTGCGCTGGTCACGCATGGGCGTGTTGACATACACCACCCGAGGCTCCAGCGTCTGCACCAGGTTGCGGTCTGCAAGGCGCCAGCGCTGCTCGAAATTGAGCCCGCCGTCCACGCTCAGCGTGGGGATGGTGCGCGACAAGGCCTCGCCAGCCATGCTCACCGCACCAGGCAAGGACGGTGCGGCGTCCAAGCGGTAACTCGCGGTGTTCAGGGTCAGCTTGGGAATGACCCAGCCTGCGGCGGTGATCCAGGGCCGGCTGACGGTGGCCAGTGCATGCCAGCGTTGGCCATTGCGCAGTTGAGGTGCCAGATCAACGGCCATGTCCGGTCTCGTGAAGCGGTTGACTTCCGTCTCCAGGGACATGTCCAACCCGCCCCAGGCCAGGGCCTGCGCCGTCAACCCGACCTGGGGGCTGCGCTGGTACGGCGAGATGAAGGCGCCGTTGGGGTCCGTGCCCTGAAGGACCTGCCACTGCTGCACGCGGGCGTAGGCCAGGCCCGTGGCCGCGCCCCACTGCCAGGGGCGCTCGGCCTGTGCAGACTGCGCCAACAATCGAGGCTGCAGATTGGCCTGGATGCGTTCGGCGTTCAGCCCCTCGGCTGCGTCCAAGACGGTGAATGTGCGCCGCTGAAACGTTTGGGTGTGGGCGAAATCCTTCCAGTAGTCGTCGTCCGACACCCGCAGGCCTTCGGTCCGGAACTGCACCCCGGCGGCCCGCCACTGCTGCTGCCAATACAGCGCGCTGCGGGAGCGCTCCAACACCTGATCCTGCGGCAGGTGGTGCAACTGCAGCAGCCCCGCTTGTTCGACACCCATCTGGCGCCATTCCAGTTCCACACTGGGGCCGCGCCGCGTGGCCACGATGGGCGTGACCGTGGCATCGTAGTTCGGCGCCAGGTTCAGGTAGTAGGGGGCGCTGACTTCAAAGCCGCTGCGTGTGTCGGCGCGTGCCAGGGGTGGCAGCCAGCCGCTGCGTCGCGCGTCGCCCAACGGGAAGGTCAGACGCGGCAGCACCATCAGGGGAAGACCCAGGACGTGCACCTGCGCGTTTTCGGCCACGCCTTCCTCGCGCTCGAAGTCCAACAGGATGCGCGGGCTGCGCAACTCCCAACCTGGCGCGGTGTCCGCCCGCGGGGGCGGGGCCAGGGGCGGCGCCGCCGCCAGCTGGGCCAGGGCCTGCTGCGGCTGGTCCGACAGCATCGGCAGCGAAGCCGGCGCCCGCGTCACACCTGGCCGTGCACCGGCGTCACGCAAGGGTCGTCCGGCATCGTCGGCCAGGCAACTGGTCAGGCGGGCATCGCGGATTTCCATGCGCTGGGCGTCCAGGATGCGCAGCACCGAACCGCTGCCGCCGGCCATGGGCTGAGCGAAGAAGAAGAAGGGTTGGCGGAACTCGCCGGCGGATCGGTCCAGGTCGAATGTGCCCGAGTCACCTTGCAGTCGGTCGCGTAGACGCGCCCAACGCACGCCGTCGCCATCGATGGACACGACACGGCTGGATGCGTCGAAGCGCAAGTGGGGGGCGTCCATCCGCACCGCGCCTTGGCCCAGCCGCACCTCACCTTGGGCTTCGGTCGTGCCGTCGGGCACGCCCTGCAGCCTCTGGGCTTCCAGCACGACCGGCCCCTTCGTGCCGGGTGCCGTGGAGGCAGCGGTGTGCGCGGGCGCGGTGGGCACGGGCTGTGCGGCCACCGGGACCGCACCA
>RFTU01000031.1 GCA_009923315.1 Betaproteobacteria bacterium
CCCCCCAAGCCCTGCTCGAACAGTTCGGCCCGCGCGAATCGATGGCCTACGACGTGGTCGTCGTCGGTGCAGGCCCTGCCGGCCTGTCAACCGCCATTCGCCTGAAGCAACTGGCTGCTGAGAAGGGCAAGGAGATCAGTGTGGTGGTGCTGGAAAAGGGCTCGGAGCCCGGTGCCCACATCCTGTCCGGGGCGGTGATGGACCCGCGCGCCATCAACGAATTGATCCCCGACTGGAAAGCACAGGGAGCGCCCCTGAGCCAGCCCGTCACCGGCGATGAGGTTCTCTTCCTGACCGAAACCGGCGCGACCAAGACACCCGACTGGCTTGTGCCGAGCTGCTTGCACAATGAAGGCAACTATGTGATCAGCCTGGGTGCGGTCACCAAGTGGCTGGGCGCGCACGCCGAGAGCCTGGGCGTGGAGATCTTCCCTGGCTTCACCGCTGCCGAAGTGCTTTATGACGAACACGGCCGTGTGCGGGGCGTGGCCACGGGCAACCTCGGTGTGGGCAAGGACGGCCAGCCACATGAGGGCTTTCAGTTGGGCATGGAGTTGCTCGGCCAGTACACCGTGTTCGCCGAAGGCGCGCGCGGTCACCTGGGCAAGCAGTTGATCGCGCACTTCAAGCTCGACGCTGGCAAGGACCCGCAAAGCTACGCCATCGGCATCAAGGAGCTTTGGGAAGTGCCGGCCGACAAGGCCAAGCCCGGACGGGTGGTGCACACCGCCGGTTGGCCCATGGACAGCCAGACCTATGGCGGCGGCTTTCTCTACCACCTCCCAGGCAACCAGGTGACCCTGGGCTTCGTCACCGGGCTGGACTACGAGAACCCTTGGCTTTCGCCCTTTG
This sequence comes from Betaproteobacteria bacterium, assembly GCA_009923315.1. Lineage (GTDB taxonomy): Bacteria > Pseudomonadota > Gammaproteobacteria > Burkholderiales > Burkholderiaceae_C > RFTU01. The sequence goes on from RFTU01000031.1 coordinate 853, forward strand.
AGGAAATGCAGCGCTGGAAGACGCATCCGTCCATCCGCGCGCACATCGAAGGCGGCAAGCGCATCGGCTATGGCGCGCGGGCGATCACCGCCGGCGGCCTCCTCAGCCTACCCAAGCCGGTGTTCCCCGGCGGCGCGCTGGTGGGCTGCGATGCGGGCTATTTGAACGCCGCGCGTATCAAGGGCTCGCACGCGGCCATCAAGAGCGGCATGCTGTGCGCCGAGGCCATCGTGGAGGCCCTGTCGGCCGGCCGCTCGCACGATGAGCTCGTGGCCTACGTAAAGGCCTTCGAGGACAGCTGGCTGCACGAGGAACTGCTGGGCTCCAAGAACTTCAAACAGTGGTTCAAGAAGGGCAACTCTGTGGGCGCGTTCATGACCGGTATTGAGCAGTGGCTGCTGCCCAAGTTGGGCTTCAAGGCCCCGCCCTGGACCCTCCACCGCACTGAAGCCGACCACACGCGCCTGAAGCCCGCGGCGCAATGCGCCAGGATCGAATACCCCAAACCCGACGGCAAGCTCACGTTTGACCGCCTGAGTTCGGTGTTCGTCAGCAACACCAACCACGAGGAAAACCAGCCCGCTCACCTCACCCTGCGCGACGCCTCGGTGCCGGTGGCGCACAACCTGGCCACATACGCGGGCCCCGAGAGCCGTTATTGCCCGGCCGGCGTGTACGAATTCGTGAAGAACGAGGATGGCAGCGACCGCCTGCAGATCAACGCGCAGAACTGCGTGCACTGCAAGACCTGCGACATCAAGGACCCCACGCAGAACATCGTGTGGGTGACGCCTGAGGGCGGCGGTGGGCCGAACTACGCGGGGATGTAAGCCCACTGGCGGATCACGCCGAACGAACAAGGGCCCGCCAGATGCGGGCCCTGTTCATTGGGGATACAGCATGATCACCAAACGGCGTCAGCCGTTCACCACCAGAGGAGCCTCTCCCCGAGTCACCACACGCCCCACCACCGCCGCGTCACCAAAGCCGTGGCGCTTGAAGGTGTCCAGCACCGCGTCGACCGTTCCCGGCTCACAGGACACGAGCAGACCACCACTGGTCTGCGGGTCGGTGAACAAGGCCCGGTCCTCAGCAGCCATGGCCGCCGGTGTGGCGATCTCCGCCCCGTAGCCCGCCCAATTACGATTGGAGGCCCCGGTCACGAAGCCCCGCTGGGCCAGTGCGCGCACACCCGGCAACAGGGGCACAGACGGCCAGTCGATCTCGATGGTGCACTTCGCGCCACGCGCCAATTCCAGCGCATGCCCGGCCAGGCCGAAACCGGTCACGTCGGTGATGGCATGCACGCCCGGCAATGCCGCCAGGTCGGGCCCCGGCGTGTTGAGCTTGGTGGTGTTCTCGATCATGCTGGCATAGCCCACATCGCCCAGCTCGCCCTTCTTGAGCGCCGCGCTCATCACACCCACGCCCAGCGGCTTGCCCAGGATCAGCACATCGCCCGGGCGTGAATCGGAATTGCGCCGCACGCGTTTGGGATGCACCAGACCCAGTGCCACCAGGCCGTAGATGGCCTCCACCGAATCGATGGTGTGGCCGCCAGCAATCGGAATGCCGGCGGCACGACACACGCTGGCGCCCCCGTCGAGCACCTTGCCGATGGTGGCGGGCGACAACACGCTGATGGGCATGCCCACCAGGGCCAGAGCCATGATGGGCCGCCCGCCCATCGCGTACACATCGCTGATGGAGTTGGTCGCCGCGATCCGCCCGAAGTCGAAGGGGTCGTCGACGATGGGCATGAAGAAATCGGTGGTGGCGATCAGCGCCTGCTCATCATTGAGCCGGTAGACCGCCGCGTCATCGGCGGTTTCAATCCCGACCAGCAGTTCCGGGGGGATGGGCATCGCGGTGGTGCCCTTCAAGATTTCGCCAAGCACACCGGGCGCAATCTTGCAGCCGCAGCCTCCTCCGTGGGAGAGGCTGGTCAACCGCGGCTCGGCCGGGTTGACCCTGGGGGGATCTGGATCCGTCATGGGGCGTTTACCTTTCCTTGCTCTGGGCCGCAGACCATCCCCGCTGGGCGGCGCACAAACGCGGGATCGGTCCTGATGGCCTTGGATTGTGTCGCCCGTGCAGCGTCCGTGGTTGGCCGGGGTCGTCATCCAATCTTGGGATAATGAGCCCATGAGCGCCTTGCACGAAGAAAAAGTCCTCACGGTCCACCATTGGACCGACCGCCTGTTCAGCTTCACCACCACGCGCGATCCCGCCTTGCGGTTTTCCAACGGCCACTTCACGATGATCGGCTTGAAGGTGGCCGGCAAGCCCCTTCTGCGCGCCTACTCCATCGTCAGTGCCAACTACGAAGAGCATCTGGAATTCCTGTCCATCAAAGTGCCCGATGGCCCGTTGACATCGCGCTTGCAGCATATCCAGGTAGGCGACAGCATCATCGTGGGCAAGAAGCCCACGGGCACCCTGCTGATCGACTACCTGTTGCCCGGCAAGCGCCTGTACATGCTGGCCACGGGTACGGGCCTGGCCCCCTTCATGAGCATCGTGCGCGACCCCGAAACCTACGATCGCTTCGAGCAGGTGGTCCTCGTGCACGGGGTGCGCGAAGTGGATGAGCTGGCCTACCACGATCTGCTGGCCAAGCACCTGCCCGAGCACGAGTTCCTGGGCGAGCTGGTCAGCGACAAGCTCAAGTATTACCCCACCGTCACCCGTGAAGAGTTCATCAACCAGGGCCGCATCACCGAGCTGATCGAATCGGGCAAGATCTTCGAGGACTTGGCAATGCCCCCCTTGGACCCGGCACACGACCGGGTGATGATTTGTGGCAGCCCGGCCATGCTCAAGGACCTCAAGCGCATGCTGGAGTCCAAAGGCTTCCAGGAGGGCAACACCACGCGTCCAGGCGACTTCGTGATCGAGCGCGCGTTCGCGGAACAATAGTCCCTCCCGGCGCCGCGTGCTCAGGCGTGTGCCGGTCGCCAGCCCCGGGGTGTGGGGGTCTTGCTGCCCACGATGGGCGCCAGGTCGGTTTTGATCAGCTCACCGTTGAGTGGTCGACCAATCCGGTGACCGCTTGTCGATGAAGGCTTGCACACCCTCCAGCGCGCTGCCGTCCATCATGTTGCAGGCCATGGTGTGCGCCGCGTCGGTGTAGGCCGCTTCGATCCCGCTTTCGATCTGCCGATAGAACAGGGCCTTGCCGATGGCCAGTGCCTCACGTGGCTTTTTGAGGATGGAGTCGCACAAGTCCTCAACCGCAGCGTCGAGCGCTTCGGGCGCCGCCACGCGGTTGACCAGGCCCTTGGCCTGCGCCTCCTGGGCCGAGATGAAGTCTCCCGTGGCCAGCATCTCGAAGGCCGCCTTGCGCGACAGGTTGCGCGACAACGCCACCCCGGGTGTCGAGCAGAACAGGCCCAAGTTCACACCGCTGACCGCAAACCGCGCCGCACTGGAGGCAACGGCCAAGTCACATTGGGCCACCAGCTGACAGCCCGCTGCGGTCGCCAGGCCCTGAACCTTGGCGATCACCGGTACGGGCAACTTCTGGATGGCCATCATCACCTTGCCGCAGCGGTTGAAGAGGCTGCGGTAGTACTCCAGTGACGGCTGGGCGCGCATCTCCTTGAGATCGTGTCCCGCACAAAAGGCCTTGCCACTGGCGGCGATCACGACCACGCGCAGCGCCTTATCGGCCGCCATCGCATCGAGCTCGCGCTGCAGAGCAGCCAGCATCTCTTCGCTGAGCGAGTTGAAGGCCTGAGGGCGGTTCAGGGTGAGCGTGGTCACGCCATGCCCGTCGTCATGGCGCAGCACGATGGGGGTTTCGATGCTCATCATGTGGAGGTCCTTCATTCAATGGCAGAGCGGGACTTCGCCCGTTCACGCAGCTGGAACTTCTGAATCTTGCCGGTCGAGGTCTTGGGGATTTCCTCAAAGCGGATCTCGCGCGGCACCTTGTAGCCGGCCAACAGGGACTTGCAGTGGGCGATCAAGACTTCGGCAGTCACGGCAGAGCCGGGCTTGGTTTCCACATAGGCCAGCGGCGTTTCACCCCACCGGGGGTCGGGCTTGGCCACCACTGCGCAGGCCAGCACCGCCGGATGGCGGTACAGCGCATCTTCCACCTCGAGGGAGGAGATGTTCTCACCTCCTGAAATGATGATGTCCTTGCTGCGGTCCTTGATCTTGACGTAGCGGTCGGGCTCCATCACCGCCAGGTCACCGGTGTGGAACCATCCGCCTTCAAAGGCCTTTGCGGTGGCCTTGGGGTTCTTGAGATACCCCTTCATCACGATATTGCCTCGGAACATGATCTCACCCATGGACTGCCCATCAGCGGGCACGGCCATCATGCTCTGGGGATCCATCACCGCCATACCCTCTTGCAGCATATAGCGCACCCCCTGGCGACCGTTCAGGCGGGTCTGCTCGGACAGGTTCTCCGCGCCCCATGATGCACGCTTGACCGCGACGCTGGCCGGCCCGTACACCTCGGTCAGACCGTACACGTGCGTGATGTCAAAGCCGATGCGCGCCATGCCCTCAATCATGGCTGCCGGCGGCGCGGCTCCCGCCACCATCCCACGCACCTGTTGGTCGATACCGGCACGCCATTCTTCAGGTGCGTTGTAAATGAGCGAGTGCACGATGGGCGCGGCGCAGTAGTGGTCCACGCCATGCTCGCGAATGGCCTGCAAGATGGCCGCCGCCTCGACCTTGCGCAGACACACGTGCGTGCCGCCCAGCATGGCCACCGTCCAGGGGAAGCACCAGCCGTTGCAATGGAACATCGGCAGCGTCCACAGGTACTTCGGGAAGTGCGGCATCGTCCAGGTGGCTGCGTTACACACCGCGTTGAGGTAGGCGCCCCGATGATGCGTCACCACCCCCTTGGGGTCTCCGGTGGTGCCGCTGGTGTAGCTCACCGCGATCGCATCCCACTCGTCGTGCGGGCCTTGCAGTCGCGTCAACGGTTCATGCGCAGCCAACCAAGCCTCGTACTCCAGTTCCCCCAGGCGCACACCCTCGCCGCTGTACTCGCTGTCGCACACGTCCACCACCACCACACGGCGGCCGTGCTCGGTGCGCAGCAACTCCAGCGCACGCGCCACCACCGGCGCGAATTCGCGGTCGGTCAGCAGCACCTTGGCCTCGCAGTGGTTCATCTGCCAGGCCAGCAGTGCGGCATCGAGTCGCGTATTCAGCGTGTTGAGCACCGCCCCCAGGGCCGGCACGGCATAGTGGGCCTCGACCATTTCCGGCGTGTTGGGCAGCATGACGCTGACCGTGTCGCCATGCTCGACGCCCTGAGCCTGGAGTGCGGCCGCCAAGCGCGCCGAGCGCTCACGCACCTGCGCCCAGTTGTACCGGCGCTGGCCGTGAACCACGGCCGGCAGGTCACCGAACACTTCGGCCGAGCGCTCGACGAAGCTCACCGGCGACAGCGCCACGTGGTTGGCAGCGCAGGGGTCCAAGCCTTGTTCGTAGATGCTCATGTCCTCACCTCAAGCGTCGAGAGTCAGCGGGCCTGGGGTTCGCCCTTGAGCAACTCATCGGCCAGTTCGCGGGCGCCGTAGACGAACTGCAGGGACTGCAGGATCGCAGCCGGATGCACCGAGACCGCTCGGTTGAGCTGACTGTCGTAGAAGAACGAACCCCCCAAGGAATGCCGGTTGCCGTCAAACACCAGGCCCACCCAGCGACCTTGGCGGTTGATCATCGGGCTGCCTGAGTTACCACCGATGATGTCGTGATCGGTCACGAAGTTGAAGGGCACTTCGCCGGCCATCGCGGCGCCGGGGACCAGCCAGCTGGCCGGCAAAGCGAACGGCGCGGCGCCCGTGTGGCGCCCGCGCAAGCCTGCCACGGTCGTGTGGGTGGGCACGGCCACTGCGCCCTCTTGCCAACCTTTGAGCGTGCCAAAGGACAAGCGCAAGGTGCCCGTGGCGTCGGGGTAGCGGCTGCGCCCATCGCGGTCGAACTGCGCCAGGGCCAAGCGCTGTGCAGCCTGCCGCTCGACGGCCTGCACCTGAGCCTCAAAGCGCTCGCGCAGCGCCAGCGCATGAGGCTCAATCGCCCGTACCAGGGCAATGAATGGGTCGGCACTGAGCTCAACAGCCGCCGCACCACCGTCCCACAGTCGAGACCGTTCCGCCGCATCGTGCAGCTTCGACCCCTGAATCCATTGCGTGGCCAACTGCGCCGGCGAGCTCGCACCCAGAACCTGCCGCACCACAGGGTGGTCGGGCCCCAGCACGCTGCGCATGCGCGTGAGGGACCATTCCAGCCGCTCGCGCTCAAATGCCAGGTCCATCGGCGTGTTGGCCTTCAGGCGCCGCTCCATCGCCGGCAGTGAACTCTCGCTGAACTCGCGCAGCCGCTGCCCATCGGGCTTGGCTCGCTCCAGGGGGCCGCGCACCAGGGTACGCGCGTACTGGAAGTGCGGCGCGGAAAAGGCACCGCCTTCTGCAATCAAGCCCACCTCCTGCTCCATGGCCCGGCGCACCTGCTGGGCACGCTCGATGTCGGCCCACGGGTCGCCTACGCGGGCGCGCAATTCAGGCTTGGCCTGAACATGGGCCTTCAGCGACTGCTCTTGGGCCTGCTTCATCGACCACAGGTCAGGCGTGAACAGCGCCTGCAGCTGGCCCTGCTGCACCTTCAGCCCGTTTTCAATGCCGCCCATGGCCTGCAAGGCCCAGGTGCGGGTAGGCTCTGGTCGCTGCGACAGCAGGTGCATCAAGCCACGTGACTCCGATGCCGCCGGAATGCCCTGCGTGGCCAGGCGCTCGCGCACGCGCTCGAGTTGGGCCACCGTGAGGCTGCGCTGGGTTTGCCCCGGATGGCCAGGCACGAAGAGCAGTTCGCCGGCCTTTGGGCCCTCGGGCTCCACTCGGAAGTGCACCGGGGTCTTGACGGGCTGCCCGTCACGCCACAGGCGCAGCATGGCCGCATCCAGACACCAGCGCGGAAAGTTGAAGTTGTCGGGGTCGCCGCCGAAGGAGGCAATGGCATCTTCGGGCACCCAGACCAGCCGCACATCGCTGTAGCGCTCGTACTGCTGCAGGACATATTGTCCGCCGCGGTACAGCACCGTCACGTCGCAGCGGCGCGTGGCGGCTTGGCCTTGTTGGCACTCGCGGGCCAGACGGGCACGCACCGCATCCTCGGCCTTCTGAAAGGCCTCACCGGTCAGCCCCTGCGTGGCGGCTTGCACCTGGGCGGTCACATCCCGCTCACTTTGCAGCTGCAACACCTCCAAGCCGGTGCAGTTCAACTCGTCCTTGGGCGTGCGGGCCAGGAATCCCGCGGCCTTGACCGGCCGCTGGCGCGTGGACAACTCGGCCAGACAGCGCGTGACGCAATGGTGGTTCGTCATCACCAGTCCCTGGCCCGACACGATGGAGCCCGAGCAGCCGCCGACCCGGACCGCCGCGCGCTGGACATGCGACAGCCAAGCCGCATCAGGCTCGAAACCGTGCTCGGCCTTCAGAGCCGCGCGGGGCAAGTTGTCCAGCGTCCACATGCCCTCCGCTGCCCAGGCCGCTTGCGCGACCATCACGGCCAGCGGGGCCACTAGGGCCGCACGGCGTGATCCAAAGCTTGATCGATGTCCCACAGGATGTCCTCAATGTGTTCAATGCCCACCGACAGGCGAACCATGTCGGGCGTGACGCCGGCCGCGCGCTGCTGCTCCTGGCTCAGCTGGCGGTGCGTCGTGCTGGCCGGGTGGCTCACCAAGGTACGCGTGTCGCCAATGTTGACCAGATGGCTGAGAAAGCGCACCGCCTCAATGAATCGTACGCCGTGCGTCAAGCCACCCTTCAGGCCAAAGGCCAATAGCCCCGAAGCGTTCTTCATCTGCCGCTTCATCAGGGCATGCTGAGGGTGATCCTCCAGTCCAGGGTAGTTCACCCAGGCCACCCGCGGGTCTGCGCGCAAGAACGTCGCCACGGCCAGCGCATTGGCGCCATGTCGCTCCATGCGAAGGGGCAGTGTCTCCACCCCTTGCAGGATTTGCCAAGCGCTCATGGGGCTCAGCGCAGCCCCATGGACCCGCAGCCCCTCCAGCCGGCATCGCATCGTGAAGCCGAAGTCGCCGAAGGTTTCAAAGAAGCGGATGCCGTGATACCCGGCCGAGGGTTCGGTCATGCCCGGGAACTTGCCGTTGTCCCACGGGAAGCGGCCACTTTCCACCACCACGCCGGCCAGCGTGGTGCCATGTCCGCCCAGGTACTTGGTGGCCGAATGGATCACGATATCCGCACCATGGGCGATCGGGTTGCACAACGCGGGACTGGGCACGGTGTTGTCGATGATGAGTGGCACACCGTGCGCATGCGCCACCTCAGCCACTGCCGCGATGTCCAACACCACGAGGCTCGGGTTGCCCAGGCTCTCGGCGAACACGGCGCGGGTATGGGGCCGCATGGCCGCGGCAAACGCCTGAGGGTCCCTCCCGTCGACGAAGCTGCACTCGATGCCAAAGCGCGCGAGGTCCACCGCCAGCATCGTCACCGTGCCGCCGTACAGCGCGCCGGCCGCCACGATGTGGTCGCCCCGGTTGAGCAGCGTCATCAGCGCCAAGGACTCTGCGGCCATACCGCTGGCGGTGGCCACCGCGGCGCGCCCGCCCTCCAGCGCAGCCACCCGCTCCTCGAGCGCGGCCACGGTGGGATTGGACAGGCGCGAATAGATGTTGCCGAAGGTCTGCGCATTGAACAGTGCCGCGGCGTGCTCGGCGGAATCGAAAACGAAGCTGGTGGTCTGGTAGATCGGCAGGGCCCGTGCACCGGTGGCCACATCCGGAATCTGGCCGGCGTGAATGGCCAAGGTTTCGGGGTGGTAGCGGCGCTCGCTCATGTCGGACGCCGGGCGCTGATCACACCGGTGTTGACGCCCGCCCAGTTCAGTCCCCCGAACAAGCGCGCATGCTCAATCTTCACGCAGCGGTCCATGACGCTCACCAGACCGGCCTGCCTGGCCAGCGCTGCGGCCTCTTCGTTGAGCACCCCCAACTGTTGCCACAGGCACCGGGCCCCGATGGCCACCGCGCTGCGCGCCAGGGGCATCACGTCCTCGGTTCGCCGAAACACATCCACGATGTCCAGCGGTTCCTTGATCTCGTCCAGGTTGGCCACGCAGCGCTCGCCCAGCAGCTCTTGTCCCGCATACCGGGGGTTGACCGGGAAGATGCGGTAGCCCTGCTGCTGCAGGTACTTGGCGGCGAAGTGGCTGGGGCGGTTCCAATCGGCGGATAGGCCCACCACGGCAATGGAGCGGCTTGAGCGCAGCAAGTCGCGCAGTTGGGCGTCCGAAGGGTTGGCCGCAGGCGTGGACATCGCCCCATCTTAGCGCCGGCTGATACACTGAAGTCGTCAGGAGAGCGCCGGTTGAGCCGGCCGCCGAAGGCGCAGAGCTGCGGCTCGAACGCTCAGGTACCCAGGACTGACTTTCCTCCTCGCTGGAGAGAGGTGCGTCACGGTGGCCCAGCCGCCCAGAGCGCGCCCACCGAAGGGGCAAGGGTCATCGGCCGAATGGTGCGGTGCCCCGAATCTCTCAGGTAAAGCGGACAGTGGGGGCCCGGTGCACGGCCGGTTGCTGGTGGCAGACGGCCGTGCGGTTGAACGAGCCCCCGTGGGCGCGCCGAACGTGGTGTGCCCCCGGCCCAACGAAGGCCGCCATGTCGTCCGAATCCGCTGCTGCGCCTGCCCTGCTGAGCACCCCGTTGAACGCCCTGCACCGCGAACTCGGTGCCCGCATGGTCCCCTTTGCCGGTTACGACATGCCGGTGCAGTACCCGGCCGGTGTGATGGCTGAGCACCGGCACACCCGCAGCGCGGCGGGATTGTTTGATGTGTCCCACATGGGCCAGATCCGACTCGACGGCCCCCACGCCGCAGCGGCTCTGGAATCGCTGGTGCCCGTGGATGTGGTGGGCCTGCAGCCAGGCCAACAACGCTATGCCTTCTTCACCCAGGATGACGGCGGAATCCTCGACGACTTGATGATCGTGCGGCCCCACGCCGACGATGGGCTGGGTGATCTGCTGCTGGTGGTCAACGCCGCCTGCAAGGAGGCCGACCTGGCGCATCTGCAGCGACACATCGGCACCCGCTGCCAAGTCGAGCCCCTGCCAGACCGCGCCCTGTTGGCACTGCAGGGCCCGCAAGCCGAGGGCGTGCTGGCCAAGCTCCACGCGGGCGTGACGGAATGGCGGTTCATGCAGGGCCGTTGCGTCGAACTGGCCGGCGCGCGATGCTTCGTCACCCGCAGCGGCTATACCGGTGAAGATGGCTTCGAAATCTCGGTTCCCGCAGCCCACGCCCAGGACCTGGCCCGCGCGCTCTTGGCCGATGGGCGGGTCAAACCCATCGGGCTTGGAGCGCGCGACACCCTGCGCCTGGAAGCCGGCCTGTGCCTGTACGGCCACGACATCGACACCACCACCAGCCCTGTGGAGGCGGGCCTGCAATGGGCCATCCAGAAGGTGCGCAGGCCAGGAGGCGAGCGCGCCGGTGGATACCCGGGTGCCCAGCGGATCAGCCGGGAATTCACAGAAGGCGTCAGGCGAAAGCGCGTGGGGCTGCTGGGCCAGGAGCGCGCGCCGGTGCGCGAGGGTGTTGTCCTGCAGGATGCGCAGGGCAGCGTCATCGGCCGCGTCACCAGCGGTACCTTAGGCCCCACCGTGAACCAACCCGTGGCCATGGCGTGGCTCGATGCCGCCCACGCCGCCGCCGGCACGGTGGTGCAGGCCGAAGTGCGCGGCAGGCGCCTGCCGATGACCGTGGTCACCCTGCCTTTCGTACCCCACCGCTACAGGCGGTGAGGCCTGCCTACACGTCGTACCCCCATCTTCCAACCTCACTCCACGAAAGACCACCATGAGCATCCAGTTCACCGCCGACCATGAATGGGTCAACTCCGCCGATACCGCCGCCGCCGTGGTGGGCATCACCGTGCATGCGCAAGATGCACTCGGTGATGTGGTGTTCGTGGACTTGCCCGAAGTCGGCAAGACTTTCCAAAAGGGCGAGGTGGCCGGCGTGGTGGAAAGCGTCAAGGCCGCCGCCGACGTCTTCATGCCCGTCAGCGGCGAAGTGGTGGAAGTCAATGAAGCCTTGCGCGAGGACCCCTCGCTGGCCAACAGCGCACCGCTGGACGCGGGCTGGTTCTTCAAGGTCAAGCTGTCCAACCCTGCGGAGCTCAAAGGCCTCATGGACAGCACCGCGTACGACGAACTGCTGAAGACGCTCTGACGATCGCCGCCTCCGTACCCGGCACCGCCCATGCCGCGACAAGCGACCAGGCTTTGCCTCGCATCTCGCCGATCCCATCCCGACTCCGTTGACACGCCGACCCCATCATGCTGATGTCTGCCCTGACCCCTTTGAGCGAACTGGAAAACGCCACCGAGTTCCGTGCCCGCCACCTAGGCCCCTTCGAAACGGACGAGGCCCGCATGCTGTCGGTCATCGGGGCAGCCTCGCGCCGTGCGCTGATTGAAGCCGTGGTGCCACGCAGCATCGCGCGCGGTCAGGTGATGGACCTGCCGACCCCGGTTACCGAGGCGCAGGCCTTGGCTGAAATGCGCGCCTTGGCCAAGAAGAACCAGGTACTGCGCAGCTTTATCGGCCAGGGTTACCACGACACGCACACCCCAGGCGTCATCCTGCGCAACATCCTGGAGAACCCCGCCTGGTACACCGCCTACACGCCCTACCAAGCCGAAATCTCCCAGGGTCGCATGGAAGCTCTGGTGAACTTTCAGACCATGGTGTGCGACCTCACGGGTATGGCCATCGCCAATGCCTCGATGCTGGATGAGGCCACCGCCGCCGCTGAAGCCGTTACCCTGGCCAAGCGCAGCGTCAAGAGCAAGAGCAACACCCTGATCGTGGCCGGTGATTGCCACCCCCAAACCATTGAGGTCATCCGAACCCGCTGTGAGCCGCTGGGCATTGAGGTGAAGGTCGGCTTTGCGCCGGCCCTGATGCAGGAAGGCGACTGCTTCGCCGTGGTGGCCCAGTACCCGTCCACCTCCGGCCTCATCCACGACCTGCGTGAGGTGGTGGTGAAGGCCCACGAGCAGCAGGCCGCCTTCATCGTGGCCACCGACCTGCTGGCCCTGACGCTGCTGGTGCCGCCAGGTGAATGGGGTGCCGACATCGTGGTGGGCAACACCCAGCGCTTTGGCGTGCCCATGGGCGCCGGTGGTCCGCATGCCGCCTTCCTGGCCTGCCGCGATGAGTTCAAGCGCTCGATGCCCGGTCGCCTGGTGGGCGTGAGCGTGGATGCGCACGGCGCCCCCGCCTACCGTCTGGCCCTACAGACCCGCGAACAGCACATTCGCCGCGAGAAGGCCACCTCCAATATCTGCACCGCACAGGTGTTGCTGGCCGTGATCGCCAGCATGTATGCGGTCTACCACGGGCCCCAGGGCCTCAAGCGGATCGCACAGCGCGTGGCCTCCTACACCGCCATCTTGCGCCAGGGCCTCACCCACATGGGCTACGCGCGGATCACCCCGCACGCCTTCGACACCGTGGCCATCGACACCGGTGAGCAGACCGAAGCCATCATGCGGCGCGCCCGTGTCGGTGGCGCCAACCTACGCCGGCTCTCGGCCACCATGATTGGCGTGAGTCTGGACGAAACCACCACACGACAGGATGTGCTGAACCTGTGGGGTTGGTTGCCGGCATTCGACATCTTCGAAAAAGGCATCGAAAGCCTCATCCCCGAGAACTTGCGCCGCAGCAGCGCCTTTCTGACGCATCCGGTCTTCAACCGCTACCACTCGGAAACCGAAATGCTGCGCTACATCCGGCGCCTGTCGGACAAGGACCTGGCGCTGGATCGCACCATGATCCCGCTGGGCTCATGCACCATGAAGCTCAACGCCACCAGCGAGATGATCCCCATCACCTGGCCCGAGTTCGCTCGTCTACACCCCTTCGCGCCGGCCGATCAGCTGGCTGGCTACGCACAGATGGACGCCGACCTGCAAAAGTGGCTCAGCCAGGCCACCGGCTATGCCGGCATCAGCCTGCAGCCCAATGCCGGCTCACAAGGTGAATACGCAGGCCTGCTGGCCATCCGCGGCTGGCAGCGCGCGCGTGGCCAGGGTCACCGCCACGTGTGCCTGATTCCAGAGTCGGCCCACGGCACCAACCCTGCCAGCGCACAAATGGTGGGCATGAGCGTGGTGGTGGTGAAGTGCGACCACATGGGCAATGTGGACCTGGACGACCTGCGTGCCAAGTGTGAGCTGCACAGCGACAACCTGGCCGCCATCATGATCACCTACCCCAGCACCTACGGCGTGTTCGATGTGCGGGTCAAGGAGTTGTGCGCCCTGGTGCACCAGCATGGTGGGCGTGTGTATGTGGATGGCGCCAACATGAACGCCTTGGTGGGTGTGGCTGCCCCAGGAGAATTCGGCGGGGATGTGAGCCACCTGAATCTGCACAAGACCTTCTGCATTCCCCACGGCGGCGGCGGTCCGGGCGTGGGCCCCGTGTGTGTGGTCGAAGACCTCAAGCCCTTCCTGCCTGGCCACCACACCGCCACCGGCGTGGAGTCCCCCGTGGGCGCCGTATCGGCCGCCCCGCTGGGCAATGCCGCGGTGCTGCCCATCAGCTGGATGTATGTGCGCATGATGGGTGCAGAAGGGCTGCAGGCGGCCACCGAAGTGGCCATCCTGTCGGCCAACTATGTGGCCGCGCGTCTGGCCGACCACTACGCCATCCACTTCAGCAGTGGCCTGTCCCACCTCCGCGGTGGCGGGGTGGCCCACGAGTGCATTTTGGACCTGCGTCCACTGAAGGAGCGCAGTGGCGTGACAGCCGAGGATGTCGCCAAGCGCCTGATCGACTACGGCTTTCATGCTCCGACACTGAGTTTCCCCGTGGCCGGCACGCTGATGGTCGAGCCCACTGAAAGCGAGTCCCTTGAAGAACTCGACCGTTTCTGCGACGCCATGATCGCCATCCGACAGGAGATCGCGAAAGTTGAGACGGGCCAGTGGCCCCAGGATGATCACCCACTCAAGCACGCGCCTCACACCGCGCAAGCGGTCAGCGCCACCGAATGGGCCCACGCTTACACCCGGGAAGAGGCCGCTTACCCGCTGGCCAGCCTGCGACGCAACAAATACTGGAGCCCCGTGGGCCGTGTGGACAACGTCTGGGGCGATCGCAACCTCAGCTGCAGCTGCCCGCCGATGAGCGACTACGCGGCGCCCTGAACGACGGCGCGTAGCCTTGCCCGGCTCAGCCTCAACCCCGCTTCTTGGCGCTCTTGCGGCCCGCTTTGGTCGCAGCCGCCTTTCGCCCGGCCGTGGCTGGAGCAACGGCTTTGGACGTCTTCTTGCTCTTGGACGCAGGGCTGGCCTTGCGCGCGGACCCCAAGCCCCGGCCAGAGGCGGCCTCGCGCGCCTTGCGCGCGGCTTGTCGAAGCTGACGGTCGCTGAGCTGAATGTGGGCCCACTCCTGCACGGGAGTCAGGGCTCCCGCCGCAGACTCATCACCGCCGGGCAAGGCACCAGAAGCCTCCCGAGCGAGATGCCCTGCCTTGGATCCACCCGCGGCCTTGGCACCCTTGGCTGGCCCCGCCTTGCCACGCGGTCCTGAACCCACTCGAGCGGGGTCTGCCACGCCGTCTCGGACCATGCGGAAATCGATGCGCCGGCCGTCCAGATCCACACGACTGACCTGTACCCGCACGCGCGAACCCACGGCATAGCGCACCCCGGTGCGCTCACCCCGCAACTCCTGTCGCACCTCGTCGAAGCGGTAGTACTCGCCGCCCAATTCGGTGATGTGGATGAGCCCCTCGACATACAACTCATCCAACTGGACAAACAGGCCAAAGGATGTCGCAGCGCTGACCGTGCCGGCAAACTCTTCTCCCAAGCGATCTCGCATGTAGCGGCATTTGAGCCAGGCCTCGACGTCGCGCGAGGCCTCGTCGGCGCGGCGCTCATTGGCCGAGCAGTGCTCGCCAGCCGTTTGCCACAAGGCCAGTTCGACTGCCGCCTTGCCGGGCTTGGAGGGCACGGCCGGCCCAGCCCCCGCGGCCAGACCGGCTGCCGTGCCGCCCCGCCCGGGACGGCGGTAGGACCCCGAAGTGGCCGCAGAGGAGACCGCCGGCAGCGGACCCAGGTGGTAGCGCTTGCCCAACAGGATCGCCTTGATCACGCGATGCACCAGCAGATCGGGGTAGCGGCGAATGGGGCTGGTGAAGTGGGCATAGGCCTCATAGGCCAGGCCGAAGTGCCCACTGTTGACCGCTGTGTAGATGGCTTGCTGCATCGAACGCAGCAACATGGTTTGGATCTGTTGCGCATCGGGCCGGTCGCGCACCGCCTTGGATATGGCCTGGAACTCAGCCGGCTTGGGCTCATCGCTGACCGCCAGCCCCAAGCCCAGCGCCCGCAGGTAGTTCTGCAGCGTCACGCGCTTTTCAGGTGTAGGACCTTCATGCACCCGAAACAGTGCCGGGTGGCTGTGCGACTCAATGAAATCGGCTGCGCACACATTGGCCGCCAGCATGGCTTCTTCGATCAAGCGGTGCGCCTCGTTGCGCGTGCGCGGCACGATCTTCTCGATGCGCCCGTTGTCGTCGCACACGATCTGCGTCTCGGTCGATTCGAAGTCGATAGCGCCGCGCTGCGTCCTTTGTCGCAGCAAGGCGCGGTAGACCTCATGCAGGTGCAGCAGATGGGGCAACAACGGGCCCAAGCGTGCGGCTTCAGGGCCACGGGTATTGGTCAGCGCGGCCCCGACCTCGGTGTAGGTCAAGCGGGCGTGCGAACAGATGACGGCGGGGAAGAACTGGTAGCCCGTCACTTCTCCGTCCTCGCTCACCAGCATGTCGCACACCATCGACAGGCGGTCTTCCAAAGGGTTGAGCGAACACAGGCCGTTGGAGATCTTCTCCGGCAGCATCGGAATGACGCGTCGCGGAAAGTAGACCGAGGTGGCGCGTTCATAGGCGTCGACATCCAAGGCCTCGCCCGGCTTCACATAGTGGCTCACATCTGCGATGGCCACCACCAAGCGCCAGCCCTTGAACGCCTGGCGTCCCTTGCCGAAGGCCGCGGGCTCACAGAACACGGCATCGTCGAAGTCGCGTGCGTCCTCGCCGTCGATGGTCACCAGCGGTACATCACAGAGGTCCACGCGTTGGCGCCGGTCCACCGGCCGGATCTTCTCCGGCAAGGCTGCAGCCTGGGCCAAGGCTTCTGGCGTGAAGCGATGCGGCACCTCGTACTTGCGCACCGCGATCTCGATCTCCATGCCCGGGTCGTCAATTTCGCCGAGCACCTCGGTCACACGACCGCTGGGCTGGGTGTACATCGACGGAGCTTCGGTCAGCTCCACACACACCACTTGTCCGACCTGCGCAGTGGCCACGCCGTTCTTCGGAATCAGGATGTCCTGTCCATAGCGGCGGTCCTCAGGCGCCACCACCCAGACGCCACCTTCTTGAAGCAAGCGGCCGATGATGGGCCGGCTTGGCCGGTCCAGGATGTCCACGATGCGGCCCTCGGGGCGCCCACGACGATCGGTGCCCACCACGCGCACGCGCAGTCGGTCACCATGCAGCACCGCACGCATCTCTTGAGGCGCCAGATAGATGTCGGCACCACCCTCATCGGTAAGGAGGAAGCCGTGCCCGTCGCGGTGACCCTGTACGGTGCCCTCCACCTCGTGCAGCAACGCGGCGGTGGAACTTGAATTCTTGGATTTTTTGATGATAGACTCTCGGTTTTCGCTGAACGCGTCAGCTTTCTTGGGCCCAGGTGGCGGAATTGGTAGACGCACTAGTTTCAGGTACTAGCGGGTAACTCCGTGGAGGTTCGAGTCCTCTCCTGGGCACCAACGGTGACGCGGTAGCGAAGATGACGCGGTGGCCTCGGTCGGAGCCCTTCGTCAGCTCAAGCCCCAAGCCTTCGAACGCATCGCGTCGAAGGCTTTTTTGTTGGCTGAACCGCATGCCGGGATTCTGCATCATCCGCAGCGCTTGCACCGGCCGCCGGTAGGGGCCGCGCCGGCGCACAATGGCACCCATGGAACAGCCCGAACAGGATGCCGGCGCGCCTGGCCGGCGGCGAAACTGGTTGCGGGTCGCGCTGCTCACCCCCGTGGGGGTGCTGGCAGCGGTGGCCGTCATCGGATGGGCCCTGATGAGGGGCGCAGAACCTCAGCTGGAGGGAGAACTGCTCGTGCAGGGCTCCAGCGAGGCGGGATCCTTCGTGCTGAGCGCCCCGGTTCGCATCGAACGGGACCCACACGGCATCCCCACGATCACCGCAGACCAGGTCAACGATGCGGCCTACGCGCTGGGCTTCACCCACGCTCAGGACCGTCTGTGGCAGATGGAAACCCAACGGCGGATCGGCGCGGGTCGACTGGCCGAGGTGTTTGGCGAGGCGGCCTTGGACAACGACCGATTCCTGCGTGCGCTGGGCATCCGCCGTGCAGCTCAGGCCCAATGGGAACGCATGGCGCCCGCCAGCCGCGAGCTGCTGCAAGCCTATGCCGCGGGTGTCAACGCTGCCGTGGCGCGCACCCGTGTGTGGCCACCC
The DNA here is from genome assembly GCA_009923315.1 of Betaproteobacteria bacterium. Taxonomy (GTDB): domain Bacteria; phylum Pseudomonadota; class Gammaproteobacteria; order Burkholderiales; family Burkholderiaceae_C; genus RFTU01. Next base: position 18,425 of record RFTU01000031.1, read on the forward strand.
GAGTTTCTGTTGTTGGGCGTCAAACCGGAACCCTGGACGCCGGTGGACAGCTTGTCCTGGAGCCTGATGATGGCCTGGGACTTGGGCGGCAACTGGACAACGGAAATGATGCGGCTGCGCTTGAGCGCAGCCCTGGAGGTCGCGCGTATCGACGAGGTGCTGCCCCCCTACCCCGGAGACGAGTACCCCGAGACCCGGGACTATGCAGCCCTCTATCGTGAACTGGGCCTGGCCAAACCCGACCGGGCCTCAACCATCGCCGGCCTGGCGTCGGTCGACTCCACGCTGCAACGCCTGCAGCAGGCCGCACCGCCCTCGGGCATCGAGGGCGCGGGCTCCAACAACTGGGTGCTGGCCGGATCGCGCACCACCACCGGCTCACCACTCCTGGCCAACGACCCCCATTTGGGATTGAGTACCCCCGCTCTGTGGTACTTCGCGCGACTGAAATCGCCGGGGCCACGCTGCCGGGCCTGCCCCTGGTGGTGCTGGGCCAGACGGCGCAGTTGGCCTGGGGGTTCACCAACACCGGCCCCGATGTGCAAGACCTCTACATCGAGGCCATTGATCCAGCCGACCCGCAGCGCTACCGCACGCCCAGCGGCACCGCCGCATTCGAAACGCACGAGGAGGTCATACGCGTCAAGGGCGGTGCCGAACATCGAATCACGGTGCGCCGCAGCCGCCACGGCCCGGTGATCTCAGACGCCGGCACGCTCAAGGGTGTGGACCTCGGACCCTACGCACTGGCCCTGCGCTGGACCGCCCTGGAAGAGGATGTGGACCTGATCGCAGCCGGCATGGCCATGGCCCGTGCCCGGACGGTGCCGGAGTTCATTCAGGCCTCGCAGCGTTGGACGGCACCGATGCAAAGCATGGTCGTGGCCGACACCGAAGGCCGCATCGGCATGGTGGCGGCTGGGCGGGTCCCGGTACGCCGCGCCGACAACGACCTCATGGGCCTGGCACCAGCGCCCGGCTGGGAATCCCGCTACGACTGGGTCGGCTGGGTCCCGGCGCATCAAACGCCACGGGTGATCGACCCCGCGCAAGGTTGGATCGCCACCGCCAACCACCGCATCCACGATGATGACTTTCCCCACTACCTGGGCAGCGACTGGGCCCTGCCCTACCGGCAATTGCGCATCGAGCAGGTGCTCGAGTCTCGGGGCCAGCACAGCGCTGCAGACTTGAGCGCCTTGCAGCAAGACGAGGTGTCGCTGGCCGCGCGGGCCATGCTGCCCTGGCTGCGCCAGGCGCGCGGCTCGCACCCGCTGAGCGCAGCCGCGCAGCAACGGCTGAGCGCCTTTGACGGCCACATGCGCGCCGATTCCGTGGCCCCACTGATCCTGTGGGCGTGGCAACGCGCGATGGCCCATCAGATCTTCGCGCCGCGCATCGGCGTGGAACGATTTGAACGCTCCTTCGCCCAGCGCAGCTTCCACGACGCCGTGCTGGGGGTGCTGGAGCGACAAGACGCGTGGTGGTGCGACGACCCCCGAACCACCGAAACCGAGACCTGCGAGCAGCAGATCCATCGCGCCTGGGACACCGCCCTGCAGGAGTTGAGCGAGCGCCTGGGCCCGGACATCGGCCGTTGGCGCTGGGATGCGCTGCATCGCATGGTGGCCGAGCACAGACCCTTCTCACGCGTCAAACCGCTGGATGACTGGTTCGGGCTGAGCCTGCCCATGGGTGGGGACACCTACACCGTGCACGCCCTGCGAGTCGGCCTGGGGGGCCCTGCGGAGCAGCGCTACCGTGCCACGCATGGGCCCAGCTTGAAGGCCGTCTATGACCTTGGCGACCGCCGTCGGTCGCGCTTCATCCACAGTTCAGGCCAAAGCGGTCTGCCCTGGATGGCCGGCTACCGTGCCTGGTTGGAAGACTGGGCCCGCGGCTCTGGGGTGCCCGTTTGGCCGGACCCTGATGAACGAGGCCACCGCCCGGTGCTCATCCTGCGCCCGGGTTCAGCGCGCTGAATCCCTTCAACCCAGACGCTGCTCCAGCGCATCCGGGCGCAAGCCATCGTATTCCTCGAAGGGTTGGTGGATCCACGGGCTGGTGGGCAGGTGTTCCACCGTGTAGTCGGGCAGGTAGGTCGACACTGCCTTGGTCCAGATGACCGCTGAGCGCAGTTCGGTGATGGCCGGCATGGCGCGCAAGCGCTCCACCACCGCCTTGAGCGTCACACCCGAGTCCGCCAGATCGTCCACCAGCAGCACCCGCCCAGCGAGTTCACCCTGCGGCATGGTGATGTAGCGCGCAATGTCCAGGCGACCCTGTATGGTGCCCGCCTCGGCGCGGTAAGAACTGGTGGCCATGATGGCCAGCGGCTTGTCGAACACGCGCGACAACACATCGCCGGGGCGCATCCCGCCCCGCGCCAGGCACAGGATCTGATCAAAGGCCCAGCCCGACTGCCACACCTGGATCGCCAACTTCTCGATCAGGCGGTGGTAGGCGTCCCAGGACACATAGAGGTGTTTGCCGTCATCGGTGAGCATCGCGCGGTTTCCTTGCTGCGGGTCGGGCGGGAATGGCGTGTGGTGCCGGAAAGTCAGCGAGTGTACGCACGCGGCGGGCGCGTACCCCACTCAACGCTGAAAGGGGTGACGCAAGAGGATGGTGTGGTCGCGGTCAGGGCCCGTAGACACCATGTCGATCGGCGCGCCGATCACCTGCTGCACCCGCTCCAGGTAGGCGCGCGCCTCGGCGGGCAACTGGTCCCATTGCGTCAGCCCGGCCGTCGAGCCCTTCCAGCCTTCCAGGGTCTCGTACACCGGTTGGCAGGCCGCGATCTCGTCGGCATCCAAGGGCAGGATGTCCAGCCGACGGCCGTCCAGTTGGTAGCCGACGCACACCTTGATTTCCTTCAGACCATCCAAGACATCGAGCTTGGTGATGCACAGTCCCGAAACGCCATTGATGATGATCGACCGCTTCAGCGCCGCCGCATCCAACCAACCGCAGCGCCGTGCGCGCCCGGTCACGGTGCCTCGCTCCTGGCCCACGGTGCTCAGGTGGTGGCCCACCGAAGCGGGGTTGTCGATGTCCAGTTCAGTGGGGAACGGTCCCGAGCCCACGCGCGTGGCATAGGCCTTGGTGATCCCCAGGATGTAGTGCAGCCGGTCGGGGCCCACGCCCGAGCCCGCGGCGGCATTGCCGGCCACGCAGTTGCTCGAGGTCACGTAAGGGTAGGTGCCATGGTCGATGTCCAACAGCGTTCCCTGGGCACCTTCAAAGAGAATGTTCTCGCCGCGCAAGCCCGCCTGGTGGATGAGGTAGCCCACATCGGCCATCATGGGTCGCAACTGTTCGCCCATGGCCATGGCCTGTTCGAAGATGGGATCGAACGCCAACGCCTGCCCACCCAATACGCCCTGCAGCGCGGCGTTGTGCAAGGCCAGGAGTTCCCGCAATTTGGATTCGAAGCGCCGGGGGTGCTTGAGATCCTGCACCCGCAGGGCACGGCGCGCGACCTTGTCTTCATAAGCCGGGCCGATGCCCTTGCCGGTGGTGCCAATCTTGCCCGCACCGCTGGTCTCGCGCAGGGCTTCGCGCGCCTTGTCCACTTCCACATGGAACGGCAGGATCAGGGGGCAGGACTCACTGATGAACAGGCGCGAGCGCACCTCCAGACCGATCCTCTCCAAGCGCTGGATTTCCGACAACAGGTGCGAGGGATCCACGACCACACCGTTGCCGATGTAGCACTTCACCCCTTCGCGCATGATGCCGCTGGGGATGAGTTGCAGGGCGGTCTTGACGCCCTTGATGACCAGCGTGTGCCCGGCGTTGTGGCCGCCCTGGAACCTCACCACGCACTGTGCATGGTCGGTCAACCAATCCACGACCTTGCCCTTGCCTTCGTCGCCCCACTGGGTACCCACGACCACCACGTTGTGCCCGCTGGACGCACCCGCTGAAATTGCTTGGTTCATGTCTTGTGAAATTCGATTGGATAAGGCTAGAGCGCCTGCAGGACCCAATGGCCCGCCACCAGGACAAGTTCGCGGTCACAGGCGAATTCCTGAGCTTCATGCTCATGGCCGGGCAGGATGCACACCACCGTCTCGCCCTGCGAGCGCAACGCTCGCACGGCCGCGCGCAAGCCCGCATCTTCAGCCCAGGGCGCCCGGATGGCCGGGCGCGGCGCCGGCGCGGGGCCCGAAGACTGCAGCGCCTGTGACAGGGACTTGAGGTCAAGGCTGAACCCCACGGCTGGGCGCTCTCGCCCGAACACGCGACCGACATCGTCGTAGCGGCCGCCACTGGCCAGCACCTGAGAGGCCGCCGCGCCCATGACGCTGAAGCGGATCCCGCTGTAGTAGTCCTGTCCTCCCAGATCGGCCAGGTCCATGCCGATTCGGACATCAGGGTGTGTGGCCTTCGCGTGGCGCACGATCCAATGCAGGTCATCGAGCGCTTGGGTGATGAGTGCGTGCGGTGGCAGTTCGGCCGCGGCGCGTTCCAGCACCTCCACGGAGCCGTACAGGCGGGGCAAGCGCGTCAAGGCGCGAGCTGCCGCTACACGACCGGCATCCGAGCCCGTCAACTCCGCCTGCAAGGCATCTTCCAAAGCCACCGAGTCCTTGGCCGCCAGGGCCGTTTGGATCGCCGCACGCCGCGCTGCGTCCACGCCCAACGCCTGCAACAGGGCATTGGCGATACGGGCGTCTCCGAGGTCCAGCACCGCGTCGCGCACACCCACCTGGCGCAGCCCGTCCAGCGCCAGCTCCAGCACCTCCAGATCGGCTTCCAGCCCGGCATGCCCATAGAGTTCGGCACCGAACTGCAAGGGCTCGCGCGATGCCCAAGGCCCCGCGGGTCGCGTGTGGACCACCGGCCCGCAGTAACACAGACGGGCCACGCCATGGCGATTCAACAAATGCGCGTCGATGCGGGCCACCTGCGGTGTCGTGTCCGCGCGAAGCCCCAGGGTACGGCCAGAAAGTTGGTCAACCAGCTTGAAGGTTTGCAGGCCCAAGGCGCGACCGGTACCCGACAGCAAGGAGTCCAGGTGCTCCAACAGGGGAGGCATCACCAGTTCGTAGCCGTAGGCCTGCGCCTCATCGGTCAGGGCGCGCCGCAAACCCTCGATGCGCTTGGCTTCCGAGGGCAAAACATCGGCAAGGTGCTCCGGCAGGAGCCAGGCGGAAGACATGGGAATCGGGCAGGCGCTTAAAGCACGGATTCTACCGGTGCCTTCATCGCGGGGGCCCCAGGGCGCTGGCGCGCTAAGTCAGCAGATGCCACAGCGCCAGACCGGCCAAGACGCTGGCCATCCCCATGAAGCGGATCTGGCCGTCGGACAAGCGCAGCGCCTGCTCGAACAGGCGCCGCCAAAGCTGTGGATTGAGCGTGGGCAGCAGGCCCTCGACGACCAGCATCAGGGCCAGCGCCCCCAGCAGCGCCTCGCTCATGGATGCGCGCTCAGCGAGCCGGTGCCGGTGCGGTGCTCGACCCGCTGCTGCGCATGGCCTTGAAGAAATCGCTGGAGGGATCCATCACCATCACATCGCTGCGGTTGCGGAAGGTGGCGCGGTAGGCTTCGAGGCTGCGGTAGAACTGCGCGAACTGGGGGTCGCGCCCGAAGGAGTCGGCGTAAAGGGCCGATGCCTTGGCGTCACCTTCACCCTTGATCTTCTGCGCATCACGATAGGCCTCGGCGATGATCACCTCGCGCTGGCGGTCGGCATCGGCGCGGATCTTCTCGCCTTCGGCCGAGCCCTGAGAGCGCAACTCGTTGGCCACCTGCTTGCGCTCGGACTCCATGCGACGGTACACCGCATCGGTGATGTCAGCCACGAAATCCACACGCTTGATCCGCACATCGATGATCTCAATGCCGAAGGACTTGGCCTCATCGGCCAAACGCTCACGCACGCCGTTCATCACCTTGTCGCGGTCGGCCGCCAACACGCCACTGACGGTGCGCTTGGTGATCTCCTCGTTGAACGCGGCCTGCACCACCGGCGACAGGCGGTTTTCCAGATTGCGCATGTCCACGCCGTTGTTTCGGATGAACTGACGCGGCTCGGCAATGCGCCACTTCACCAACCAGTCGATGATCAGGCTCTTCTTCTCGGCGGTGAAGATGGGGCGCGTCTCGGGGCTATCCAGCGTTTGGATTCGCTTGTCCAGGAACACCACATTCTGCAGCGGGGGCGGCATCTTCCACTTCAGCCCTGGCTCCGTGATCACTTCCTTGATCTCACCGAGTGCATACACAACACCCACCTGGCGCTGATCCACCACAAAGAGCATCGACGATGCCAGCATCAACAGCGCCAAGGCCCCGGCCAGCCACATTCCAATTCGGTTCATGTCTTGAGTCCTCCGGGCTTCAACGCGAATCGCGATCGCGGCTGCG
>RFTU01000032.1 GCA_009923315.1 Betaproteobacteria bacterium
TCATCCAACAGTACATCTTCCCCGGCGGCATGCTGCCCAGCAAATCCGTCTTCCGCGAGCAGGCGCGCAAAGCCGGCCTGCAGGTGTCGCATGAACTGGCTTTCGGGGCCGACTACGCTGAAACCCTCAAGCGCTGGCGCGAGGTGTTCCTGCGCGAAGAAGCGGCCGTGCGGCGCGTAGGCTTCGATACCCGATTCATGCGCATCTGGGAGTTCTACCTCGCCTATTGCGAGGCGGCCTTTGCCACCGGGAACACCGACGTGGTCCAGTTCACCTTGCGCAAGCCGTAAGCGAAGCCCGCGGCGCGCGGTGAGGCCGGGCCGATGGGGGCCGATGGGCTTGGGAATCCAGGCCACTGCGGCCACCGGCGCCGCCGCGCCCCTCAGGTGATGCGGATACTCAGATCCGGCAGCCCATCGATGTGGCAATCGATGCGGTCGCCCTTGACCACCGGGCCCACGTTCTCGGGCGTTCCGCTGTAGATGATGTCCCCTGGGAACAACTCGAAGGCCTCGGACAGGCGGCTGATCTGCTCGGCCACATTCCAGATCATTTGGCTCAGATCGGCGTTCTGCTTGGTCTGGCCATTGACCTTCAACCAGATGTTGCCCTTGATGAAGTGACCCGTCTGGCCCACCCGGTGCAGCGGGCCAATCGGCGCGGAGCGGTCGAAGCTCTTGCCGATCTCCCAAGGCTTTTTCTGGTCGCCCATGCCGCGCTGCAGATCGCGGCGCGTCATGTCCAGGCCCAACGCATACGCGTAGACATGTTCCAGCGCCTTGGCCACCGGGATATCCTTGCCACCCTTGTGTAGCGCCGCCACCAACTCCACCTCATAGTGGTAGTTCTTGGTCAGGCTGGGATAGGGATGGTCAGCAACGGTGCCTGGGGCCACGAACTGGATGGCGTCCGTGGGCTTTTGAAAGAAGAAGGGCGGCTCACGCGTGGGGTCGGAACCCATTTCGCGCGCATGCGCCGCATAGTTGCGGCCAATGCAGTAGATGCGGCGCACAGGGTAGTGAAGGTCACTGCCGGCCACGGGAATGGTGGTTGACGGCACCGCAAAGGGCATGGGTGGCGAGCCGCCACCGCGCGCGCTGGGCACCGGCGCTTGGATGGAGGCACAGGCACCCAAGGTGGTCGCGCCCAAGGCTCCGGCGGTACTCAACAGGATTCGTCGATTGACCATGTACAGCGTCTCCAAATGTCGAAGATGACAGTGGAGCGGCAGCTTGGCGTGGAGTCAAGCCGGGCTTGCACGGACACCCTGGCGCGGCGCGGGGGTCGCAGCTTTCAGCGCTGCATCAAGCCCCGACTGCGCGCAATGGCCAGCAACAAGCCCAAAGCCAAGCCCAGGCTGACCATGGCGGTGCCGCCATAGCTGATGAAGGGAAGCGGCACCCCGACCACCGGCAACAGGCCGCTGACCATGCCGATGTTCACGAACATGTAGGTGAACAGGCTGAGCGTGATGGCTGCGGCCAGCAGGCGCGAAAACAACGTCGGCGCCGAAGCGGCGATCAACAGCCCGCGCAGCAGCAGGAAGGCGAAGCAGCCCAGCAGCGTCAGCACGCCCAGCAGGCCGAATTCTTCGCTGTAGGCCGCAAAGATGAAGTCGGTGGTGCGCTCGGGGATGAATTCCAAGTGGGTCTGCGTGCCCTGCATGAAACCCTTGCCAAAGACGCCGCCCGAGCCGATGGCGATCATGCCTTGGATGATGTGAAAGCCCTTGCCCAGCGGATCGGTGGTCGGGTCCAGCAGGGTGCACACCCGGTGCTTCTGGTACTCCCGCAGGACATGCCAATTCACACCAGGCTCGCAGATGGCATCTGAGAACCCCAACAGCAGACCCACGCCCACCACGCCGATCAGCACCACCGGCCAGATCAGCATCCAGGACAAGCCGGCGAAGAAAATCACGAAGAAACCGCCGGAGAACACGAGGATGGCCGTTCCCAGGTCCGGCTGTTTGGCCACCAGCAGGAAGGGCACCAGCAGCAGCGCCGCAGCCGCCCAAAAGTCGGTGCGTTGCAACTGGCCGCGCTGGCTTTCGCACTTCTGGAACCACCAGGCCAGCATCAGCGGCATGGCGATCTTGAGGATTTCACTGGGCTGAATCACCGCCACACCCACATTCAACCAGCGCGTGGCGCCCTTCTTGGTGATGCCGAACAAGGCAACGGCCACCAACAGGGCCACCCCCACCGCATACAAGGGCACGGCCACCCGCATCAGCCGGTGCGGCGGCACCTGAGCAACGGTGAACATGATCACCGCAGCAATGGCCATGTTTCGAAGGTGATCCACGAAGCGCGTGCCGTGGTCATAGCCTGCCGAGTACATGGTGACCAAGCCCAGCAGGGCCAACAGAAGCACGGCCAGCAACAAACCGCCATCAAAGCCCTGAACCAGGGGCCGAAGGCGCTGCCAGCGCGACGGTTGGTTGTAGGCCGTGGTCATGGACGGGCCGCCACTCGGGTGGGCGCGGTCATGCCCGGCTCGGGCGGCAGGGAGCCCGGTAACGCCACATCCGCCGCGCGGCGCGAGACACCGATGGGCGCGGCGGACTCGCCGCGCTGTGTGGCCGCGATGTCGTCTTCACTGGGCCAACGTCCTTCGAGCCAATAGTCGAAGACGCGGCGCGCAATCGGTGCGGCGGCCGCGGCACCGAAGCCGGCGTTTTCCACGATCACCGCCAGCGCAATCGTGGGCTCGGAAGCCGGCGCGAAGGCCACATACAGCGAATGGTCGCGCTGGTACTCACTGAGCTTGGCGGCGTTGTACTTCTCGTTCTGGCGGATCGTCACGGCCTGGGCGGTGCCGGTCTTGCCGCCCGAGGTGTAGGGCGCACCGGCAAACACCCGGGTCGACGTGCCCTCCTGGGTCACCCCATACATGGCCCGGCGGATGGCCTCCACATGCTCGGGTTTGAAGGCCAAGCTATCCAAAGCGGGTCGCTCCACCGAAAGACGCTCGCGGGTGACGACGTCCTGCACCTCTCGCACCACCCGCGGCGCCAGGCGCTGCCCACCCGACACCACGGTGGACAGCGCTTGGGCCAACTGCAGCATGGTGAAGTTGTTGTAGCCCTGACCGATACCCAGCGAAATCGTTTCTCCCGCATACCACCGTTGCTGCTCAGGCTTGCGGTAGGTTCGTCTCTTCCATTCGGTCGACGGCAGGACGCCGGTCACCTCACCCTCCAGGTCGATGCCGGTGCGACGACCAAAACCCAGGGGCGAGAGCTGCTCGTGCATCAGGTCCACACCCATCTCATTGGCCAGCGAGTAGTAGTAGACGTTGCTGGACTTGACGATGCTCGTGTAGAGGTTCACCGCGCCCAGCCCCTTGTCGCCGTGGCTGCGAAAGACATGGCCGCCAAAGGTGAAGGTGCCCCCGTCGTTGATGCTGGTTTCCGCACTGCGCTTGCCGCTGTTGAGTGCGGCCAGCCCCATGAAGGGCTTGAAGGTGGAGCCCGGCGGGTACGTGCCCCTGAGCGCGCGGTTGAGCAGCGGCTTGTCGATACTCTCGTTGAGCTCGCGCCAATTCTCGGCATCAATGCCGTCGACAAACAGGTTGGGGTCGAAGGTGGGCTTGCTCACCAGGGCCAACACCTCACCGTTGCGCGGGTCGATGGCCACCAAGGCGCCGCGGCGGTTTCCGTACAGCTGTTCCACGAGCCACTGCAGGCGGATGTCCACACTCATCATCACCGTGTTGCCCGGCGTGGCACCACGGCTGTTGAGGCGGCGGATGGCACGACCGCCCGCACTGGTCTCCACCTCCTGATAGCCGGTGATGCCGTGCAGTTGCCGCTCGTAGCGCTGCTCCACACCGAGCTTGCCGATGTATTCGGTGCCGCGGTAATTGGCCACGTCTTCATCTTCCCAGTCGTTCATCGCGGCCTTTTCAGCGGCGTTGATTCGTCCGATGTAGCCGACTAGGTGGCTGCCGGTTTCGCCCATGGGGTAGTGGCGAAACAGCCGCGCGCGCAACTCGACTCCAGGAAAGCGAAATCGCTGCGCGGAAAAACGCGCCACGTCCTCGTCAGTCAGCCGCGAGCGGATGGGCAGAGAGTCAAAGCGCTTGCTTTCCTCCATCAGGCGCTTGAAGCGCCGGCGGTGCTGGGGCTGGATGTCCACCACCTCGGACAGCGCGTCCAGCGTGGCCTCCAGGTTCTTCACCTTGGACGGCGTGATCTCCAGCGTGTAGGCCGAGTAGTTGCTGGCCAGCACCACCCCATTGCGGTCCACGATCAGGCCACGGTTGGGCACGATGGGCAGGATGGCGGTGCGGTTGGCCTCGGCGCGGGCGGCCAGGTCGTCATGCCGCATCACCTGCAGCACCACCGCACGACCGGCCAGGATCACAACGGCCAATCCGATGCACAGGCCCACGACCAACAAGCGGCCGCGAAAGCGCGCCAGCTCGAGTTCGACGTTCTTGATTTCGGTCATCGATGTCGGTCAGTGGCCGGTATCAGCGCCGCGCCCGCGCCAAGGGCGAGTACACCCAGGCGCCCTGCAGGCCCGCCAGCACTCACAGAGGGCGATTTTCATCGGGATCATGGGCGCGGCGCTGCGGTGCCAACAACAGCACCGTGGCCACCGGCCATAGCAAGGTCTGAATCAGCGGTGAGGCCACCACACCCCAGTCGGGCCACATGCCTCCGGCGGCCATGCGGATGGTGGTGGACAGCACTTGCGCCACAAAGAACATCGGCAGCACATGGGCCATCTGGCCTCCCAGCCCAAACCACAGCAGCCGGCGGTGCAGGACCACGGAGACGTAGCCCAACAAGGTGTAGGACAGGGCGTGCTGACCGAGCAGCGCGCCCTGATGGACATCCATCAGCACGCCGCAGATGAAGGCCGCCACCACGCCCACTCGGCGCGGTTGGTGCACGTTCCAGAACACCACCACCAGCGCCAGCATGTCGGGCATCCACCAGGCGCGACCGACCGGCAACAGGTTGGCCAACAAGGCGAAGACGATCGAGCCCCAGACGAAGAAGGGATTGGCCGGCAGCAGCAACTGCCCTGAGCCACGCGGCATGATCACGGCGTGCGCGCTCCCGTGGCTGGTGATGGCGCCGCCGGATTGGAGGACGCCTGGGCCGGCGCGCCGCCGCGCGAGTCGGCACCCCCGCCGACATCGGCGTTGGTGTCGGCCTTGCGGGGCCTCATCGGCAACACCAACACGTGGCGCCGCCCATCGGCGCTGGCCGCCGGGGCCAGCTCGATGCGCGCAAAGCTCGTCTCCGCTTGGCGCTGCACCTTGGCCACACGCGCCACCGGCAACCCCGGTGGGTACACACCGTCCAGGCCCGAGGTCACCAACTCATCTCCCACCTGCACGTCGGCGTTGGCGGCGACAAAGCGCAGTTCCATACCGGCGTCATCCGCTCCATCGCCAAAGGCCACGCCGCGCTGGCGGGTGCGCTGGTTGAGCACCGGCACCGAGATCTGCTGGTCCTGCAGGAGCGTCACTTCGGCCGACAAGGGATACACCCGCGTGACCTGACCCAACAGGCCCGCCTCGTGGATGACGGGCGACGCCAGCGTGATGCCCGCCAAGGAGCCGCGGTCGATCATGACCTTGCGCGAATAGCGGTCGGCGGCCTCGAACAACACCTCGGCCTGCACCGTGCCCGGGGGTGTGGCCGCTCGCAAGCCCATGAGCGCGCGCAGCTCGGCGTTCTCGGCTTCCAGTCGAGCCGCGCGGGTGATGGACTCGCTCTGCGAGGCCAGCTGCCGACGCAGCGCATCGTTCTCCCCTATGGCTCGGTCCAGGCCCGCGCCGTAGTCGGTCACCGCACCAGCCGCACGCGCTGGCCAAAGCGCCGCATGCTGCAGTGGCAGCAGCACCGTGGCCAAGGTGCTGCGCAGGGGTTGGGTGATCTGTAGACGGTGGTCGGCCACCATCAAGAAAACGGCCAGCGCCGCGCACAGGGCGAGCTGGCTGCGCGCGCTGGCTCCTTGCCGGAAGAACGGCGGTGGGGTGCGGTCGAGGGTTCCCGGTGGGGCCACGATGCCAGCCTTGCGCGGTCACCGGCTGTGCAGCCGGTGACCCTGTGGGGGTTGTTACTCGGAGGTGAAGATGCCGCCCAGGCGGTCCATGCGCTCCAACGCCAGACCGCAGCCCTTGACCACGCAGGTCAGCGGGTCTTCGGCCACCAACACCGGCAGGCCGGTTTCTTCGCTGAGCAGGCGGTCCAAATCACGCAGCAAGGCGCCGCCGCCGGTGAGCATCATCCCACGCTCGGCAATATCGGCGCCCAGTTCCGGGGGCGTCTGCTCCAGTGCATTCTTCACCGCCGAGACGATCTGGTTGAGGGGATCGGTCAGGGCTTCGAGCACTTCGTTGGAGCTGACGGTGAACGAGCGCGGCACCCCCTCAGAGAGGTTGCGGCCCTTGACCTCCATCTCCTTGACTTCACTGCCCGGGAAGGCGCTGCCGATGGTCTTCTTGATGAGTTCGGCCGTGGGCTCGCCGATCAACATACCGTAGTTGCGGCGGATGTAGTTGATGATGGCCTCATCGAACTTGTCGCCGCCCACGCGCACACTGCCCTTGTAGACCATGCCGCCCAGGGAGATGACGCCCACCTCGGTGGTGCCGCCGCCGATGTCGATGACCATCGAGCCCGAGGCGTCGCTGACCGGAAGACCCGCACCGATGGCCGCAGCCATGGGTTCTTCGATCAAGTACACCTCGGAGGCGCCGGCCCCCAGGGCCGACTCGCGAATGGCGCGACGCTCCACCTGGGTGGAGCCGCAGGGCACGCAGATGATGATCCGGGGGCTGGGCCGGAAGACCGAGCGCGGGTGCACCATCTTGATGAACTGCTTGAGCATCTGCTCGGTGATGGTGAAGTCGGCGATCACGCCGTCCTTCATCGGGCGGATGGCCTCAATGTTGCCGGGCACCTTGCCCAACATGGCCTTGGCATCATGACCTACGGCCTGGATGCTCTTCTTGCCGTTGGGCCCGCCTTCTTGGCGTATGGAGACGACAGACGGCTCATCGAGCACGATGCCCCTGCCACGAACATAGATGAGCGTGTTGGCCGTCCCCAGGTCGATGGCCAGGTCAGTCGAGAAATGGCGGCGAAATGATTCGAACATGATGCGTAGAAATTCAACACGCGATAATAACCGATCCCCCCGGAATCACGGGGTTTCCCGAGGTAACGGCGGCCAGCCGATGCGCGCCGCCGGCCAGGCCCCGGGCTGTTTTCCGGAACGACAGGACCACCACCGTCATGCCCTTGACCCCTGAAGATGTCAGTCGCATCGCCCACTTGGCGCGGCTGGAGCTCGACCCATCGCAGCAGGCGGCCATGTTGCAGCAGCTCAATGGCTTCTTCAGCATCGTCGAACAGATGAGCGCCGTGGACACACGCGGCGTGGAGCCTTTGTACACGCCCCTTTCGGCGGTGCAGGCGGTGGAGCTGCGCCTGCGCGAAGATACGGTGACGGAGTCGGTGGACCGCCAGCGCAACCAGCGCAGCGCCCCGGCGGTGCACGAGGGCTTGTTCCTCGTGCCCAAGGTGATCGAATGAGCGCGGCCTTCATGGGCGTGGCGCAAGCCGCGCGTCTCCTGGCGCAAGGGCAAGCCTCCAGCGTGGAGCTCACCACCGAGTTCCTCAGCCGTGCGAAGGCGCATGAATCCCTCGGAGCCTTCCTGCACCTGGATGCCCACGCGGCCCTGGAGCAGGCGCGTGCGGCAGATGCGCGGCGCGCGGCGGGGCTCGGCAGCGGCAGCCAGGGCGCGGTCGTGCCCGGTGGCGCTCTGAACGGCGTACCCATCGCCCACAAGGACATCTTCGTCACCGAAGACGCTCCGACCACGGCGGGCTCGAAGATGCTGCAGGGCTACCGCAGCCCGTTTGACGCCACCGTGGTGGCGCGCCTGAAGGCAGCCGGTGCGGTCAGTCTGGGCAAGCTCAACTGTGACGAATTCGCCATGGGATCGGCCAACGAAAATTCGGCCTACTTCCCAGCGAAGAACCCCTGGGATGAAGGCCGCGTGCCCGGTGGTTCTTCAGGTGGCTCGGCTGTGGCCGTGGCCGCGGGACTGGTCACGGGCTGCACCGGCACCGACACGGGTGGCTCCATCCGTCAACCGGCCAGCTTCACCGGCATCACCGGCATCAAGCCCACCTATGGCGTGTGTTCCCGCTACGGAATGATCGCGTTCGCGTCCTCACTGGACCAGGCCGGGCCGATGGCGCGCAGCGCCGAAGACTGTGCGCTGATGCTCACCGCCATGGCCGGCTTCGATGAGCGCGACAGCACCAGCGCCCAGCGCCCGGCTGTGGATTACTCCGCGCAGATGCTCACCCCACGCGAAGGTGCCCCCGCCACGCAACCCCTGAAGGGCCTGCGCATCGGTTTGCCGCGCGAATTCTTCCCGGCTGCCTTGGCTGCCGATGTGGATGCAGCCGTGCGCGCAGCCCTGAGCGAATTGCAGCGGCTGGGCGCCACGTTGGTCGACGTGACTCTGCCACGCACCGAGTTGTCGATTCCGGTCTACTACATCATCGCGCCGGCCGAGGCCAGCTCCAACCTCAGCCGCTTCGACGGCGTGAAGTTCGGCCACCGGGCAACGCAATACGGCGACCTGTTGGACATGTACAAGAAGACCCGCGCCGAAGGCTTCGGTTCAGAGGTCAAGCGCCGCATCATGATCGGCGCCTATGTGTTGAGCCATGGCTACTACGACGCCTATTACCTGCAGGCGCAGAAGCTGCGCCGCATGATCGCCGACGATTTCCAGGCCTGCTTCCGACAGTGCGACGTGATCGCCGGACCTGTGGCCCCCACGGTGGCCTGGAAGTTGGGCCAAGGCTCGGACGACCCGGTGCAGGCCTACCTGGCCGACATCTTCACCCTACCCGCCTCCTTGGCCGGCCTACCGGGCATGAGCGTGCCCGCCGGCTTTGGTGAAGGGGGCATGCCGGTCGGCCTGCAGCTGATCGGCAACTACTTCGCCGAAGGCACCCTGCTGCACACGGCGCATGCGCTGCAACAGGCCACCAACTTCCACACCAAGACCCCGGAGGGTCTGCGATGAGCGCGGCCAAGCCTTTGCTGGTGCGCGGCTGGGAGGTCGTGATCGGCCTGGAAACCCATGCGCAGCTGAGCACTGTCAGCAAGATCTTCAGTGGCGCCTCGACCGCATTCGGTTCGGCCCCCAACACCCAGGCCTGCGCGGTGGACCTGGCCCTTCCCGGCACCCTGCCGGTGATGAACCGCGCGGCCGTGGAGCGCGCGATCCGGTTCGGCTTGGCCATCGGGGCCAAGGTGGCGCCTCAGTCGATCTTTGCACGCAAGAACTACTTCTACCCCGATCTACCCAAGGGATACCAGATCAGCCAGTACGAGATCCCGGTGGTTCAGGGCGGGCATGTGGACATCCTGGTCGATGGCCAGACCAAGCGCATCATGCTCACCCGTGCGCACCTGGAAGAAGACGCGGGCAAGAGCCTGCACGAAGACTTCGCTGGCCCGCATGGTGAAAAGTCCTCAGGCATCGACTTGAACCGCGCGGGCACTCCACTGTTGGAAATCGTCAGCGAACCGGAGATGCGCTCCAGCGGCGAGGCGGTGGCTTATGCGCGTGCACTGCACGGCTTGGTGGTGTGGTTGGGCATATGCGACGGCAATATGCAAGAAGGTTCGTTCCGCTGCGATGCGAACGTGAGTGTGCGTCGACCCGGCGAGCCCTTCGGCACCCGGCGTGAGATCAAGAACCTCAACAGCTTTCGCTTCCTGCAGCAGGCCATCGACTACGAGGTCAACTGGCAGATCGACCAGATCGAAGACGGCCTTGAAATCCAGCAGGCCACGGTGCTGTTCAACCCCGATACGGGTGAAACACGTGCCATGCGCACCAAGGAAGACGCGCACGATTACCGCTACTTCCCCGACCCCGATCTTCCCCCCTTGGTGATTGCGCCGGACTGGGTGGAACGCGTACGCGCAGCCATGCCTGAACTGCCTGGGGCCATGGCTGAGCGCTTTGTACGGCAGGACGGCCTGCCCGCCTACGATGCGCAGATGATGACGCAAAGCCTGTCGACCGCGCGCTACTACGAGGCCGCCCGTGCGGCCTGTGGCCAGGCCAAGCTGGCGGCCAACTGGGTGATGGGTGACATCAGCAAGCGGCTCAATGCGGCGGGCATGGAGATCGAGGACTGCCCTGTGGGGCCTGCGGTGTTGGGCGCGCTGATCCGCCGGGTGCACGACGGCACGATTTCGAACAATTCGGCGCGACAGGTCTTCGACGATCTGTGGGCCGCCGGCGCGGCACATGGCGACGCCGGCTCGGCCACGTCATCGGTGGACGCGGTCATTGAGGCCAAGGGCCTGCGGCAGATGAACGATAGCGGCGCGCTGGAAGCGATCGTCGACGAGGTGATCGCCTCCAACGAGAAATCGGTTGCCGAATACCGCAGCGGCAAGGACAAGGCCTTCAATGCCCTGGTGGGCCAGGTGATGAAGGCGAGCAAAGGCAAGGCCAATCCCGCACAGGCCGGCGAGTTGCTCAAGAAGAAGTTGGGCTGAGGCGCGGCGGCAGGATCGGCTCGCCCCTGGGTGGGGACTTTGCCTCCTCAAAGCCGGTGATCTTGCACGAAGGCCCTCACGCGTTCGGCCACTTCGACCGGCTGCTCCCGATGGGGCAGGTGGTGGGCACCGGGCATCAGCCACATGCGTGAGGGACCGCCCGCAAGCTCGGTGTAGATCTGCGGGTGCACCGCGCTACCGTACTCATCGTGCTCACCGTGCAGGGCCAACAGCGGGCACGTCAGCTGCGGCAACACATCGCGCACATGCCAACTGGCAAATGCGGGGCTGAGCCAGGAATCGGTCCAGGCGTCTACCACCCAACGCGCCTTGGGGCCGTGGTATTTGACCAGCCGAGCCAGTTGTGCATCGTCCTGAAACTGCAGCTTGGCCTGGGCAATGGCCTGCAAGGTGCGGTCTTCGGGGAACGCCTGCGCGGCCACCGTGATCACGCCCGTGATGCGATCAGGCATCTGCACCGCTGCATTGACGGCCATGCCGCCGCCCACGCTGTGGCCCAAGAGGATGGCGCGTCCGATGTTCAACTGCTCCAGCACCGGCTTCAAACCCGTCTGACCTTCACGCGCCACGAAGTCGGCCGGCGGCAAGCCGCGGGCCGCATCGCTGCGGCCATAGCCCAGACGGTCGTAGGCCACCACCGGCTTGCCGGCGACCTGGGCCAGGGTTTCGGGGAATTCACGCCACAAGTCCACGCTGCCCAGGGAGTCGTGCAGCAGGACGAAGGCACCATCGAGCCGCGCTGGGTGCGGGGCCCCATCACCGCGGTCCGGTGCGCTCGTGCGCTCCAGCTCCATCTGCGCCTGAGCCTCAGCCTTCGGCACCCAGACCCGGACAAACAGCTTCCCCCCCGGGGTGAAGACCACGTGGTCGGTCACCTGCACCGTCATCGCGCTGGCCCCCGCCCAGGCCGCTCAAACGCCATAGCGGGTCCGGTACGCGCGCACCGACGGCAGGTGGGCCTGCAGCGTCGTCTCCTGCGTACGGGCCAGGTAATCCAGCAGGTCGGCCAGCGTCGCAATCGAGCACACCGTCATGCCCATCTGCTGCTGCACGTACTGCACCGCACTCCACGGCTGTTCGGCGCCGGCGCTGTCGGTGGCCTTTTCCTGGCGGTCCAGCGCAATGGTCACACCGCATGGCGTGGCACCGGCAGCCTCGATCAATTGGATGGATTCGCGCACCGATGTCCCCGCGCTGATCACATCATCGATGATGAGCACGCGGCCCTTGACGGGAGCCCCGACCAGGGTGCCGCCCTCGCCATGGGACTTGGCTTCCTTGCGGTTGTAGGCAAAGGGCTTGTTGTGGCCCAGACGGGCCAGCTCAATGGCCACGGCCGCGGCCAGCGTGATGCCCTTGTAGGCCGGACCAAACAGCATGTCGAAGGACAGGCCCGAGGTCACGAGACGGCGCGCATAGAATTGCGCGAGCTGTCCCAACTTGGCCCCGTCGTCGAACAGACCGGCGTTGAAGAAGTAGGGCGACAAGCGTCCGGCCTTGGTCTTGAACTCGCCAAAGCGCAGCACTCCGGACTTCACCGAAAAGGCCACGAATTCCTGTGCCAGCGCGTCGCTCACCTGTGGATTCCTTGTGTTGATGGCCAGCGCGCCGACCATGTTCAGACTCGTTTCTCTCAACCTCAACGGCATCCGATCCGCGGCCGCCAAAGGCTTTCGCGAGTGGGCCGCGCGGTCCTCGATCGATTGTATGGGGGTGCAAGAACTCAAAGCCCAAGCCCAGGATGTGGCTGGCTCATTCGATGAGGTGGCCGGCATGCGCGGGCACTTCCACCACGCGCAGAAAAAGGGCTACTCCGGAGTAGGCCTGTATGCGCGGGTCCAGCCTTCGGATGTGGTGATCGGCTTTGACGGGGGAGAGTTCGACGCCGAAGGCCGCTACGTCGAATACCGATGGGACAAGCCTGGGCGCCAATTCAGCGTGATGAGCGTGTACTTTCCTTCGGGCTCATCGGGGCAGGACCGGCAGGAGGCGAAGTTCCGCTTCCTCGAGGCGATGGGCAGGCACCTCCAGAAATTGCGCAAGACGCGGGAATTCATTCTGGTGGGCGATGTGAACATTGCGCACCGTGAGATCGACCTGAAGAACTGGAAGGGCAACCTGAAGAACAGCGGCTTCCTCCCCGAGGAACGGCAGTGGATGACCACGCTGCTCCAACAGGGCCGCGGTGGGGGCGGGCTGGTGGATGTGGTCCGCACCCTGCAACCCGAAGCGGGGGAAGAGGCCTACACCTGGTGGAGCAACCGTGGGCAGGCCTATGCCAAGAATGTAGGCTGGCGCATCGACTACCACCTGGCCACGCCCGGCATGGCGGAGACGGCACGCACGGCAGGCGTGTACAAGACGCAGCGTTTTTCAGATCACGCGCCGCTGATGGTCGATTACGAGTTCAGCCTGTAGCCATCCGCCGGCGTCCATGGCCAGCGCTTGCCGGCGGTGTTGCCCCCAATCAAGTGCATCGCCAGCCCAATGGTGCTAGTCTGTTGCCATGCCCCCTAGCCCTTTCCTCTTGGCGGCCACTTTGCTGGCACCGCTCACCCTGGCCATGGCTCACGGCGAGACTCATCCGACTGCCCAGACCCCAACTGCCGCACAGCCGCAGACCCCACTCACGCACCCTGCTCCGTCCCGTGCAGCGGAGCCCAGCGCGCCCAAGCATGCCCGCGCCCAGGCCGACGACCCGTATGCGCCGGTGCCTGCGGTGGTGCACCGGTCGGCACTTCGAGGTGGCCGTGCCTCCGAAGGCGTAGCGGTTGAGTCGTGGCCACAGGCCAACCGCTTGGTGTACGAGGTGGGCGGGTGGCGCAGCTATCTGAGGCAGGCGCATGGGTTGGCATCGCCACAGGAGCCGCACAAGTGAAGTCGGTCACCTATCCAACCGCTCTCGGATGCAGGGCCGTGTCGGTGTCCGCCACGGCTGTGCTGTTGTCGGCGGCACTGCTGAGCGGCTGCGCCGCGTGGGGTCCGCGCTCCAGCACCCCTGCGCAGAGCGGCCCAAACGACATGCTCATCCCCAACGCCGACCTGCTGCAGGTGCAGCCCAGCGCGCTGGTCCAGAACATCGCCAGCGAGCAAGCCAAGGCCACCATCACCTGGCCAAGCAGCGACGCCGAACGCGCCCAGGCCCGTGCGCGGGTGGAGCAACTGCTCCAGAAGCCCCTGTCGGCCGCGGACGCGGTGGAGTTGGCTCTGCTGCATAACCCCGGTCTGCAGGCTCAACTCGCCGAACTGGGCATCACACGCGCTGAGGTGATGCTGGCGGGCCGACTGCCCAACCCGGGTTTCACCTTTGGACGCAGCAACGAAGGCGATAAACGCGACATCGAACGCGGCCTGCACATCAGCCTGGCACGCATGCTGGTGTTGCCCATGATTCGCGAGATCGAACAGCGCCGCCTAAGCCAGACCGAGCGCAGCAGCGCCCTGCAGGTGATGGCACTCATCACCCAGGTGCGACGCGCGCAGGTGGATGCGGTGGCAGCGCGCGAGCGCAGCCGCTACATGGCCGATGTGCTCAAGGCCGCAGAAGCCAGCGCCGAACTGGCCCGGCGCATGGCGCGCGTGGGCAACTTCAACAAGCTGCAGCAGGCACGCGAACAAGGCTTTCAGGCCGATGCCGTTCAAGGCTACGCGCGGGCGCTGCGTGAGGAGATGGCCACCCGCGAGAGGTTGGTGCGCTTGCTGGGCCTGTGGGGTGACGACCTGGGCGCGCTGCAACTGCCCGACAGACTGCCCGACCTGCCTGCTGCGCTGCCCGACAGGCCCGACATCGAACGGGAAGCCTTGCGCAGGCGCTTGGATGTACAGGCGTCCAAGCTGCAATCCGAGCAGACGGCGCGGCAACTGGGCCTGACCCGAGCCACGCGCTGGATCAACGTGCTGGAGTTGGGGGGCCACCTCAACAGCAGCAACGAAGGCCACGGCCACGCTGGCTGGGAGGTGAGCGTGGAGCTCCCCCTGTTCGACTCGGGCAGCGCGCGCGTGGCGCGCGCCCAAGCGCTGTACCAGCAGGCCGTCAGCCGTACGGCCCAGACCGCGATCACTGCGCGGTCTGAAGTACGTGAGGCCTACGGCCATTGGCGGGCCACTCACGACATCGCGCGTCACCAACGCGACGAGGTCGTGCCCTTGAAGAAGCGTATCTCGGAAGAGAACCTGCTGCGCTACAACGGCATGTTCATCGGCGTGTTCGAACTGCTGGCTGATGCACGCTCGCAGATCCAGGGCGTCTCGCTGTACCTCGATGCCCTGCGCGACTTCTGGCTGGCCGACGCCGACTTGGAGATGACCATGCTGGGGCCGGTAGCCCTTGGGCAGGCCGGCACAGCTTCGGCCATCAACCGTGTGCCCGCTGGCATGGCGCCCGCCGCAGCGCATGCCGGACACTGAACAAGGATCGGTCACATGGTGACACGACGTCAATTCTTCAAGTCCGCCGGCATCACCGCCGCGGCCACGGCCAGCAGCGTGGGCTCGGTGGCCCTCGCAGGGCTGCCCGAGGCCGTGCAGCAAACCAGACCCGACACGATGCCGCCACTGGCGCCGCCCAACGGCCGGCCCTACAACCCGGTGGTCACGCTCAATGGCTGGACCCTGCCTTGGCGCATGAACAAGGGCGTCAAGGAGTTCCACCTGGTGGCCGAACCGGTGGTCCGTGAGATGTGCCCGGGCTTCAAGGCCCACCTGTGGGGCTACAACGGCCAGAGCCCTGGACCGACTATCGAGGTGGTCGAAGGCGATCGGGTGCGAATCTTCGTCACCAACCGGCTACCGGAAGTCACGAGCGTGCACTGGCATGGCCAACGCCTGCCCAACGGGATGGACGGTGTGAGCGGCCTCACGCAGCCCGCCATCCCGCCGGGCAAGACCTATGTCTATGAGTTCGAGGCCCGCCGTCCAGGAACCTTCATGTATCACCCCCATGCCGACGAGATGGTGCAGATGGCCATGGGCATGATGGGTTTGTGGGTCACCCACCCCAAGGCCAAGCATCCTCTGATCGATGACGTTGACCGCGACTTCTGCCTCCTGCTGAGTTCCTACGACATTGAACCGGGTAGCTACACGCCCAAGGTGATGACGATGCTGGATTTCAACCTCTGGGCCTGGAACAGCCGTGTCTTCCCCGGCATCGACCCGCTGGTGGTCGGGCACCGGGACAGGGTGCGCCTGCGGGTAGGCAACCTCACCATGACCAACCACCCGATCCACATCCACGGTCATGAATTCTTCGTGACCGGCACGGACGGTGGGCCCACGCCTCGCGGCTCGCGCTGGCCCGAGGTGACGGTGGACGTGGCCGTGGGGCAGATGCGGCAGATGGACTTCATCGCCGACGAGGAGGGGGATTGGGCCTTGCACTGCCACAAGAGCCACCACACCATGAATGCGATGGGACACCAAGTGCCCACGATGATCGGCGTGGACCACCGCGAGGTGGTCAAGGACATCACCAAGCTGATTCCGGACTACATGGTCATGGGTGAACGCGGCATGCACGACATGACCGAGATGGAGATGGCCCTGCCCGACAACACCGCGCCCATGATGTCGGGCCAAGGGCCCTTCGGTTCCGTGGGCATGGGTGGGATGTTCAGTGTGATCAAGGTGCGCAAGGGATTGAAGCGCGGCGACTACCGTGACCCCGGATGGTTCAAGCATCCGCCAGGGACGGTGGCGCAGGAAGTGCAAGGCCCCACACCCCCCTACCAGGACGGGGCAGCAACGCCTGGGAATGGTTCACTGGGCAGCATGCCACGCACCCCCCAGGGCGATTCAGATGTGGAGGTCAAGGTTCGCAAGCCCGGCTCTGGCAGTGGGCACCGCCACCACTGAAGACCACTGGCGCTGCGCCCGGTCTCTCCACAGGCATGCAGCAGCGGGCGGCACCGTCGAGATCCAGTACCCACCATCGAGGATGAACCGTATGAACATCATGACCGTCCAACTGAGCACCCCCTCGCGCGGCGCCGCGCTCGCCCATTCGGCGCGGGCTGTGCTGTCGATGCTCGTCCTCATGGGCTGCAGCGCCGCGTGGCCGCAACCCATAGGTGGCGTGGCAGCGGGATCAGCGGGGCCCGCCTCCACCGCCGCATCCGCCGCGATATCCTCCAGCGCAAACCCGGCCGCCAAAGCTGAAGCCGAAGTACGCCGGGTGGACGCCGTCAACGGCCGTATCCAACTGCGCCACGGCCACATCCCCAACCTGGACATGCCGCCGATGACCATGGTGTTCCGCGTGTCCCAACCGGCCCTGCTCGAGGGTCTCAAGGAGGGCGACCGAATCTTCTTCACCGCTGAGAAGGTCGAGGGCGCCTACACGGTCACGAGCGTGGAAAAGCGGCCCTGATAACCTCAGTGCCCATGAAGATCGCGATCGTGGGGGCCGGCGCCATTGGCGGCCTGTTGGGGGCGCGCTTGGCAGCCGCCGGTGGCTCCCAAGTCTGCGCACTGGCGCGCGGAGCCACGCTGCAGGCCTTGCGCTCCCATGGGTGGCGCCTGCGTTCGCCCGACGGTGACGTGCAGGCACCGGCTCACGCCTCATCCGAACCGGGTGAACTGGGCGCGCAGGACGTGGTGATCATCGCTGTGAAGGCCCCGGCCCTGGCTGTGCTGGCGCCGCAACTGGGGCCGATGATCGGCACGCAAACCTTGGTGGTGCCGGCGATGAATGGCGTACCGTGGTGGTTCTGCGATCAGGTGCCCGGCTTTGAAGGTCGGCGCCTCTTGAGCGTGGATCCACACGGCACGATCGCGCGCCACCTGCCCGCTTCGCAGACCATCGGCTGTGTCGTGCATGGCGCAGCCTCCACGCCCGAGCCCGGTGTGGTGCAGCACCGCCTGGGCCGCGGCCTGATGCTCGGTGAACCCTGGGGCGGACGCAGCACGCGGGTGCAAGCGCTCAGCGATGTGCTGACGGCTGCCGGCTTCGATGTGACCCACAGCGAGCACATCCGACGCGACATCTGGTACAAGTTGTGGGGCAACCTCACGATGAACCCGGTGAGTGCGCTCACCGGAACGACCATGGACCTCGTGCTGGGCGACCCCCTGCTGCGCGAGTTCTGTTCACAAGCGATGGCGGAGGCCTCGCGCATCGGTGCACGCATCGGTTGCCCCATCGAACAAAGCCCGGAAGAACGCCATGCGGTGACGGCCCGGTTGGGCGCGGTGAAGACCTCCATGCTGCAGGATGTGGAGGCCGGCAGGCCCATTGAGTTGGACGCCATCGTCTGCGCGGTACACGAGATCGGATCGCAACTGCATGAGCCCATGCCTGCCATCGGCGGCCTTTTGGGCCTGACTCGCGTGATGGCCCAGCGCTTGGATCTGTATCCGAGGACTTGAGCGCGCGCAGCGGGGAATGCCTGCGCTGTCGATAGGCTCGGCCGGTGGAACACACCGGACTGGATGCCGCCACGGCGCAGGCGCAACTGCAGCGGCACGGCCCCAACCGGATCGAAGGATCGGGCGATGGCGGCCCTTGGTTGGTGCTGCGACGCCTGACCCTTCAGCAATTGCGCAACCCACTGGTGGCCATCCTGGCCGCCGGTGCCGGCTTGGCCACACTGACCGGAAGCGGTGGCGATGCCTTGCTGGTGCTGGCCATCCTCGCCGCCACTGGTGGTCTGAGCGTGTGGCAGGAGTGGCGAGCCGATCAGGCCATGCAGCAACTGCAGCAACGGTTGGCACCCACGACAAGGGTGTGGCGCAGCGGGGTGTTGGTGACGGTGCCCACCGAGCAATTGGTTCCGGATGATCTGATCGACCTTCGCGCAGGCGACCTGATGGCCGCTGATGCCGTGCTGCTCGAATCGAACAACCTGTTGGTGGTCGAGTCCATGCTGACCGGGGAGTCGATGCCGGTGGAGAAGCGGCCCCAGGGCGGCCTCGGCGCGGTTCAGCTCGGCACCCATACGGCCGTACACGGCGGGTCGAGCACCGGGCTCGACTTCGATTCAGGTTCAGCTGCAGCCCTTTGGGCTGGTACCTCGGTGCGCAGCGGCACCGGCACGGCGCGCGTGCAGCGCACCGGGATGCAGACCCGACTGGCCGCCGCGGCGCGGCCCATGACGCAACAGCGGCGCGCTTCACCCTTCCAACAGGGTGTGGCGGATTTTGGTGCACTGCTGATGCGATGGCTGCTGGTGATCGTGGTGTTGGCGCTGGTGGGCCATGCGCTGCACGGCCGACCGGTGTTGGAAGGTCTGGTGCTGGCCATGGCGCTGGCCGTGGGCCTGTCGCCCGAGATGCTGCCGGTGATCGTCTCGGTCACCCTGTCACAAGGTGCGCGGCGCCTGGCGCAAAGGGGGATCCTGGTGAGGCGGTTGGATGCGATGGAGGACCTGGGCAGCCTGGATGTGTTGTGCGCGGACAAGACCGGCACCTTGACGCTGGGTTGTGTACGGCTGCACCGTGCGCTGGATTTGGAGGGGCGGGACAGCGAGGCCGTGCTGCGGATCGCCGCCTGCAATGCACGCCTGGAAGCGGGTATGGCCAACCCCTTGGACGAGGCCCTGGTGTCCGTCAGCCGACAACGCGGATGGTTCGAACCCGATGACCCACTGGGGCCATTGCCGATCAAGTTGGGCGAGATTCCCTACGACTTCGAGCGGCGACGCCTGTCGGTGCTGGTGCGCGAAGCCGTAGCCGCTGAGGACGCACCGCTCTTGGTTCGCGTATTGACCAAGGGAGCCGCCGCCGAGGTGCTCAGCGGCTGCACCCACCGTCGCAGTGAGGACGGTGCGGTGGCTTCACTGGACGAGGACCGGCGCGAGGCCGTGCGGCAACAAGTGGCCTTGCATGGCGGCAACGGCCTGCGGGTGCTGGCGGTGGCCACGCGGGTGTGCCCGGCGCACGCACCAGGGGACGCCCCCCGGTTGCATGGCGCCGAACTGGAGACGGGCATGGTGCTCGAAGGTCTGCTGCTATTCGAAGACCCCCCGCGCGAGGACGCGGTGCAGACGGTTCGGGACCTGCGCGCGCGCGGCCTGCACATCAAGCTGCTGACCGGTGACAACCGCTATGTGGCCCAAGCGGTGGCCCGCGCGGTGGGCCTGCCTCAAGAGCCTGTGGTCACAGGCCAGGCCCTGACAGCCATGCGCGAAGAGGAGTTGTGGCACCACGCAGCGCGCTGCAGCGTGTTCGCCGAAATCGCCCCGCAGCACAAGGCCTTGCTGGTGCGCGCCCTGCAACGCCACGGCCATGTGGTGGGTTTCATCGGCGACGGCATCAACGACGCACCGGCCTTGCGCGCCGCCGACGTGGGCATTTCGGTGCAGGGTGCTGCCGATGTGGCGCGCCACAGCGCGGATCTGGTGCTGACCCGGCCCGACCTGGAGCAGGTGGCGCTGGCCGTGGACGAGGGCCGCCGCAGTTTCGGCAACACGCGACAGTATGTGGCCATCACGTCCAGCGCCAACTTCGGCAACATGGTCAGCATGGCAGCCGGCGGTTGGCTCTTGCCCTTCGCGCCGATGACGGCCCACCAGATTCTGCTGAACAACTTGCTGTCGGATCTACCGGCCATGACCGTTCCTCAGGATCCGTTGGACCCCCGGAAAGCCAGACATCCGCAGCGCTGGGACCTGCCTGCGCTGCGTCGGTTCATGTGGGCCTTCGGTCTGCTGAGCACGGCGTTCGACCTCTCGGCCTTTGCCTTGTTGTGGCAGGTGCTGGAGGTGCCACCACCGGCGTTTCAGACGGCGTGGTTCCTCTGCTCGCTGGCCACCGAAATCGTGGTGTTGCTGCTCCTGCGCGGCACCCGGGCCTGGTGGGGTGCGGGCCCGACACGAGCGATGGGCATGGCCTGCGCGGGCGCACTGGCGTTCGGCCTGGCGTCGGTGCTGTGGACACCGCTTGCTCGGGTCTTGGGCTTTGAGTCCCTGAGTGGGATGACCTGGGTGGCCATGGCCGCTGTGGTCTTGGGCTACGCCCTGGCCACCGAAGCCCTCAAGCGCCACCTGCGCTAAGCTGCCCGGCATGTTCGCTGCTCTGGCCGCCCATCCCTGGGCCTATCCGCTGCTGGAAGTCGTCCACCTGGTGGGTCTGGCCCTGGTGCTGGGCAACTTGGTGCTGATCGAACTGCGGGTCTTCGGCTTGGGCCACACCCTGATCGCCACCGACTTGGCTCGATTGAGCCTGATCCTGGTGGCCGCGGGTTTCGGCCTGCTGGTGACCAGCGGTATCCTGATGTTCGCCACACAGGCCCAGGAGCTGTTGGCCAGCCCTACCTTCGCGGTGAAGATGTCGCTCATGTCGCTTGCCCTGTGCAATGCGGCGTGGTTCCACGCTCGTGGCAGCTTGCGTCTGTTGGACGCCACGGCCCGCGTGCAGATGGTGATTTCCACGGTGCTGTGGCTGACGGTGGTGGCGGCGGGGCGGTGGATTGCGTATGAATGATGTCAAAGGAGTTCGGCAAATGAAATCGTGTAGTCCCTTGTTCCTCAAGGGCAGCCCCCATGCCGGCCGGGCTGGTGTGGCCGCCGCGTCAACCTTTGCGCAGCGCCGCCTCGTGCTGCGCGCAGCGACCGCTGCAGCAGCCGGGTCGGTCGCCGGATGGTGTGCGCCGGCCTGGGCGCACCATGGCTGGAGCAGCTTCGACCAGGACCGGCCGCTGTACCTGCAGGGCCGCGCCGCCGATGTGAAGTGGCGAAACCCGCATGCCGAATTGACGCTCGAACGCAGCAACGCGACCTTGCCCAGCGACCTGGCGCAGCGCCCGGTACCGGCTCAGGTGGCGCAGGTGGACGGGCGCGCCCTGATGGCGCGCGCCGCCGCGCCGCAGCGCACCGATGCCCGGTGGCTGATTGAGCTGGCACCGCTGACCCGCATGGAGCAGTGGCAGATACCAGAAATCAGGAACGGCGCGGAGTTGGCCGTGCTGGGCTTCACCTTCACCGGCGAAAAGGGCGACGCGGTGCTGCGCGCCGAATACCTTTTCCTGGACGGGAAGGTCTACGGGCTGCGCTCGCGCCCGGCCTGATCAGAACCCCCAGCGCAGCGACAGGCGCATCGAACGCGGCTCGGCCGGATGCACATGGCGGTCGGCCACGGGTGCGGCCTCACCGGGCAGGCGCGACGCGTAGAAGTACTGGATGTCGTGGGTGCGGCGGTTGGTGAGGTTGAACACATCCAGCGTGAGCTCTGAGTTGCGGCCCCACCACGGCAGGTGGCGCGACACGCGCGCATTGAGTGTGGACGATGCCCGGCTGCGCACGCTGTTGTCCTCGATCAGCGCACCGCTGCCCAGGTAGCGCCACTGCACGCTGCCGCTCCAGTGCGCGATGTCGCGCACCGTCACGGCCATGGAGGCCACGCGGTCCACCGCATTCGGAATGCGGTCGCCGTTGGCGAAGCGGCCATGCGACCAGGCCAGGTCGGCATCGATCAACAGCCCGTTCACCGGCGTGTAACGGTTGCTCAGCTCGACACCACGGCGGCGGCTGGCTTGACTGGCCTCGGTGGCGCCGGCGTCGCCCACGTACACGAGTTCCGAGTCCAGATGCAGCCCCCACAGCGAAATCGAGCTCTGCAGGCCGGGGATGGCCTCCGTACGGAATCCCGCTTCGGCCCCGCGCCCCGCCACGAGCAGCGGCACCCGCTGCACCGGCTCGCCGCTGCGTGGGTCCACGCGAATGGTGCCGCCACGGGCATCGTTGCTGTGGTAGCCCGTGCCGGCATTGAGAAACCATTCGCTCTTGCGCCAGGGCCCGATCACCACCGAGAGCTTGGGGGAGACCTGCGTGGCCGACGCCGAGCCCGAGTTGGTGGCCGCACTCAAGGCGTCCACCCGCGCCACCAGGTGGTCACCGCGCAGGCCGATGATCGTGCGCACCCTGGAGGTCCACTCCACCACCGTCTGCGCATGCACGCCCATCAGCGACTGGCGCACATCGTCCAGCCGCACCACATTCGTCACCCGTCGCATCATCGTGTCGTAAAGGCCCACGCGCGCATCGTCGCTGCGCAGCTGCAGGCCCCATTCCGTGCGCGCCATGCGCTCGAACAGACCATGGCTGAGCGCATAACTGAGACTGCCCCCCCATACCGTACGGTTGTCCTGCTGACCAAACTGGTCGCCATCCTTCGGCCGCTCCAGCGCATAGGTGAAGTTCGAATAAAGATCCAGGTGGTAGCGCATCAGGTAGGCCTGCGCGCGCCACATGCCACCTTCCCTGTCGTTGTGCGTCCACTGGCCCGAGACACTGTGACGGCTTGTCTGGCCGCCGGCGGTGGGGTCTAGGCTGTCAAACCGACCGAAGCCCGGCGTGGCCAACAGCCGCTCGGGTACCTGATCGGTCGCGGTCCACTTCGCGTCATACCCCATCACACTGAGTTGCCAGGCCGAATCGCCGCCCAGTCCGCTCAACGTCATCACGCCGTTCTGGCGTTTGAGCCCCTGCGGCACCACCCAGGGCCCGTCGTGCCCCATGGCCTCGATCGCGCCCACCACCGTCATGCCCGCTCCCACGGTGGTCGAGCCGCCGGCCACACTGCGACGAAAACCACGCTGGCCGATCCCGAGGTCCAGGAAGGGCCGATCAAAGCTCGTGCGGTAGGCGATATCGGCCGCACCGGCCAAAGCGAAATCGCCCCCCTTGGCGTCATAGGGGCCCTTGCGGTACGCCACCCGTTGCACCATTTCAGGAATGAGAAAGTTCAGATCGGCATAGCCCTGTCCGTGAGCATGGGAGGACATGTTGGTGGGCATGCCGTTGACCGAGGTGGCGAAGTCGGTGCCATGGTCCAGGTTGAAGCCGCGCAAGAAGTACTGGTTGGCCTTGCCGTCGCCGGTGTGCTGCGTGACGATGACGCCGGGCACGAACTCCAACACTTCGCCGGGCCGCAGGGCTGGGCGGCTGCGCAGCAAGCCCGCCTCGATCACGCCCTGGGAGGCCGCGTCGCTCGTGCCCACGGCATTGTCGTAGTGACGGGAAACCACGACCTGCTGGTGGTTGGCCCAGGCTGCAGCGGGGGCCCCGCCCCAAACGTTGACGATCAAGCACCATGCTGCGGCACGGGTGCGTCGGGTGGAGCCAAGAGTCATGGGGCCAGTGGAAATCATGGGGCGCGCGATCCGACATGCCAGGTGCCACTGACCAGATGAACGCGCCTGCGCCACCGCCGATTCACACGGGAACTGCTTGCGTCGGATCAAGTGCTGCGGACTGTAGCTTGGCGAGACTAAAGCCCCCATACCTGATAAGGCTACTTGTTGAAATGAGTCAGATTGACCAAATAATGATCTACGTTAACCGCAGATTAAATGAGCCTCCGCCGCTTCTTTGAACGGTTGTTTTGGCTGTGCATGCTGCCCCTGCTTGTAACGGGGTTGATGCTTGTTGCTACGCAGGTGCATGTTCTTGAGGAACAGCGCTCATTGGCGGAGCAGTCCCTGGTCCGCGGGGTGGCGCGCGACTTGGACCATATGCTCGAACTTCGGGTGTCCAGCCTTGAACTGCTGGCGCGCGCGATGCCTGAGCAGGCGCTCGATCCGTCGGGACGCCTCAACGCCGCACGCGCGCGTACCCTGGCAGAACACCATGTGGAGTTGCGTGGCTCCCACGTGATGATCAGCTCGGCCAGCGGGACCATGCTGATGAACACACGATTTCCCAAGGACCTCGCGTTACCCTCCGAGCCGACCCTACCGGGTATTGCCACCGTAGGCCGAGCGATTTCCACCAGATCGAAGGTGGTCAGTGACGCCTTCTTCGGCCCTATGGCCGGCAGGGAACTCATCGGATTGGCCGTACCGATGCCTCTGGTGTTCGCAGAGCCCCTCGGAATCATGAGCGCCATTGAAATCGCAGATATTCAACGGCGGATCGAATCGTTCCACGTGCCCTTGGCCTGGTCACTGACCGTGACGGACGGCGCCGGGCGCGCGATGGCACACCTCGGTGCGGAAAATCCCACGCCTGATGGGCCTGCCTTCATCGATGAAACCCGAGTGGT
>RFTU01000033.1 GCA_009923315.1 Betaproteobacteria bacterium
TCATGCCCACTGGCCCGACGGTCCACTCTCAGTCCGTAGGCCGCAACCAGGGTCGGCATGAGGCCCCCCGATGGGCTCGTCGGAATGGCCTGCCTTGGACATGCAATCAAGGGATACTTCAAGGGTGAAGCACACGATCGGACAAGGTTCTCAGCTGACTCGCCGCTTTGGCCCCAGTCGCCGACTCTCCCCGCTGATGGCGCTGCTGACGGCGCTGCTGACGGCCCTGCTGTTGACCGTAGGCGGTGGACGCAACGCGCGCGCGCAGGATGCCGCCCAGCAATTGCCCACCACCACCCTCACCGCCGGCATGCACCGCATCAGCGCCGAAGTGGCCCGAACACCGGAACAGCGGGCCATCGGCTTGATGCACCGCAAGTCCATGCCCCAACACGCCGGAATGATCTTCGTGTTCGACCGGCCCGAAGCGCTGTGCTTCTGGATGAAGAACACCCTGATCCCTCTGTCCATCGCCTTCCTGCAGGATGACGGGACCATCCTGAACATCGAGGAGATGAAGCCGCAAACGCTGGACAGCCACTGTTCGGTGCGGCCTACGCGGTACGCGCTGGAAATGAACGCCGGTTGGTTCGCCAAACGGGGGCTAAAGCCCGGTGACCGCATCACCGGTGACATCTTCAAATGAACCAATGAAACGGGGGCCCGCGGGCCCCCTTATCGCCGGCTTCGGGCCAAGCCCGTTGGGCCGCCCGATGACGATCAAGCGAAGTTGGCCTGCGCGAATTCCCAGTTGACCAACTTGTCGAGGAAGGTCTCGACGAACTTGGGACGCAGGTTGCGGTAGTCGATGTAGTAGGCGTGCTCCCACACGTCCACGGTCAGCAATGCCTTGTCGGCGCCCGTCAGGGGCGTGCCGGCGGCACCGGTGTTGACGATGTCCACCGAGCCGTCGGCCTTCTTCACCAGCCACGTCCAGCCGGATCCGAAGTTGCCCACGGCCGACTTCACAAAGGCTTCACGGAAGGCGGCATAGCTGCCCCACTTCGCATTGATGGCCGCGGCCAGCGCTCCCGTGGGCTCGCCGCCGCCGTTGGGCTTCATGCAGTGCCAGAAGAAGGTGTGGTTCCAGATCTGGGCGGCGTTGTTGTAGATGGGGCCGGGGTTGGGCGCCTTCTTGATGATGGACTCCAGGTCCAGGCTCTCGTATTCCGTGCCCTTCTGGAGGTTGTTGAGGTTCACCACATAAGCGTTGTGGTGCTTGCCGTGGTGGAACTCCAGGGTTTCACGGCTGTAATGCGGGGCCAGAGCGTCCAGGCCGTAGGGCAATGCGGGCAGGGTGTGTTCCATGAGGTCCTTCAAACGGAAGTGGGTAAAGGGAAATGCCGCCAATTGTAGGCACCACCGACCTCCTCAGGGCAGCCGTGGACTCTGGCTATCGGGCTCCACTTGCACGGACTCCACCCTCACCTGTGCACGGCCGTCATGCCACACCGCCGTCAGCGTGCTGCCGGGCGACACCGCGATCGCCGAGGTCATCGGCGCACCGCGCGCATCGCTGACCCAGGCATAGCCACGCTGCAATACAGATCGCGGGTCCTGCGCCTGCATCCGCAGGCGTGATTGCTCCAGCCGCCGCTGCGCCTGCCCCATCTGTTCGTCGTGAGCGGCCATCAGCCTGAAGGCTCGCCGCTGCAGGGCCAGTGCGCCACGGCCCAAGGGTTCGCGCACCGCGCTGGCCAGGCGAGCCTGCAAATGCTCCATGCCGCGCTGATGGCGCGAGAGCACCGCCGCAGGCCGCAACACCGCCTGCGCGAGCTGGTCCAGGTGCTGCGCATGGCGATCCAGAGCCCGCTGCACCGCCAGTGCCGAGCGCCGGGCATGGGCCATCAAGCCTTGCAACTCCTCATCGCGCACCGGCGTAGCCAGTTCGGCCGCGGCGGTTGGCGTGGCCGCCCGAACATCGGCTGCAAAGTCCGCGAGGGTCACATCGGTTTCATGTCCGACACCACACACCAAGGGGATGGGGGACTGGGCCACGGCGCGCACGACACGCTCGTCGTTGAAACACCACAAGTCCTCCAAAGAGCCCCCACCGCGCGCCAAGATCAACACATCCACCTCATGACGCTCGGCTGCCGTCTGCAGCGCCCGCTCCAAGGCAGCAGGCGCTTCGGACCCTTGCACCAGGCTGGGGTACACGATGACCTCGACCTGGGGCGCACGGCGGGCCACGACGGTCAACACATCGTGCAAGGCCGCGGCTTGGAGTGAGGACACCACGCCCAGCCGCCTGGGGTGAGCCGGCAAGGCTCGCTTGCGTTGCGTTTCGAACAGCCCTTCGGCCTGCAGGCGGGACTTCAGTCGCAAGAACTCCTCGTACAGGGTTCCCGAACCCACCAGGTGCAAGGATTCCACGATGAACTGCAAATCACCTCGCGGCTCGAAGACCGCCAGGCGTCCTGCCGCTTCGACTCTTAATCCATCGCGCAACTCAAAGCCCAACTGGCTGGCGGCGCGTCGAAACAGCGCGCAGCGAATCAAGGCCTCCTGACCCTGCGCATCCCTCAGGCTGAAGTAGCGGTGGCCGCTGGCCGCCTGTGTGCAGGCGCTGAGTTCACCCGTGACCCGTAGCGCACCAAACCGGGCCTGCAGGGCATCACCCACGGCCTGCACGAGGGCTGCAACGCCCCACACGCGCCCTGCGATGCCTCGCTCAGAGGTAGGATTCACGGGCGAACCCCTTGGAGGGCGTGGTCAAGTACTCCACAAGCGCGAACAGATCGGTGTTTCACGGGACTATGGCGTTGAAAACCCAATGTTTACGTTTTAACCAATTGATTCATATGATTTTTTTCCCGCTAAACGGGGGCGGCCATCATCGTCCGTTCCGCTCAAGCGGCCACCGGCCATCCTGGAGCCTCGCTTATTCACAAAGTTATCCACAGCCCGAGGATTCAGCGGTCGGTCTTGTCGCGTCGCGCGTCGCATGATAGCGGCGTCCCCTGCTTCCAAGACCTCGGCTGCCGCGCGCAGCCGCGCCGCGCTTCAGGCCCTGTGGTGGGCGGATGAACAAGCACCAGCGCCCTGGTGGAGGCCCTTGCTGCTGGCGCTGTCATGGGTGTACCGAGCGGCCATCGCCTGTGACCGCATGTGGGGATGGCGCACGGCCCGGCCTGTGCCATCGCTGGATGGTCGTCGGGTACCGACGCTGGTGGTGGGCAACTGGGTGGTCGGAGGCGCCGGGAAGACGCCGGCCACCTTGGCGATCCTGGCCCATTTGCAGGCCAGCGGCTGGACGCCTGGGGTGATCTCCAGGGGATACGGCCGCCGGGGCCGGGATGGCGCCTGGGTGGATCCTCATGGCAGCGAAGCCTCCGAGGTCGGCGACGAGCCTATCCTGATCGCACGGCGTGCCGGGGTGCCGGTGGTGGTGGGCCGCGACCGCCACCTCGCGCGCACGCTTCTGTTGCAACAGGCTCCGGAAGTGGACATCGTGGTGGCCGACGACGGTTTGCAACACCATCGTCTTTGGCGCGACCTGGAAGTGGTGGTGGTCGACGAGCGCGGCGCGGGCAATGGACAGTGCCTGCCCGCAGGGCCCCTGCGCGAGCCCTTGCCCCAGCGGCTGCACGACCGCACCTTGGTTCTCTACAGCGCCGGTGTGGCCACCTTGAGCCTGCCGGGCCATCGAGCCCAGCGGCAACTCTCGGGCGTTCAACGCTTGGAGGATTGGAGCCAGGGCCAGCCTCTGGCGCCGGGCGGTGGTTGGGGTGAGCTCCATCATCGGAGCCTGCATGCGGCTGCGGGCATCGCGGTACCGGAGCGGTTCTTTGCAGCGCTGCGCGCGCAGGGCTTGGACCTCAGGGCCACCCACGCCCTACCCGACCATGACCCTTGGTTGCAGGTGCCATGGCCAGCGGGTACGACCGATGTGGTGGTCACGGAAAAGGATGCCGTCAAGCTCTTGCGACAGGGTGCTCGGCTCTCCCCGACCCGCGTCTGGGTCGCGCGGCTAGACTTGTGCTTGCCACCTGATTTCAAACACACACTGGACCAGCGCCTTGGAAGGCCGAGTCCGACCGCGCCAGGAGCCGCCTGAACCATGGACAACCGCCTCATCGAATTGTTGGTGTGCCCGCTGTGCAAGGGGCCGCTGACGCTGCGGCGCGATGAGCAGCAGCGCCCGGTGGGCTTGGCCTGTGCGGCCGACCGGTTGCTCTTCCCCATCCGTGACGGCATACCCGTGATGCTGGAATCTGAGGCGCTGCCTGTGGAGGAAGAAGGCCAGCGCCTGTGAGCTTTTGCGTCATCATCCCCGCGCGTCTGGCCTCCACGCGCCTGCCGAACAAACCGCTGGCCGACATCGCGGGTCTGCCGATGGTGGTTCGCGTCGCGCGTCAAGCGCAGCGCAGTTCGGCAGCCCGGGTGGTGGTGGCCGCCGATCATCCCGCCATCATCCAAGCCTGCCATGACCACGGCGTTGAGTCTGTGCTGACACGGCAGGACCACCCCAGCGGCAGTGACCGTTTGGCTGAAGCCTGCGCACAGTTGTCGTTGCACGATGAAGAGGTCGTGGTCAATGTGCAGGGCGACGAACCCCTGATCGACCCGGCCTTGATCGATGCCTGCGCCCGAACCCTGCAGGAGCATTCGGCTTGCGTGATGAGCACGGCGGCGCACCCTTTGGAGAGCGAGTCCGATTGGCTCGATCCCAACGTGGTCAAAGTGGTCTTGGATCGGCAGGGGCATGCCCTGTACTTCAGCCGAAGCCCCCTGCCGGCATGGCGTGACAGGCGCGCCGGCCAGCCCCTGGCTGACGCGCCGTCCCCGGTGCTGCGGCACATCGGTCTGTACGCCTACCGCGTCCACTTCCTGCGCCGCTTTCCAACGCTCCAGTCCAGTCCTCTGGAGCACGCCGAGATGCTCGAGCAACTGCGCGTGCTGTGGCATGGTCACCGGATCGCGGTGCACGTCTGCGACCAGATACCAGCCGGCGGCGTCGACACCCCGCAGGACTTGGACCGCGTTCGTGCCTTCATGGCCAGCCGGTCCTGAACGAAGCCCTTCACGGGCTTGCACGACAACGCGCGTGTTATTCTCGTTTGGGGAGAACACACACCATGAGACTCATCCTGTTGGGCGCGCCCGGCGCCGGCAAAGGCACCCAAGCCGCCTTCATCTGTCAGAAGTTCGGTATCCCCCAGGTGTCCACCGGCGACATGCTGCGAGCCGCTGTCAAGGCCGGAACGCCCTTGGGGCTGGAGGCCAAGAAGGTCATGGACTCCGGCGGTTTGGTCAGTGACGGCATCATCATCGGGTTGGTCAAGGAGCGCATCGCTCAGCCAGACTGCTCCAACGGTTTTCTCTTTGACGGGTTTCCGCGCACCATTCCCCAGGCCGAGGCGATGAAGCAAGCCGGCGTTCCCCTGGATATCGTTCTCGAAATCGATGTACCCGATGCCGCGATCATCGAACGCATGAGCGGCCGCCGTGTTCATGTGGCCTCGGGCCGCACCTACCATGTGAAGTTCAATCCTCCCAAGGTCGCCGGCAAGGACGACGCCACGGGAGATGACCTGATCCAGCGCGACGACGACAAGGAAGAGACCGTGCGCAAGCGTCTGGATGTGTACCAAAGCCAGACACGCCCCCTGGTGGACTATTACTCCAAGTGGGCCGCCGCTGGTGATGCCAAGGCGCCTCGCTATGCCAAGATCAGCGGACTCGGCACGGTCGACGAGATCACCGCCAGGGCGATGGCTGCCCTGGGCTGAACGCCGGCCACGCCCACAACGGCGACGCACAGTCGCCGTTTTCCTTTGCGTCGCACCCACCACAACCCACTATTCAGAGGAAACCTCACATGGAAATCAAAGGCAAGGTCTTCATCGTCACCGGCGGTGCATCGGGCTTGGGTGAAGGTGCGGCCCGCATGGTTGCAGCCGAGGGTGGACTGGTGGTGATCGCCGATTTGCAGGAAGACAAGGGCCGAGCACTGGCGGGCGAACTCGGCGGGGCCTTCGTCAAGTGCGACGTGTCCCAAGAGGAAGACGGGCGGGCGGTTGTCGCCAAGGCCACCTCCATGGGCAAACTGATGGGGTTGGTGAACTGCGCGGGCATCGCCACAGCGGCCAAGACGGTCGGCAAGGATGGCGCGCATCCCTTGGCGCTCTACACCAAGACGATCATGGTCAACCTCGTGGGCAGCTTCAACATGATCCGCCTGGCCGCAGAGGCGATGTGCAAGAACGACCCGGAGCCCACCGGTGAGCGCGGTGTGATGATCAGCACCGCCAGCGTGGCGGCCTATGACGGCCAGATCGGCCAGGCCGCCTATGCCGCATCCAAGGGCGGCATTGTGGGCATGACCTTGCCCATTGCGAGAGACCTCGCCCGCAACGGTATCCGCAACATGACCATCGCGCCCGGCATCTTCGGCACGCCCATGCTGTTCGGCATGCCCCAGGAGGTGCAAGATGCGCTGGCCGCCGGCGTACCCTTCCCCAGCCGCCTGGGTACTCCACAGGACTACGCCAAGCTGGCCCGGCACATCATCGAAAACGACATGCTCAACGGCGAAGTGATTCGCCTGGATGGGGCGATTCGTCTACCGCCCAAGTGACTTGGTCGGGGCGAGAGGATTCGAACCTCCGACCCTCTGCTCCCAAAGCAGATGCGCTACCAGACTGCGCTACACCCCGATCTCGTCGGATTGTAGGCGCCCGCGGCCCCGTGGCGAGGGCTTCCCGAGGATACGGGGCTGCAGTGACCCACCTAAGTGAGGCCCGAACGCTTCAAGGCGGCTGCCCTGATCGCCTCTAGCGTGGCTCTGGAGGTGCTGATATTGGCTGGCAGCTTGAGATGAATCAGGGTGGGCGAGTCGCTGCGCAAGGCGCGCGCGAAGGCCGGCTCAAATTCAGCCGTGCAGGTGACGCACTCAGCGGCCCACCCATAGGCTCGCGCCAAGACCACGAAGTCCGGGTTGTAGAGCTCACTGCCGCTGACGCGCCCTGGGTACTCACGCTCCTGATGCATGCGGATGGTGCCGTAGGTGCCGTTGTCCACCACGATGCTGATGAGCGGCGTGCCCCGTCGATCAGCACCGTAGCCGGTGGCCGTGGCCAGTTCTTGGCCCGTCATCAGAAAGTCCCCATCCCCGGCGAGGTTCACCACGGCCCGTCCCGGCTGGGTCAGCCAAGCCGCAATGGCCGCCGGCAGGCCATAGCCCATCGCCCCGGATGTGGGAGCCAGCTGCGTCTTGCCCCCTTCAGCCACGCCCGGATAGCGCAGGTATCGGTGCAACCAGCCTGAGAAGTTGCCCGCCCCATTGGTGAAGACGGTGTCCGCTGGTGCCAGTCGCTCGATCGTCTTGACCACCACCGCCATATCCATCGGCTCTACCGGCACGTGCTCACGGTTGCGCGCGTACTCGGCCGTGGCGGCTTGCGTCCAGTTCCCCCAACCCACCGAACCGTGCGGAGCACCCAAGGCGCGGAACACGTCGTCCATCGCGGATGGGGAAGCCTGCAACAGCAGATCGGCCGCATACACACGCCCGAGTTCTTCAGGCCCCGGGTGCAGGTGGATCAAGCGCTGAGCCGGGCGCGGCGCCTGAAGAAGGGTGTAGCCGCTGGTGGTCATCTCCCCCAATCGGACCCCCAGCGCCATCACCAGATCGGCCTGTTGAATTCGGTCAGCCAGCGCGGGGTTGATGCCGATACCCGCATCGCCGGCATACAGGCGATGGCGGTTATCGAAGGTATCCTGAAACCGCAGGCCGCACACCACCGGCAAGTTCCAGGCTTGCGCATAGTCCTGCAGGGCACGTGCGGAGGAGACGGTCCACCCACTACCGCCGACGATCATCAAGGGCCGTTGAGCAGCTTCCAGCAGGGATCGCCACCGCATGAGGTCCTGGGGCGGCGGTACGGCCCGAGCCGGTTCCACACGGGGCAGGACCGGCGCATCGGTGAGGCCCGACATCACGTCCTCGGGTACCGCCAGAACCACCGGCCCCGGTCGGCCTTGTAGGGCCGTGTGAAAGGCACGCGAAATGTACTCAGGCAGACGCGCGGCATCGCTGACTTCGGCGGACCACTTGGCCATCCCCAGGGTGCCGGGACCGAAGAATTGCCGGTAATCGACTTCCTGGAAGGCCTCGCGGTCGCGGAACTCGGCACCGACCTGCCCAATGATCACCACCATCGGCGTACTGTCCTGAAAGGCCGTGTGGATTCCGATGGAGGCATTGGTGGCGCCCGGACCTCGGGTGACCATGCACACCCCAGGCCGACCCGTCAGTTTGCCCACCGCCTCGGCCATGAAGGAGGCCCCGCCCTCCTGTCGGCAGGCAATGAAGCGGATGCGCGATCGGTGCGCGTGGAAGCCATCCAGCGCGGCCAAGAAACTCTCTCCCGGCACTCCGAACACCGTATCCACGCCCTGCGCCATCAAGGCTTCCACGATGACATGACCACCCGGTCTGCTGATCGTGCTCATCGCATCACCTCGGACACGACCGAGGCCCGGCCGGGCAGGCGCCGCCCCACCCAAGCCGCGGAAGCAACCCCCAACAGCAAGGCGGCGGCCGCGCCGACAAACAAGATCGACGATCCGTCATGGTCGAGCAGCCACCCGAAGACCGGCGCAGAGACCGCAAAGCCCACATCCAGACCCGAATAGACCGTTCCGTAGACGCGCCCGGTGGCGCCAACGGGCGCCGCCTGTCGAATCAGCATGTCGCGCGATGGCCCCGCCAGTCCCGTGCCCAGGCCGGCCAGGGCCACCAGAACCCCGCTGAACAACGCCGGCAACCACCCGCTGCCGGCCAGCAGCAGCAACGCTGCGGCGGCCGTCAAAGCCCAGGCGATGTTGCGCTCCAGGCGCACGGAAGACTTCACCACAAACCCTCCCAACACCATCCCGACCGCACTGGCCACCATGTAGCCGGTGATCATCAAGGCCAACCAGCCCAAAGGCTCGGCGTACAAGCGGCTCATCGCCGGCACCAAAAAGCTCTGTACAGCCGCCAGCGCACAGGTGCTCCAGAAGAAAAAGGAGAAGCACACCCAGACCGAAGGCAGGCGCAAAAAGGCCAGCGAGGCGGACGTGCCTGGAGTTCCGGTAGGCGCCGCCGATTTGGGGGGTGCACCCAGCGGTGTGCCCGCTTGACCAGGCCCAGTGGACGCGCCCTCGGCCCGCACCCCATGAGGTGCCAGGGGCTTCAAGGCCGATGCGCGCCACCACAGCAATGCCGCCACGAACAGCGCCCAAAGCGCACAGACCAGCATCGCCCAACGCCATGAGCCGCTCCAGGCGGCCACGCCCGCGATGACCAGTGGCGCAGCGGCCCATCCGAGGTTGCCGCTGATCCCATGCACCGAGAACGCATGACCCAAACGAGACGGCGAGACCCGTTGGTTCAAGATGGAGAAGTCTGCCGGATGGAAGGGTGCGTTGCCCACACCGGCCAGTGCAGCGGCCACCATGAAGCCCGCGTAACCCTGTGCACCGGCCGCCGCGATGGCTGCCAACGCAAAGCTGGCCATCGCGCCCATCAGGACCGGCCAGGCGCCCACGCGGTCCACCACGAAGCCCGCCAAGGCCTGCCCCACGCCTGAAATGACAAAGAACACCGTCACCAACAGGCCCAACTCGGCATAGCTGAAGCCGCCTTCGGCCGCCAACATGGGAAACAGCGGCGGCAGCAACAGGTGGAAGAAGTGCGATGTTCCATGCGCCAAGCCCACGAGGGCGATGGTTTCCACATCCCGGGCGCGATCAGGCTCGGCAGGGCCGGCTGAAGTGGCAGTGGCAAGGTTCATCACTCCCCAATCCTAAGCGAGACCGGCACGCCAAGCGCATGACGCGTACAGTAACGGTCCTGCACCATTGCGCCCCATGTCCGACACCGTCCTCATCGACTACCGCCGTGCCGACGCCGCCGGCACGAGCTGCACCGCCCAGGCCTGGGCCAAGGTGCCGCCCCCACTCGCACCAGGCCAGCGAGAGGTCACCTGCGACCGCATCCGGCGCTTGCTTGAGCAACAGCAAGCCGTGCTGGTGGCCCACTACTATGTGGACGGGCACATCCAGGATCTGGCCCTGCAGACCGGCGGCTGCGTGGCGGATTCCCTCGAGATGGCCCGCTTTGGCCGCGACCACCCCGCCCGGACCCTCGTGGTGGCTGGGGTGCGCTTCATGGGCGAAACGTCCAAGATCCTGAGCCCGGACAAGCGGGTGCTGATGCCGGACCTGGACGCCACCTGTTCGCTTGACCTGGGCTGCCCCCCGCAGGACTTCGCCTCGTTTTGTGACGCCCACCCGGACCGCGAGGTGGTGGTGTACGCCAACACCAGTGCTGCGGTGAAGGCCCGTGCCGACTGGATGGTCACCAGCGCCTGTGCCGTCGACATCGTGCGCCATCTTCACGGGCAAGGCCGCAAGATCCTGTGGGCGCCAGACCAGCACCTGGGGCGCTACATCCAAGAAGCGACCGGTGCGGACATGCTGATGTGGCAGGGTGCCTGCATCGTGCATGACGAGTTCAAGGGTGTGGAGCTGGAGTTGCTCAAACGCGAGCACCCCGGTGCCCTGGTGTTGGTTCATCCCGAGAGCCCGCCATCCGTCGTGGCACAGGCTGATGTGGTGGGCTCCACCAGCCGCCTGCTCAAGGCCGTGATGGAAGGCTCGGCCAGCACCTACATTGTGGCGACCGACAACGGGATCCTGCATCGCATGCGGCAACTGGCACCGGGCAAGCGGCTCATTGAGGCTCCAACGGCGGGCAAGAGCGCCACATGCAAGAGCTGCGCCCACTGCCCGTGGATGGCCATGAACGGCCTGCAAGGCATCCTGGCCTGCCTGGAGTCCGGAACCGGCGAGATCATCGTGCCAGAACCGGTGCGCGAGAAGGCCAAGACCTGCATCGAGCGAATGTTGGCCTTCACCGCCTCCTCCACCGCGTTCGCGTCGGGCACGGCCAATGGCCTGGTTCCGAATATCGGAGCCGCGTGAGCGCATGTTCGAATTCAATGAATCGCTGGAACAGGCTCGCGCACGAAATGTGAACGATGCCCTGCTTGAAGACCATGGCACTTGCGACTGGACGGGCCTGCTGATTCCGCAGACCCGGCGGGTGCAGGCCCAGGTGCGGGTGCGTGAAGAGGCCGTGCTCTGTGGCCGAGCGTGGTTCGACGCTTGTCTGTACAGATTGGACCCCACCGCCGAGGTTCGGTGGCACTACGAAGAAGGTCAGGACATGGCGCGCGATACGGCGGTCTGCACGCTGGTGGCCAACGCGCGTGCCCTGTTGGCCGCCGAGCGCCCCGGCCTGAACTTCCTTCAGCTGCTGTCGGCCACGGCCAGCACCACGCGAGAGCATGTCAAGGCCATCGAGGGCGCCTCGCCCAACCGCAGGGGCTGTGCCGTGCTGGATACGCGCAAGACCTTGCCCGGCCTGCGGCAAGCTCAGAAATATGCGGTTCGCGTCGGTGGCGGCGTTAACCAACGGTTGGCGTTGTGGCACGGCATCCTGATCAAGGAAAACCACATCGCAGCCGCGGGTGGTATCACGGCCGTGATGCAACAGGCCTTGGCCTTGAACAGCGGTGTGGACATCCAGATCGAAGTGGAAAGCCTGGACGAGCTTCAAGAGGCCCTGCGGGCCGGTGCCACGAACATCCTGATCGACAACTTTTCCTTGGACGACATGCGACAGGCGGTTCGCGTCACGGCGGGACGGGCCTTGCTTGAAGTGTCGGGGGGCGTGACGCTGGAGCAACTGCGCGACATTGCGTCCACCGGCGTGGACCGGATCTCAATCGGCAAGCTCACCAAAGACATCCGCGCCATCGACTTCTCGATGCGGGTGTTGTCACCGATCTGAGGCTGCTGCTCCCGTCAGGCGCTCACGCTCCTGACGCACCAGAATCGTCGGGAAACTCACCGGCAACGTGTGAGGATAGTCGCGGCTGTAGTGCAGCCCTCGGCTCTCCTGGCGAGAAAGGGCCGAGCGCACGATCAGGTCGGCGCAGTCCACCAGATTGCGCAACTCCAGCAGGTCACGGTTGACGCGGAAGTGGGCGTAGTACTCGTGGATCTCCGCGCGCAGCAGCGCGATTCGATGCCGCGCCCGCTCCAGGCGCTTGGTGGTGCGCACGATGCCCACGTAGTTCCACATCATCAGACGCAGTTCGTCCCAGTTGTGGGCGATCACGACCTGCTCGTCGGCATCGGCCACCTGGCTCTCGTCCCAGGGCGGCAACACCGCCATCACGGGAGCATCCGCGTTGCGGATGGTCTGCGCACACGTTTGCCCCACCACCACACATTCCAACAATGAATTGCTCGCCAGTCGATTGGCACCGTGCAGGCCGGTGTAGGTCGCTTCGCCGACGGCGTTCCCTGCAAGTCCGTGACGACGCCACCGCAGGTGTAGTGCGCCGCTGGCACCACGGGAATGGGCTGGCGGGCGATATCGATGCCCAGGCTCAGACAGCGGGCGTGGATGGTGGGGAAATGCGACTTCAGAAAGTCTTCGCCCAGGTGCGTGGCATCCAACCACACATGGTCCACACCGTGCTTCTTCATTTCGAAGTCGATGGCCCGCGCCACGATATCCCGAGGCGCCAATTCGGCCCGCGCGTCATGCCGAGGCATGAAGCGTGCGGCTTCACCCTCCAATCCCGGTACGCGCAAGTGAGCGCCCTCGCCGCGCAGCGCCTCAGTGATGAGCAAGCTCCTCTCCTGCGGATGGTACAGACAGGTGGGGTGGAACTGGATGAACTCCATATTGCCCACTCGGCACCCCGCGCGCCAGGCCATGGCGATACCGTCGCCGGTGGCGGTATCGGGGTTGCTCGTGTAGCGGTACACCTTGCCCAGCCCTCCGGTGGCCAGCACCACCGCGCGTGCCGGCAGCGTCTGCACCTGGTCGGAGTCGATATCCAAGGCGTAAACCCCGTAGCAGCGGGCGCTCTCGCTGCGCTTGAGCAATCGTGAGGTGATGAGATCCACCGCCATCCAACGCTCGCGCAGCGTGATGCGCGGGTGTCGGCGAGCAGCCTGCAGCAGGACCTGGTGGATGGCCAGGCCGGTGGCATCGGCCGCATGTGCAATCCGACGAACCGCATGACCGCCCTCTTTCGTGAGGTGAAGTCCCAAGGGGCCTTCTGGGTCTTCAGAAAAGGCCACACCCTGTTCCACCAGCCAGCGAATGGCCTGTGCGCTGTTCTCCGCGATGAAGCGGGCCGTGTGCTCATCGACCAGGCCGGCGCCGGCGTCTTGGGTGTCCCTCACATGGGAATCGATGCTGTCGTCGGCGCCGAGCACCCCCACGATGCCGCCTTGCGCCCAGGCGGTGGCCGCCTCGGACAGGCTGCGCTTGGCCAGCACCACCACCGGCACATGGTCGGCCAGATGCAGGGCCGTGGTCAGACCGGCCAAGCCGGCACCGATCACCACCACGGGCGCATCGGCGCCGGTCAACGCGTCATCAGTCATCGCTCCATTCTAGGAGTGACCCATCAGTGCACCACGCGCTCGAAGACAAACTGCGCTTCGTTGACGTCCACCGGAATCACATCCTTGGGCCCAAAGC
Organism: Betaproteobacteria bacterium; assembly: GCA_009923315.1. GTDB lineage: Bacteria > Pseudomonadota > Gammaproteobacteria > Burkholderiales > Burkholderiaceae_C > RFTU01. The sequence continues at coordinate 13,562 of RFTU01000033.1, forward strand.
GCCCTTGCAGGATGAGCTTGGCCACCGGGTTCTCGATGCGCTGCTGGATGGCCCGCTTCAGGGGCCGCGCACCGAATACCGGATCGAAGCCAACCTTGGCGATCTCAGCCAAGGCAGCCGGTGAGACATCCAGCTTGATCTCCATCTTCTCCAAGCGAGACTCCAGCAAGTGCAGCTGGATCCTGGCGATGGATTCGATGTGCCGGGCCTGCAGCGCGTGAAAGACCACCGTCTCATCGATCCGGTTGAGGAATTCCGGGCGGAAATGTGCCTTGACTTCAGACCACACGGCCTCGCGGATGAGTTCGGCGTCCTGCCCGGTCATCTCCATGATCCGGTGTGAACCCAAGTTGCTCGTCATGATGATGACGGTGTTCTTGAAGTCCACGGTTCGGCCCTGCCCATCGGTCAGCCTACCGTCATCCAGCACCTGCAGCAACACATTGAACACATCGGGGTGGGCCTTCTCGACCTCGTCCAGGAGCAGCACGCTGTAGGGCTTGCGGCGCACGGCTTCGGTCAGCGTTCCACCTTCCTCGTATCCCACATAACCCGGCGGGGCCCCAATGAGGCGACTGACCGAGTGCTTCTCCATGAACTCACTCATGTCGATGCGCACCATGTGGTCGTCGCTGTCAAACAGAAAACCGGCCAGGGCCTTGCACAACTCAGTCTTGCCCACACCGGTTGGGCCCAGGAACAGAAAGGACCCGAGCGGTCGATTGGGGTCGGAGAGTCCCGCTCGCGAACGACGAATCGCATCGGCCACGGACACGATGGCCTCATCCTGACCGACCACACGCTCATGCAGCTTCTCTTCCATGTGCAACAGCTTGTCGCGCTCGCCTTGCATGAGCTTGCTCACGGGGATGCCCGTGGCGCGGGCCACCACCTCAGCGATCTCTTCGGCTCCGACGAGGGTACGCAGCAGCCTGGGGCCCTTGGCACCCTCTGCGCGACCAGACTCCTTGGCCTGGGCGACCTGCAACCGCTTTTCCAGGTCGGGCAGCTTGCCGTACTGAAGTTCGGCCACCTTGTTGAAATCGCCCTTGCGCTTGAGTTCCTCAATCTGATGGCGAATGCGGTCGATTTCTTCCTTCACCTGGGCCGAGCCCTGTGCGGCGGCCTTTTCCGCCTTCCAAACCTCTTCCAGGTCGGCGTACTCACGGCCCAGCTTGCCGATCTCTTCCTCAATCAAGGCCAGTCGCTTCTTGGAGGCCTCGTCCTTTTCCTTCTTGACCGCTTCCCGCTCGATCTTCAGTTGGATCAGGCGGCGGTCGAGCTTGTCCATGACCTCAGGCTTGGAGTCGATCTCAATCTTGATCTTGGCCGCGGCCTCGTCAATCAAGTCGATGGCCTTGTCGGGCAGGAAGCGGTCGGTGATGTAGCGATGCGACAGCTCGGCCGCTGCCACGATGGCCGGATCGGTGATCTCCACCCCGTGGTGGACTTCGTACTTCTCCTGAAGCCCCCGAAGAATGGCGATGGTGGCTTCCACACTGGGCTCATCCACCAGAACCTTCTGGAATCGGCGCTCCAGGGCGGCATCCTTCTCCACATACTTGCGGTACTCATCCAACGTCGTAGCGCCGATGCAATGCAGTTCACCGCGAGCCAGGGCCGGCTTGAGCATGTTTCCTGCATCAATGGCGCCCTCGGCCTTGCCCGCCCCGACCATCGTGTGGATCTCGTCGATGAACAGGATGATGCGACCTTCATCAGCGGCCACCTCCTTGAGCACCGCCTTCAGACGCTCCTCAAATTCGCCTCGAAACTTGGCACCAGCCAAAAGCCCGGCCATGTCCAGCACCAAGACCCGTTTGTCTCGAAGCGTATCGGGCACTTCGCCGTTCACAATGCGCTGGGCCAGCCCTTCCACGATCGCCGTCTTGCCAACGCCAGGTTCACCGATCAGCACGGGGTTGTTCTTGCTGCGACGCTGCAGGACCTGGATGGCGCGGCGAATCTCATCGTCTCGGCCGATCACCGGGTCCAGCTTGCCCATTCGCGCCCGCTCGGTCAGGTCCAAGGTGAACTTCTTCAAGGCCTCCCGCTGGCCCTCAGCCTCCGCGGAATCGACCCTCGAGTCACCGCGAACCGCCTGGATGGCAGACTCCAACCCCTTGCGGGTCAGGCCGTGGCCGCGCACCACGGCGCCGAAGTCGCCCTTTGAATCCGCCAGGGCCAGCAACCACATTTCGCTGGCGACGAATTGGTCACCACGCTGACCGGCTTCCTTTTCCGCCTGCTGAAACAGCTGCACCAGATCACGCCCCACCTGGACCTGCCCCCCCTGCACCTGGGGCAGTCCACCCAGGGCCGTGTCGGCAGCCGCCTTGAGCGCGCTCACATTCGCGCCGGCCCGCTCGACCAAGGAACGCGGCCCATCGGCCTGGGCCAACAGGGCCGACAGCAGATGCACGGGCTCGATGTAGGGATGGTCACGGGCCACTGCCAGGCTTTGGGCATCCTGCAGCGCATGCTGCAGCGTGGTCGTGAGCTTGTCCAGACGCATGGTGAACTCCTTTATGTTCCGCATGTGGAGCGGGTGGACCGGAATTCAAGGGCCGCTGGCTTGGGCACAATCCGGCGATGTCCATCCACCAGCTCTCCGCGGTCTATCAGGCCGACCAAGACCGGCTGTTGCTGCGGGTGCGCACCCGCGACGGACAGCTCTTCGAACTGTGGTTGACCCGGCGCTTGATGGTCAGGCTCTCGCCGCCGCGCTGGGCGTGGCGTCCCGCAGCTCGACCATCCACCCCGAGGCCCGGGACATGGTGGCCCAGTCCCTGCGCGATCAGGCCAAGCAGTCGGGGGACTTTCAGTCGCCCTTTGACGAAAACGCGAAGGAGCGCCCCCTGGGGGAGCAACCCATGCTCGTGGCCTCGGTGGACCTCAAGCATCACGCCAACGGGCAGGTGGACATCGTCTGGCGCGACGCTCAACGGCGCGACCTGTCGCTCAGCCTGGCCCACGACCTGCTCCACAACCTCTTGTCCCTGATGCAACAGGCCCTGCAGGAATCCGAGTGGGGTCTCGTGGCGCCACGCGAAACGCCCTCACCCGCCCCGGACGAGTCACGAGCATCCCCCCGGATCCTGAATTGAAGCCCCATCGGCGCCCCGCGCCCCAAGTGGCGGACATTCCATGGGCATCACCGGAAACGGGTCAACCCACGATCCCGTTTCCGATCTGTGTACCGATGAGCCATCCGATGGCGGTGAGCACCAGCGAGCCCGCCAAATGAACCGCGGCCCAGAACGCGGCCTCGGCCCATCTCGACTGCGCCATCAGGCCCAGGACCTCCGCAGAGAAGGTGGAAAAAGTGGTCAAGCCGCCGAGAAAACCCGTGACGGCAAAGAGTCGAAAAGCCCGTGCGGCATCCAACGAAAGGCCCCAATGGGCGGGCTGCTCCAGCAGGGCCAGCAACAGACCGATGCCCAGACCACCCACCAAGTTGGCCATCAAGGTACCCCAGGGCAGCCCGGGCTCAGCGCCATTGCACCAAACTCCGAAGCCCCAGCGCAGCACGGCGCCGCAACCCGCCCCCACGAACACCAGAAGGGGTGCCCAGGCGGCGGCGGTCAGCGTCAGCATCCGGCGTTTCCCGCTTGAATGCCCCAGCGCGCGAGGCACTCGTCGTCACTCACGCGGGCATCTACCCATCGCGCGCCCTCTGGGAAGTGCTCCTTCTTCCAGAACGGCGCCTGGGTCTTGAGGTAGTCCATCAGGAATTCGCAAGCCTTGAAGGACTCCCCCCGGTGGGCCGAGGCCACCGCCACGAGAACGATGGGGTCGCCAGGCTCCAAACACCCCACCCGGTGGATCACCCGAGCCGCACGAATGTCAAAGCGTGCAAACGCCTCGTCGATCATCGATTCGATCGCCGCTTCGGTCATGCCGGGGTAATGCTCCAGCTCCAGGCGCTGCACCGGGCCGACCTGAGCGTCGACCGCGGCTCCATCACGGTCCCTGACGGTACCCACGAAGCTGGTGACCGCCCCCACCCCCAGGTCCTGCAGATGCAGGGCTCGCACTTCGTGCGACAGGTCAAAGTCCTCTGTTTGGATCACCACGCGTGCGGCACCCATCTCAGCCTCCCGTGACCGGCGGAAAGAACGCCACCTCAGCGCCGTCAGGCACTGGGGAGTCGTCGGCCGCCATGACCTGATTCACCGCACAACGCACCGCCCGGCCAGCCTGCAGGGCCTGTGCGTGGGCCGGGCTTGAATGCGCCAGCATCTGCCGCAACTGGGCCACCGTCAACGGCGATTGCACCCCGGTGAGCTGTTGCCGCTCGCCCAGGACCTCGCGCAAGGACGCGAAGTAGCGGATGGTCAAGTTCATGGGAATGACTCAGGAAGACAGAAGATCCGTAAAGGACAGGAAGCGAACCAACTGGCCCTGTGCAATGGCCGCACCCGGGGGATTGTCGATCAGCCCGTCAGCCCAAACTGCGGAGGTCAAGACGCCTGAGCTTTGGTTGGCATACACATCCAGGCCGCCCTGTGCATTGAGGCGGGCACGCAGAAACTCTCGGCGCCGATCAGGCTTGGGCCAAGCGAAATCGGCACGCAAGAGCTGAGGCTTGAACGGCTGTGGCGACATACCCTGCATCACACGCAGCAGCGGCGCCACCGCCACCAAGAACGTCACGAAACTGGACACCGGGTTGCCCGGCAGGCCAAGGAACAGACAGGGCCCTTCACCGCCACGGCCACGCACCGATCCAAACGCCAAGGGCTTGCCCGGCTTGATGGCCATCTGCCAGAGGTCCAGACTGCCTTCGGCCTGAACCGCAGGCTTGATGTGGTCCTCCTCGCCAACCGATACCCCGCCCGAGGTCAGGATCAGATCGTGGCCTTGAGCGGCCCCCCGCAGCAGCTCCCTCGTGGCATCCAGCCGGTCGGGCACGATACCCAAGTCGGTCACTTCACAACCGGCTGCCAGAAGAAGGCCGCGCAAGGTGTAGCGGTTGGAGTTGTAGATGGCTCCAGGCCGCAACTCCTCTGGGCGCACTTCGCCGGGCATCACCAATTCATCGCCTGTGGAAAACAGGGCCACCCTCGGGCGGCGCCAAACCTCGACGTCCGCACAGCCCACGGACGCGGCCAGGCCCATCGCCTGGGGCGTCAACCGTGCGCCGGACTCCAGTACCACGGAACCCGCCTGAACATCCTCACCGCGCCGCCTGACCCACTGGCCAGCCTGGGGAACCACGTTGACTGCCACCTCCCCCATTCCCTGACCATCGGGGGCGGCCCAAGCTTCACACTGCTCTTGCATCACGACGGCGTCTGCGCCAGCCGGCAGTTGGGCACCCGTGAAGATGCGGGCAGCCGTACCCGGCTGCAGGCGCTGACCCACCTGCCCGGCCGGCAGGCGCTGACTCACCGGTAACCGCGCCCCCACCTGGGTCACATCCGCGGCACGCAAGGCGTAGCCATCCATCGAGGTGTTGTCCGCCGGAGGCACGTTGATCAAGGCTCGGATGGGGGCGGCCAACACGCGATTCAGGGCATCGTGCAGGGGGATCTGCTGGACCTCGCGAATCGGACACGCCTGGGCCCCGCTGATCAAGCGCGCCAACGCGTCTTCAAGGCTCATCAGATCGGGGGAAGACTTCATGCGGGTGGCAACAGTGGGGTCGGTCAAGCCGCTGCAGGCCCCTCACCGGTGAGGGGATGCGGGATTCACCTCAGGCGTGGGCCTCAATATAGGCCTTGACCCGCGACAGATCGGCGGGCAGGACTGTGAACCGCTTGGGCAACTGCTCAATGCCCTCCAGCGCCTTGGGTCGTTCGGGCTCCATTCCCAGGGCTTCCACCAGGGTCTGAGCGAACTTCGCCGGCAGGGCTGTTTCGAGAACCAACATCGGCACGCCTGGCGTGGTCCACTGTCGGGCGACCTTCAGGCCATCGGCTGTATGGGTGTCGATCATCACGCCGAAACGATGGTAGGCATCGCGGATGGTCTGCAGGCGGTGGGCATGCGTGCTCGACCCTGACACGAAGCCATAGTCGCCAATCCGGTCAAACTCGTCTTGAGCCAGCGTGAAGAAACCCTGACGCTCGACCTGCGAGCCGAATAGCGCCCGGGTACGCACCCCATCACGCCCGAGTAAATCGAATATGAATCGCTCGAAGTTGCTGGCCTTGCTGATGTCCATCGACGGGCTAGAGGTCTCGTGGGTTTCAGCGCTGTTGCGAACGCGGTAGGTCCCCGTTCGAAAGAACTCATCCAGCACATCGTTTTCATTGGTGGCGCAGACCAGGCGGTGGATGGGCAGGCCCATCATCCGGGCCACGTGGCCAGCGCAAATGTTGCCGAAGTTGCCTGAAGGCACGGTAAAACTCACCTTCTGGGTTTCGTCCGATGTGGCCTGGAAGTAGCCCGCGAAGTAATACACCACCTGCGCGAGCAGCCGCGCCCAGTTGATCGAGTTGACGGTTCCGATGTGCCAATGCGCCTTGAAGCCCAGGTCATTGGAGACCGCCTTGACGATGTCCTGGCAATCGTCGAAGACGCCTTCGATGGCGATGTTGTGGATGTTGGCATCCTGCAGGCTGAACATCTGCGCCTGCTGGAACGCGCTCATGCGGTTGTGGGGGCTCAGCATGAAGACCTTCACGCCTTGCTTGCCCTTCATCGCATACTCGGCCGCGCTCCCGGTATCGCCGCTGGTGGCACCCAAAATGTTGAGCACCTGCGACCGGCGGCCCAACTCGTATTCAAACAACTGGCCCAGCAGCTGCATGGCCATGTCCTTGAAGGCCAACGTGGGCCCGTTGGACAGGGCCTGCAGACTCAAGCCGTCTTCCAGTGGCTTGAGCGGCACGATCTCTTGGGTGCCGAACACGTCCGCGTTGTAGGCACGCCCACACATCGCGCGCAGGTCTTGCGCTGGAATGTCGTCGATGTAGAGCGACAGAATGCGAAAGGCCAGCTCCGCGTAGCCCTGCTCCCGCCACACCGCACGCAGCGTCGCCATCGCCGCAGCATCCATTCGCGGGTATCGCTCAGGCAGATACAAGCCGCCATCGGGCGCCAGGCCCTCCAGCAGAATTTCGGAAAATCGCTTGGCCTCGGCGTGCCCGCGGGTGCTCCAGTAACGCATCAGGCCAGCTCTTCCTTGCGCAGCTTGACGATCGGGGCCAAGACGGTGGACAGCGACTGCATCTTTTGCAAGGCACCGTTCATCCGACCCTCCATGGTGTTGTGCGTCAGGATGATCAGGTCGGTCTGGTTCTCGCCTTCTGCCGATTCGCGCTGCAACACCGCATCAATCGAGATGTCATGCGAGGCCAAGAGACTCGTGATCTGGGCGAGTACACCGGCCTGATCGGCCACCACCAAGCGCAGATAGAAGGACGTGATCACCTGGTCGATCGGCAACACCGGCGTGTCAGCCAGCTCACTGGGTTGGAAGGCCAGATGCGGTACGCGGTGTCCGTGTTCGGCGGTGTGCAGCCGGGTGATGTCCACCAGATCAGCAATCACGGCCGAGGCCGTGGGCTCCGAGCCCGCTCCCTTGCCGTAATACAAGGTGGTGCCCACCGCATCGCCTTGCACCACCACCGCGTTCATGGCCCCTTCGACATTGGCTATCAGCCGCTTGGCCGGCACCAGGGTCGGGTGGACCCGCAATTCCATGCCACCCACATCATCGCGCCGCCGGGTGATGCCCAGGAGCTTGATCCGGTAGCCCAGTTGCTCCGCATAGCGGATGTCGGTGGCCTGCAATTGGGTGATGCCTTCCCTGTGGGCCTTTTCGAATTGCACCGGTACGCCAAAGGCCAGCGAAGCCAGCAGCGTCGCCTTATGCGCCGCGTCGATCCCCTCGATATCGAAGGTGGGATCGGCCTCGGCATAGCCCAAGCGCTGCGCTTCCTTGAGCACCACGTCGAAGTCCAGCCCCTTGTCTCGCATTTCAGACAGGATGAAGTTGGTCGTGCCGTTGATGATGCCGGCGATCCACTGAATGCGGTTGGCGGTCAGACCCTCTCGCAAAGATTTGATGATCGGAATTCCGCCGGCCACGGCCGCCTCGAAGGCCACCGTCACCCCGCGAGCCTGCGCCGCAGAAAAAATCTCCGATCCATGCACAGCCAGCAGGGCCTTGTTGGCCGTGACCACATGCTTGCCCGCTGCGATGGCCTCCATGACCAGGGTGCGCGCAACCCCGTAGCCGCCGATCAGCTCCACCACGATGTCGATGTCGGGACGAGCAATGGCCTGGCGGGCATCAGCCACCACCTCAGCCCGGCCTTGAACGATTTCCTGGGCACGAGCCGTATCCAGGTCCGCCACCACGGCGATCTCGATGCCACGTCCGGCTCGACGCCGAATCTCTTCCTGGTTGCGAGACAACACCTCAAACGTGCCGCGGCCCACGGTGCCGATACCCAACAGGGCGACTTTGATCGATCTCATCTTCAGACACTTTCAGCCGCCCCGAGGCGACCACTGCACAACTCACATCAGGCCAGGCGTCGCCGGTACTGATCCAGGAACCGCGCGATGCGGCCCACCGCCTCGGTCAAATCATCTGCATTGGGCAGGAACACCAGACGGAAGTGGTCGGGCCGCGGCCAGTTGAAGCCCGTGCCCTGAACGATGAGCACCTTTTCCTGGGCCAGCAACTCATAGGCGAACTGCTGGTCGTCGGCGATGGGGTACACCTTGGGGTCGAGCCTTGGGAACATGTACAGCGCTGCCTTGGGCTTGACGCAGCTCACGCCCGGGATCTCGGTAAGCAGCTGGTATGCCAGATCGCGCTGGCGGCACAGGCGCCCGCCTGGAGCCACCAGGTCCTTGATGCTCTGATATCCACCCAGCGCCGTTTGTATGGCCAGCTGCCCCGGCGTGTTGGAACACAAGCGCATCGAAGCCAGCATGTTCAAGCCCTCGATGTAGTCCTGGGCTCGCTTCTTGTTGCCCGAGACCACCATCCACCCTGCTCGGTAGCCGCAACTGCGGTAGTTCTTGCTCAGACCATTGAATGTCAGGAACAGCACATCGTCGGCCAACGACGCGATGCTGGTGTGGGTGTGACCGTCGTACAGGGTCTTGTCGTAGATCTCGTCGGCAAACACGATGAGTTGGTGCTCCCGAGCCAAGGCCACGATCCCCTGCAACACCTCATCCGGGTAAAGCGCGCCGGTGGGGTTGTTCGGATTGATCACGACGATACCCTTGGTGCGCGGCGTGATCTTGCGCTTGATGTCCTCCAGGTCGGGCATCCAGTCGCTCTGCTCATCGCACAGGTAGTGGACCGGACTGCCGCCGGAAAGTGACACGGCAGCCGTCCACAAGGGGTAGTCGGGCGCGGGCACCAGAATCTCGTCCCCGTTATCCAACAGCCCATTGAGCGCCATCACGATCAGCTCGGAGGCTCCGTTGCCCAGGTATACATCATCCACGGTCACGCCGGAGATGTTCTTCTCCTGCGTGTAATGCACCACCGACTTGCGCGGAGCAAACAGACCCTTGCTGTCGGTATACCCCGCCGCATGAGCCAAATTGCGGATCATGTCCTGCACGATCTCATCGGGGGGCTCCAAGCCAAACACCGCCAAATTGCCGATGTTGAGCTTGATGATCTTCTGCCCTTCTTCCTCCATCTGCCGGGCCTTGTCCAACACCGGGCCACGGATGTCGTAGCAGACGTTGGCCAGCTTGCTGGATTTGGCGATCGGGTTCACTTGGAGGGCTCGAGCTTAGGGAAACCTAGAATTTGACCACATGAAGATGCAACCCGACCGCCTGGAAGGCGCCAACCTCATCAGCCGGCTAGAGCCCGGTCGCGTGTGGGTGCACCAGACGCCCTTCAGCGCCAGCGTGCTGGTGCCGCACCGCGGCGAGGTGCAGGCATGGGAGCCGAAGCGTTTGGACGACTTGACGCCGGCCCATTTCGAGCACGTGCGGGACCTGAAGCCCGAGTTGGTCATCCTGGGCACCGGCGGTCGTTTGAGGTTTCCCAAACCCGGGCTGTGGCGTGCCTTGATCGAAGCCGGCATCGGCTTCGAAGCCATGGACACCAGCGCCGCCTGCCGAACCTTCAATGTGCTGGCCAGTGAAGGTCGCGCCGTCTGGGCCGCCCTGATCCTGGTCGATTGAACGCGCGCCTGACGCTGCAACGCCCCCCGGCGCACCGTGCCAGAGGCCATGCAAAGCCGTATGGCCTTGGTCGCCTATAATCCGCGGTTGACTGTAACGCCCCGCCCGAACCATGACGCCAGCCTTGAACAAACCACTGCCGGACATCGACGCGCTTGCCACGGGGGGTGTGAAGTTCACGCCATCGGCATTCGCCGGCAAGGCCATCGTGCTGTATTTCTACCCGAAGGACAACACCCCAGGCTGCACCACCGAGGCCATGCAGTTTCGCGACAAGCACGCGGACTTCAAGAAGGCCGGCGCCGTTGTGTTCGGTGTGTCCCGCGACAACATGGCCTCTCATGACAAGTTCAAGGGCAATCTGGAACTGCCGTTCGAGCTGATCGCCGACACCGAAGAAAAGCTCTGCCACATGTTTGGCGTGGTCAAGAACAAGATCATGTACGGCAAGAAGGTCAAAGGAATCGAACGAAGCACCTTCCTCATCAATGCCCAGGGGGTGTTGGTGCAAGAGTGGCGCGGCATCAAGGTGGCCGGCCATGTGGACGAGGTGTTGCAAGCCGTCAAGGCACTCAAGAAAGCCGCCTGAAAACCGCCTCCCCTGCGGCACTGCGGCCCGCATGCTGCTGAAATCCCTGCCTGCTGCGGATTCGACCTTACCGTATAGTGCAATTATGCGAGGCACGCCCTGCCCCCTGACCCATTCGAGTTTCACCCCCGAAGGCCGCGGTTTCCCCGCGGCCTTTTCGCTTCTGATCACCCATGCCAC
>RFTU01000034.1 GCA_009923315.1 Betaproteobacteria bacterium
GCGAACCGCCTGCTGGTCTGGGGTCGCGTCCACGAACCGCTGTTGCGCGGGCAACGAAGATAATCCACTCCAGCCCGCCCCAGTGGGCGACAGGAACCCCTATGAAGCTTGCCATCGTGATCATGGCCGCGGGCAAAGGCACCCGCATGAAGTCGGTCCGGCCCAAGGTCTTGCACACCTTGGGTGGCTTGCCCCTGGTGGCGCATGTCCTGAACGCCGCCGACGCACTGCAGGCTCAACACACCATCCTGATCACCGGCCATGGTGCCGACGATGTGGAGGCGTTTGTGCAAGGCCTGAACCCGCGGGTCCGTTTCGTACGCCAGATGCCGCAACTGGGCACGGGTCACGCGGTCCAGCAGGCCGTGCCCGCACTGCCTGACGAAGGCGTCACGCTGATTCTCAACGGTGACGTCCCCCTGATCAGCAGCGCCACGGCTGAGGCGCTGGTTCAAGCCTGCCAGGGCCAATCCTTGGCTCTGCTGACCATCGAACTCGCCGACGCCAGCGGTTATGGCCGCATCATGCGCGACGCCGAAGGTCACATCCGAGGCATCGTGGAGCACAAGGACGCCAGCGCAGAACAACGCCGCATCCGCGAGGTCTACACGGGCGTGATGGCCGCTCCCACCGCGTGGCTGAAACAGGCCGTCATGGGATTGAACCAGCAGAACGTCCAGGGCGAGTACTACCTCACCGACATCGTGGCGCAGGCAGTGGCCGATGGACTGATGGTGGTCAGCACCAGCGCCCCGAGCGAAACCGAGGTGTTGGGCGTGAACAGTCCAGCGCAGCTCGCTGAGCTCGAGCGGCGCCATCAGCAACAGCAAGCCGCAGCGCTCATGGATGCTGGCGTGCGGCTGCGCGACCCCGCTCGGCTGGATGTTCGGGGCCGCTTGAGCTGCGGCACCGATGTGGAGATCGACGTCAATTGCATCTTCGAAGGCAGCGTTCACTTGGCCGATGGCGTGCGTGTGGGTGCGCACTGCTTCATCCGTGATGCGGTCATCGAAGCCGGTACCGTGATCCACCCCTACACCCACATCGAAGGCGACGGCCGGCCGGTCAAGGTGGGTCCCCACGCTTTGGTCGGGCCCTTTGCACGCCTGCGCCCAGGCACTGAACTCGGTGCTGAGGTCCATATCGGCAACTTCGTGGAAGTCAAGAACAGCCAACTGGCCGATGGCGCCAAGGCCAATCACTTGGCCTATCTGGGCGACAGCACGGTCGGCCGGCGCGTGAACTATGGCGCAGGCAGCATCACCGCCAACTACGATGGTGCCCACAAGCACCGCACCGTGATCGAAGACGATGCACATGTGGGAAGCAACTGCGTGCTGGTGGCCCCGGTCACGGTGGGCGCGGGAGCCACGATTGGCGCGGGCAGCACCATCGGCAAGGACGCCCCAGCAGGCCAGCTCACCGTGGCACGCGCCAAGCAGGTCAGCCTGCCAGGATGGACGCGGCCCGTGAAATCCAAGCCCCAGAAGTAAGGCCCCTCAAGTCGGCGACGGCCAACCGTTGCCGAGGCTGTCGCCCCGCCCATGCGCCGAGGATTGAGCAGATGCACCCGGGTCCATCAGCGCTCGTCCACGCGCAGCGCGTCCATGGTGTCCAGCGCCAGGCACAGGTCGTCCCAAGCCTTTGCCTTGTCGATCGGGTTGCGCAGCAGGTACGCGGGATGGTAGGTCACCACCACCGGCACACCCTGGGCGCCTGCCCACTGCACGCCCTCACCCGTCAGGCGATGAACCCGCCCGCGCAGTCGGCCGATGGGCTCCTCCGTGCGCAACAACTGCTGTGCCGCAAATCGGCCCATGGCCAACACCAAACGCGGCTGCACCAGCTCCATCTGTCGGTGCAGCACCGGTTCACAAGCGGCCAATTCAGCGGGCTCCGGGTTGCGGTTCTGCGGCGGCCTGCACTTGACCGTGTTGGTGATAAAGACCTGATGCGCCGCGTGGCCGCTTCGCCCAGCGCTGCGCACACCTCGCGCGGACGGATCGTCCGTCGGCTCGGTTGCACGGCCCAATCCGATGGAGCCGAGCATCCGGTCGAGCAGCTGCCCGGCGGCGCCCACGAAGGGCTCGCCCTGACGATCCTCCTGCTCACCCGGCGCCTCGCCCACAACCATCCAATGGGCACCCGGGTGACCCACGCCGAACACCGTGCGCCGCCTCGTCTCGCATAGGCCACAACGCTTGCAGGACGACACGGCCGCTTGCAAGGCGTCCCACGTGGCGTTCGGCGGCCAGGCCGAGGCAACCGCTGGCGGGGTCACGGGTTGCTTCACGCTAGCGGCTTCTGCCGGACCCTCGCCGACGTCCTTGTGCAGGGGCCCGGTCGCGACCTTTGCAGCGGCTGCTGCGGCCACCGCCGGCTGGACCCTCTGGGGCGCTTGCGGCCAGGCCACGCCCATCTCGCGCAGCATGGCGCGTTCACGCGGGCTCAGGTTCATGCACCCTCTCCCAGGCCTTTCTCATGTCCAGCCTCATCAACACCGCATCCTCGCGTGAACTGCGCACATTGGGGTAGTAACCCCGCCTGAGGCCCGCTTCCTCAAACCCATAGGCCTCATACAGCCGCCGCGCGGCTGCGTTGCTGGCCCGCACCTCCAACCACATCCACCACAGGGCGCGGGGTACGGCCCAACGCACCAGGTCATTCAAGAGCAGGCGCGCATGACCGGCACGCCGGTGCTCAGGGTGCACCGTCAAGTTCAGCAGGTGCAGCTCTTCCACGCCTTCCATCGCCCACGAATACGCCACGAGCATGCGCAGGGCCGCATCGGGCGCTGGGGCATCGCCCGAGCGTTGCCACAAGCCCTGCGCCCGGTAACCACTGGACAGGGAGTCCACAAAGTTTCCACGGCTCCAAGGAAAGGGATAGGAGCACGCCTCGATGGCCATCAGCTCATCCAGGTCAACGATCTGCAGGGGCCTGAGCTCCAAGGCCACCGGCGTCTCCAAGGTCATCGCGCCTGCCCCGTGGCCAGTCCCATCACAGCCGATGCGCCCTGCGCGCGGCGCTCAGCGGTGGTCAGGGCCACGCGGTCGCGCACATACCAAGGCATCACCTGAGCGGCATCCAGACGAGGCCCCGCCGCCCAGGCGGCCACGGCACAACGCCCCAAGGCTGCGCCACGGTGGGCCACATGGGGCGCCCACAGGGCCGCTCGGTGTCGCAACGGTCCCGCCAGCTCCAAGGGCATCAGGTCCAGGCCCGATCCGGCGTACAGCCAAGTCCCTTGTGCCGCACCCTGACGGTCATGACCCGGCCGCTCAGCCTGGTGGACACGGTCTGCCTCCTGAGCGCGCACCGTCTGCCAAGACTCGGCGACCTCGGAAGGCGAGCGAACCAGCGGGCTCGTCATGGGGCGCCAATGCCGCCCATCCCAATGGGCCTGATCGTCGTACACCTGACCCATCCGGGCATCCATGGCCACGGCCACGGTGCAGGCCTGTGTGGGCTTGAGTTGACCACTGTCCAGGGCCTGCTGCCGCGCGTCCTCGGCCACGATGAGCAGGCTGGGCACGGCCACCGCGCTCACGCCCAGCCCCAGGCAAAGTCCCTGAACCGCCGCACACGTACCCCGCAGACCGGTAAAGGCTCCGGGGCCCTGACCAAATGCCAGGCCGTCCAGGTCGCGCCAGGTCAGGCCCCGCTGAACCAACAGGGCCTGTGCTGCCGGCAACAGTCGCTGCGACGCCTGAGGTCCCCCCGGCTCCTCGTGTGCGTGTACCGCCTCGCCACTGCACAGGGCCATGCACAGACGGTCGGTGGAGGTGTCCAGGGCCAACAGATTCATGCGTTCAGTGTAGGTCAGCCGCCGGTTCAGACGGGTGCGCGCCCACGGGCGCCAAGGCCGGGAGAATCGGCCTGCGCGCTGACGCAGACGCGGCCCGAGAGTCCATGCGAATATGAGCCCATGACACACACGCCCCGACCCATGCGTGCCCCGGTGGCCCTGCTCATCGGCGCCTGTTGTTCGCTGATGCTGTGGCGAACGGGCTGGTGTGCGCCCCAGCTGCCTAGGCCGGTGCTGCAAGCCCTGGAGCGCGCCAAGGTGCCCCCTGAAGCGGTGGCCGTGGTGGTGGAGGACCCCGGCGGCACCCGCCAGCGATTGCGCTGGAATGCGCAGCAGCCCATGAATCCGGCATCCGTCGTCAAGCTCGTCACCACCTTTGCCGCGCTGGAAACCTTGGGGCCGTCCTGGACCTGGCAAACACCCGTTTGGCTGGATGGGCCGATCGAGAACCCAGGTCCGCAGGGGGTGCTTCAAGGCCATCTGCACATCAAGGGCAGCGGCGACCCCAAGCTCACACACGAACGCCTGTGGGCGCTTCTGCAGCGCATCCGCCAGCTGGGCGTGCGCGAAATCCGAGGTGACATCGTCTTGGACCAGTCGGCCTTCCAAGCGTCCTCGTCGACCCCGGGTGAATTTGATGGGGAGGCCCTGCGTCCCTACAACGTGCAGGCCCGCGCGCTGATGCTCAACCAAAGGACCGTGATCTACCACTTCCTGCCCGACGCCCCGCGTGGCGTGGCCCGCGTGGTGGCTGAGCCGGAATTGCACGGTGTGAAGGTGGACACCACCGTGCCACTGGGCCCAGGACCGTGCGACGACTGGCGCGGCCAACTCAAGGCGCAATGGCAAGACCCGAACCGGGTGCGCTGGTCCGGGCGATATCCCGCGGCCTGCGGGGCTCAGCAATGGCCGGTGGCCCACCCCGACCCCGCCGGCTACGACAGCCGCCTGCTGCAAGCGATGTGGGTGGGTATGGGTGGCCAGCTCAGCGGAACGGTTCGCGAAGGCCCCTCACCCCCGCGGCCAGCAAGCTTCGAGTGGGCTTCGCCTCCGCTGGCCGACGTGGTGCGCGACATCAACAAGTTCAGCAACAACACCATGGCCCAACAGCTGGCGCTGAGTTGGGCGGCCCAACAGGCCAACCCATCGGCCACCGAGCGGATCACCGTTGGGGCCGAACAGGCGCGCACAGCCCTGCAAACGTGGGCCCAGAGCCGCTTGGGTGGGCAAGGCCTGCGAATGGACAACGGTTCCGGTCTCAGCCGCGAACAACGGCTTTCAGCCGACCAGGTGGCCACGCTGCTGCGGCTGGCTTGGGCCAGCCCCGTGCTGCCAGAGCTCATGGCCTCCCTGCCGGTGGCGGGTGCACCGGACGGCACACTGCGCCGACTTCAGCAATCGGCAGGACGGGCCCACCTGAAGACCGGCTCGCTGCGTGACGTGGTGGCCGTGGCCGGCTACGCCCTGGGGCGCAGCGGCCAACGTTGGATCGTGGTGGTGCTCATCCACCACGAGCAAGCCCAGGCAGCCCGTCCCGCGCTGGAGGCCCTCCTACAGTGGGCCATCCAGGACGAGCCGCCCTCTGCGGTCAGAACCAGCCGGCCGAACGCGCCGCCCTGATCACCGCATCGCCCAGCATCTGGTGGCCGTAGGGTGTCGGGTGGAAGCTGTCAGAGAACAGCCAGGTCTTCCACCAGCCCGCCGCGCGGCCCGGCGTGGCGTCCAACGCCGCATCGGTGCAGGTTGGGAAGGTGTAGCTGGGCAGCCCCTGGCTGTCGCGTCCGGTGATGGGGCAAGCGGTGTCGACCGAATTGCTCAGGCCGAAGGACGCTGGCGAATTCACCTGTTGGGTGAAGGTGCCGTTGAAGTCGATGATGATCACGCGCGGATCGTTGGACGCCAGCGCACGCAGCCGGTCATTGAACGCCGTGATCCAGGTGCGAATGCCACCCTGGATGGCACTGGCCGCGGCAGCGCCGGCACTGGCCGATACACCAGCCAGCACCGCCCTGAAGCGCGGCGTGATGGTGATGTCAGGCATGTTGAGCACGGCCACATTGCGCGCACCGCGATCCAGCACCTGGGTGCGGATGTCGTTGTAGAAGGTGTCGGCCAGGGCCACCATGTAGGCGCCGGCTGCACGCTCTGCAAACCCAGCGGTGGTCGGGCTCAGGGCACCCAAAGCCGAGGCGCTGAGCTGCTGGCCCAAGAAGGCCTGGTAAGCCGCCGCACCCGCCGATCCGGAGCCTGCGCCCAGGTAGGCACCCACCAGATCGGCTGCATCGTTGCCGCCGCCATCAATCAGCACCAAGGCGTTGCTGAAACGGCTGGCTGAGGCTGCGGCCATTTGCGTGCCCACGCGAAGCGGGCTGGCAGAACCGCCTTGCGCAGCACCGGCCACGATACGACCACCCCCGATCGCATAGTTGGTGCAGGCGGCGTTGCTGCTCGGGGCAAAACCCGCGCCCGTGGAGGTGAAGGCGTTGCATTGGGCCGAGCCGGACACACCGGCCGCATCCGCCACCAATTGCGTCCAGACGGGGTAGCCCTTGGGGTCACCCGCTTTCTGGACGGTGAACTTCAATCCAAAGGTGCCCACATCGGCCAGGCTGTCGCCAAACACCACCACCGAGCTGATGGAGGGGCCACTCGAGCCCCCGCCGCAAGCCGCCAGAAAAGCCGCCGCCGCCATGGCCGCCAGGCCTGTTCTAAAGAATCTCATGAGTCGTCTCCAGTCACAGGAACATCAGATGTGACCTTGACTGTACGCAGGCGGTCCGCCCCCTAGACTGAGGGCTTACCCGCTGCCATGGAACCCGCTAGAAGGGATTGCGCACAGCGCGAGACGCGGCGATCTGCCCCAGACGGGTCTGCAACGCAGGGCCGAACAAGGTATCGGTCGCGTAGCCCCAGGTGGTGGTGTCAGCACCCGTGACCAGGGTGTCGGTGCCGCAGTTGGGTGGCGCAGCCGAGGGCAGGCACATCGGCGTGGCCAGGTCGTTGAAACCATAGAAGGTGTTGAAGGGCGGTTGGATGTCCCGCACCATCTGGTCAGCGGACACCAACCCGATCAGACGCCCGTCGTTGATGATGGTCACACGTAGTCCAGCATTGAAGGCGTCCGTCAGTTGCGATAGGAAGCGTGCCCGCGTGATCGCACCTGCGGGCTCTGGTTTGGCGGCGGTTTCGGCGGCCCCGAAGGGCGCGATACCCAGGTCGGGCGCCGTCACCAACAGCACGGCCGGACCCGCACGGGCCACCCGATTGACCTGCTGTCCCAGCGCCACGCCCCGCTCACGGATTTCAGCCTTGAGGGCATCCTGCGTCCGCGCCGGATATTGCGCATACAACTCCAGCACATCGTTCATGCCGAAGTACATGGTGACCATCTGCTTTTCGCTGAAGGCGCCACCGGCCAGTGCACGGTCGATCTGCGCCGTCACATCGGCAGCCCTGGCGCCCACCCGGGCATAGATCTGCGCGGTGACAGGCGTGACCGCGTTCGGATTGCACTCGGCGTAGGTGAGCCCGAATACCGCTGCGACGCTCTGAACCCACAGCGCGTGCGTGGCGCAGTCGATCGTCGCGGTGCCCGCTGCGTAGGCGTTGATGCCGTACTTGCGCCCATCGGGCAGCAGCAGGCTCTGCTCATCGCCCAGCACCATCAGGCGCACAGGCTTGAAGGGTTCAATCGCACCGGAAGCGCCACCGCAGGCCGAGATCACCACGGCGGTGCACGCGGCGACAACGCCCATCAGGGCGCGCCACCACCAAAGCCCCACACCTGCCACACCTGAACAAATCATCCCTGCTCCATCCGGGCCAAACCGTCGCGGCCCCATTGCGTATCCGTGTCGGCCAACCTCAGGCCGCCGCTCGGGTCAAGCGGTCCCGTACACCTTCCCACTGCGCACCCCGCGGGGGCGCCTCCACCCATATTTCACCACCGCCGCGCTGAGCCACCGCTGCATCCAGTTCGCGCAACACGGCGAACAGTTCGCGCGCCACGGCCTGGGGCGTCTGCGGCATGGCGCGCCAGATCAGTCCAAGACCCTCGGTGCCGGCCGGACAGCTCGTGGAATATAGCCCCAGCGCCTGCCGGTGTCGGGCGAGCGCCCCGGCGTCCACACCCTGGCGAACGGCAGCGCGGTGCACCCCGGCCGCCACCAAGGCGGCATTGATGTCACCCGGGGCCATCAACCGAAGCTTGGACACCGGCGCGTAATGCGACTCCAACGTACCGGGGGCCCTCGGAGCGGCGGCGTCCGGCTCGCCAAGCGCGTGGCCGCAAGCCCGCTCCAGTGCCAGCCGCTCAACCGTGCCGGGCCGCAGGAGCACGGGCTCGCCCCGGGTGCAGTCCACGATGGCCGACTCGATCCCGGCCTCGCACGGGCCTCCGTCAAGGACCGGCACCGCATCACCGAACTCCTGCCAGACATGAGCGGCTGTGGTGGGGCTCACCCGCCCGAAGCGGTTGGCGCTGGGCGCGGCCACGCCCGGCACGCCCAGTTCAAGGGCTCGCTGCAGCAGGGCGCGCGCCAAGGGGTGCGCGGGGCATCGCAGGCCGATGCTGTCCTGACCGCCTGCACAGGCCTGCGCCATGTCGGCCCTACGCGGCACGATCACCGTCACCGGCCCAGGCCAGAAGGCGCGCATGAGGCGCAGCGCCACCGGCGGCAGTTCGCGCGCGAAAGCCCGCGCACCCTGCTCGTCCAGCACATGCACGATCAGCGGATGGTCGGCTGGTCGACCCTTGGCCTGGAAGACCTGCGCCACCGCCGAGTCATCATCGGCCCGGGCTCCCAAGCCATAGACCGTCTCGGTTGGAAAGGCCACCAGCGCCCCACCGGCCAAGCGGCGGGCTGCCGACTCAACGGTGAACTCGCGGCCCGCCTGGAAAGGCATGGGTTTCCCTTCCCCTGGTCGCATCAAAAATCCGGAATGCCCAGGAGCGCGCAGGCCTGCAAGGCCACCTCGCGCGCAGCCTTCGCCGAGGCTGCGGTGACCGTCAAGTGCCCCATCTTGCGGCCGGGGCGTGCGCTGAGCTTGCCATACAGGTGCAGGTGCACGCCCGGCAGGGCCAGCACCGATGCCCATGCAGGCGTGCGCGCGGCGCCCGCCTCATCGAACCAGATGTCGCCCAAGAGGTTGAGCATCACCGCCGGCGCCAACAGGGTCGGCTGAACCAAGGGCAATCCCGCCAGGGTCCGCACCTGCAGGTCGAACTGTGAGACATCGCAGGCATCGATCGTGTAGTGGCCCGAGTTGTGTGGCCGCGGCGCCATCTCATTGGCCAACAGGGAGCCGTCCTGCAGCACGAAGAACTCCACGCACAACACACCCACATAGCTCATCGAATGGGCCAACTCTCGCGCGGCCGTCAGTGCCTGCTGCTGAACGCCATCGGCCACATTCGGTGCAGGCACCTGTGTCACGGCCAGAACGCCGTGCCGATGCACGTTTTCCTGCACGGGGAAGGTGACCACCTCACCTTGCGCGTTGCGGGCCAACACGACACTGATCTCGCGCTCCAAAGGCAAAAGAGCCTCGAGCACGCAGGCGGCCTGCTTCAGTTCGTCCCAGGCGGCGGCCAGCTCAGCCCGGTTGGCCACCCGCAGCTGTCCCTTGCCGTCATAGCCCAGACGGGCGGTCTTCAGGATGCCCGGCAGCAGTTGATCGCCCACAGCCCGCAGGTCCTGCGGGGTGGTGATCACCGCATGAGGCGCGTGGGGCACCCCGCTGCGCAAGAAGTGCGCCTTCTCCATGGCCCTGTCCTGGCAGATGGCCACTGCATCGGCGCTGGGCGCCACCGGCCGCTGCGACCCCAAGGTCACCAGGGCCGCAGCAGGCACATTCTCAAACTCGGTCGTGATCGCCGAACTGCGCTGCATCAGTTGCGCCAGACCCTGCTCATCGAGGTAGTCCGCCTGGATGTGATACGGCGAGATCAAGCCGGCTGGGCTGGTGGGGTCGGGGTCCAGCACAGCCGTGAGGTAGCCCATGCGTTGAGCGGACTGCACGAACATCCGGCCCAATTGGCCCCCACCCATCACCCCCAAGGTGGCCGTGCGCCCGTCGGCACTGGTGGTGCAGGGCAAGACGGTGCGTCGGCTCACTTCAGCTGCTCCGTCATGGCGCGTGCCGCGTCGGTCTGGCGCTCCCGGTAGGCTTGCAGCTTCGACAACAGGGCCGTGTCCTCATGGGCCAGCATGGCCACGGCGAACAGGGCCGCATTGGCCGCGCCGCCCGGGCCGATGGCAAAAGTGGCCACCGGTATCCCCTTGGGCATCTGCACGATCGAGTGCAGCGAGTCCACCCCCTGCAGATGCCGACTGGCCACGGGAACGCCCAAGACCGGGACCGTGGTCTTGGCCGCCAACATGCCCGGCAGATGCGCCGCGCCGCCCGCGCCGGCGATGATGGCCCTCAGGCCACGGCCGCGCGCCGATTCTGCGTAGGCGAACATCTCATCGGGCATGCGGTGGGCCGAGACCACCCGTGCCTCAAAGGGCACACCGAACTCGGCGAGAATGGAGGTGGCCTGCTGAAGGGTGTCCCAGTCGCTGCTGGATCCCATCACCACGCCCACCACGGCAGAGGTGTTCGACACGGGCGTCTCCGAAAGATGGCTAAACGGCGATTTTAGGTGGGTACCCCCTCTTCAGCGTGAACACCGGGCCACAAGCGGTGGCGGCTGCACCGTGGGCCACCCGTCCCTATCCCAACTGGCGAGTACGCATGATCGACATCACCCTGCAGAACTTCGAATCCGAGCTGATCCAGGGCTCAGCCCAACAACCCGTGCTGCTGGACATCTGGGCGCCGTGGTGCGGGCCCTGCCGCACACTCGGACCGATGCTCGAACGGTTGGAAGTGGCCTACGCTGGCCGCTTCAAATTGGCCAAGCTCAACAGCGACGAGCAGCCGCAGATCGCCGGTCAACTCAGCCAGATGTTCGGCGTGCGGTCCATCCCGTTCTGCGTGATGTTCAGCCAAGGCCAGCCCGTGGACGGCTTCGTCGGCGCCCTGCCCGAATCGCAGATCCGCGAATTCCTGGACAAGCACGTGCCGTCACCGGATGAGCTGGAAGCCCAAGCGGAAATCGAAGAGGCCGAGGCGCTCATTGAAGAAGGCGATGCCGAGGCTGCGCTGAACAAGCTGCAGGCTGCTTTGCAGGCCGATCCGAACAACGATGTGGCACGCTTTGACCTGATCAAGCTGATGCTCGAAGGCGGCGATACCGCTTCAGCCCGCAGCGTCTTCGAACCGGTGGCCGGCCGCTTCGGGTTGGACGCCCGTCTGGTGGCCGCCGGCCATTGGATCGGCGCCATGGAAGCGGCAGGCCACGCGCGCAGCCCAGATCAGTTGCAGGCAGCCATCGACGCCAACCGACGCGACTTCGATGCGCGATTCGAGCTCGCTCAGACCCATTTCGCCGCCGGCCGATTCACTCAGGCCATGGACGAACTGCTGGAGATCATCATGCGCGACAAGGTCTGGAACGAGGAACTCGCGCGCAAGACCTATGTGGCCATCCTGGAGATCATCACCAGGCCACAGCCCAAGCCGGCAGCGGCCGAGGCGGGCTCGACCAAGGGAGGGCTTGAGCTCACGGGGAAGTCGGCGGTGCCCAGTGGGGACCCCGTGGTGGACCAGTACCGCCGCAAGCTCAGCATGGCCCTGTTCTGATCACCTGCTGGCAACGAGCCGACCATTGAAGGCGCCTGGCGGACGCGCCGGCGCGGACCTGTCCATCCGGCTGGGGCCCCCGACGGGCATCAGCCCATCAAGCGGTCCAGGGCCTCACGATACTTCTGTGCGGTGCGATGCACCACATCGGCCGGCAGCGAAGGCGCCGGCGCCTGTTTGTTCCAGGGCGCTCCGTCGATGGTGGCCTGCTCCAGCCAGTCCCGCACGAACTGCTTGTCGTAGCTCGGAGGGTTCTGGCCCACGGCGTAGCTCTCCACCGGCCAATAGCGAGACGAGTCGGGCGTGAGCACCTCGTCCATCAGCGTGAGCGTGCCGTCTGCGTCCAAGCCAAACTCGAACTTGGTGTCCGCAATGATGATGCCCTTGCTCAGCGCGTAGTCGGCTGCCTCACGGTACAGGCGAATCGACACGGCGCGCACCTGCTCGGCCAACGGCTGGCCGACGATCTGCACCATGCGTTCAAAGCTGATGTTTTCATCGTGCTCACCCGCTTCAGCCTTGGTCGCCGGTGTGAAGATCGGCTCGGGCAACTTCTGCGCGTTGCGCAAACCCGCCGGCAAGGACACGCCACACACGGCCTGGTGCTGCTGATATTCCTTCCAGCCGCTGCCGGCCAGATAGCCACGCACCACGGCTTCCACGGGCAGTGGTCTCAAGCGCTTGACCAGCATGGATCGCCCCATCACCTGCGGCTTCTCCTGCGCATTCACCACCGACACCGGGTCTTCACCGGTCAGGTGGTGAGGCACCACATGACCCAGGCGCGCAAACCAGAACAGCGCCATCCGGGTCAACAGTTCGCCCTTGCCCGGGATGGGCTCACCCATCACCACATCGAAGGCCGATAAGCGGTCACTGGCCACCATCAGGATGCGATCGCGGCCCACCGCGTAGTTGTCGCGCACCTTGCCACGGGCCAACAGGGGCAGCGAGGTGATCGACGAATTCAACAGTGCGGAGGTGGCGGTCAAGGAAAATCCCGTCAGGGTCAAGCCCGTGAAAAGCCCTTGATTTTACGGGGCCGGTGTGGGCGCAAACCCCGCGTATCGCTGGCAGAACCGGGCCTTGCCCTGCGCTTCAAAGTTCTGCACGCTCCAGTCGCCTGCACCCAGTCGGTGGGCAAACTCGGGCCGGAACCGATACACCCAAGCGGGCTCGGTGAGGCCCGTGTTGGGCCCACGCACCCAGACCGTCACCCGCACGCGCTCGTACTCCTCACCCTCAAAGGCATCGAGCCGCTCGAGTTCGGCCGCCGTGATCGCCCGGTACAACACCCCCTGCACCGGGGCCGCGCCCGGCCGCTTTACCAAACCCGGGTAGTCCTGATCCACCACCGGATGCCGCGCATGGCCTTCCAGCCACGCTGGTTCGCACGGCGGCGCACCCCCTGCACGGCCACACGCGCGGACCATGATGTCGGGCCACATCAGCGACCCGTAGGTGAAGCACGCTGCGAGCGCCCCGCTTGGCTCCATGGTCGACCCGCTGGTCAGCCCACGCCTTGACGCCAAAGGAGGCCGCGCCTCGGACTTCAGTGCACCACCTGGTTGAGTTCGCCGCGCTGATACGCCCTGGCCATGTCGTGCAGGCTGCGCGCCGTGATCTTGCCCGCCTGGCCTTCGCAACCGAACTGCACGTAGCGCGCCTTGCAGACCTGCAACGCCGCCTCACGCGCGGGCTTGAGCCACTCTCGGGCATCGAACTTGTCGGGGTTCTCGGCCAGGAACTTGCGAACCGCGCCGGTCATGGCCAGACGAATATCGGTGTCGATGTTGATCTTGCGCACGCCGTGCTTGATCGCTTCCTGGATCTCCTCGATGGGCACGCCGTAGGTCTCTTTCATCTTGCCGCCGTACTGGTTGATGATGGCCAGCAGTTCGGGCGGCACGGAAGACGAGCCGTGCATCACCAGATGCGTGTTCGGGATGCGGGCGTGGATTTCCTTGACCCGCGAAATCGCCAGGATGTCGCCCGTGGGCTTGCGGCTGAACTTGTAGGCGCCATGGCTGGTCCCGATGGCGATGGCCAGGGCATCCAACTGAGTGGCCTTGACGAAAACGGCCGCTTCTTCAGGGTCCGTCAACATCTGGCTGTGGTCAAGCTTGCCTTCGGCGCCGATGCCGTCTTCTTCGCCCGCATCGCCGGTCTCCAGGTTGCCCAGGCAGCCCAACTCACCTTCAACCGTCACCCCCACCGCGTGGGCCATCTGCACCACCTGGCGGGTGACCTCCACGTTGTAATCGAAGCTGGAAGGTGTCTTGCCGTCCTCCATGAGCGAGCCGTCCATCATCACCGAACCGAAGCCCAGGCCAATGGCTCCCTGACACACCTTGGGGCTCGTGCCATGATCTTGGTGCATGACCAGCGGAATCTGCGGATAGGCCTCCATCGCCGCCTGAATCAGATGCTTGATGAAGCTCTCGCCCGCATACTTGCGCGCCCCAGCGCTGGCCTGCAGGATGACCGGCGCGCCGACTTCGGCAGCAGCGGACATCACCGCCTGCACCTGCTCGAGGTTGTTGACGTTGAAGGCCGGAATGCCGTAGCCGTTTTCCGCGGCATGGTCGAGCAGTTGGCGCATGGAAACGAGCGGCATGGAGATCCCCTGGTGTAACCGTGGTGTAACCCACGGCATTCTACGGATCGCCGCCCCAGGCCCCCGGGCCTCAGCCGCCCACTCGCGCCACCTTGAGCATATTGGTGCCCCCGGGGTAGCCCATGGGTTCACCGCAGGTGATGGCATAGGTGTCGCCGGGCTTCAACACGCCGCGCGCAACCAGCAGTTCCTCGGCATGAGCCAAAGCCGCATCCCGGTCGGAAAGGTGAGGCATCAGCATGGAACTCACATTGCGGTACAGCGCCATGCGCCGCTGGCTCACGGGCTGGGAGGTCAGGCCGAAGATCGGCACATCAATGCGGTGGCGACTCATCCACAACGCCGTCGATCCCGATTCGGTCAAGGCAATGATGGCCTTGCAACCCAGGTGGTGGGCCGTGAACAGCGCTCCCATGGCGATGCTCTGGTCGATCCGGTCTCCTCCGCATCCTCAGCCGCCATACAAATGGCCGACATGGCCTCCACCGTCTCCACGGGGTACTTGCCTGCGGCCGTCTCGGCACTGAGCATGACCGCATCGGTGCCGTCCAGCACCGCATTGGCCACATCGCTGACCTCGGCACGGGTGGGCACGGGGTTGGTGATCATGCTCTCCATCATCTGTGTGGCCGTGATCACCACCTTGTCCATCTCGCGGGCCAGGCGGATCATGCGCTTCTGCAGCGCCGGCACCGCTGCATTGCCCACTTCCACGGCGAGATCCCCACGCGCCACCATGATGCCGTCGCTGGCCTTGAGAATCGATTCCAGCAAGGGAATGGCCTCGCTGCGCTCGATCTTGGCAATCAGTCCAGGCTTGTGACGCGCCGGTTCGCCGGCCACGTTGGCCAGCTGCCGCGCCATTTCCATGTCGGTTGCGCTCTTGGGAAAGCTCACCGCGATGTACTCGCAATGGAAGGACACGGCGGTCTTGATGTCCTCCATGTCCTTGGCCGTCAGGGCCGGCGCCGTCAGGCCACCGCCCTGCTTGTTGATGCCCTTGTTGTTGGACAGCTCGCCGCCAATGCGCACCACCGTGTGCACCTCTTCGCCACGAACGGCCTCCACCTCCAGCACCAACAGGCCATCATTGAGCAGCAGCACATCGCCGGGCTTCACGTCACGCGGCAATTCCTTGTAGTCCAGTCCCACACGCCGGTTGTCGCCCAGGCCGCTGTAACCCCCGTCCAGGATGAACTTCTGGCCGTTGGTGAGTTCGGTCTTGTTGCCCTCAAACTTGCCCACACGAATCTTGGGGCCCTGCAGGTCAGCCATGATCGCCACGGCCTTGCCCGCGCGCTGCGCGGCTTCGCGAACCATGGTGGCGCGGTCGATGTGGTCCTGCGCCTTGCCATGCGAAAAATTCAGCCGCACGACATCCACACCCGCTGCGATCAGCTTGTCCAGCACCTCCGGCGTGGATGAGGCCGGGCCCAAGGTGGCAACGATCTTGGTCTGACGCAGCATGAGCACTCCACTTGAAACTCGGCGTTGATTCTCACACGGCCCAGCGCCCTTGCGTTACCGGCAGGGTACAAGCCTCGGCCAAGCACGGGCGCCAACCCAGCCCCATCCCAAGTCGCCAAAGCCCTGCGGGCCCTCGTTCTGGCAGAGCCCGTCGAAGGCCTGCACAGACTCAAGCCGCCGCGCGCCGCGCCAGGATCTCAAAGGCCGGCAGCGTCCTGCCCTCCAGCACCTCCAGGAAGGCACCGCCCCCAGTGGAGATGTAGCCCACCTCGTGTTCGATGCCGTACTTCGCAATCGCCGCCAGCGTGTCGCCCCCGCCGGCGATGCTGAAGGCCGAACTGGCGGCGATCGCACGCGCCACCGTTTCGGTGCCCCGCGCAAAGGCATCGAACTCGAACACCCCCACTGGGCCATTCCATACGATGGTGCCCGCCGCCTTGAGCTTGTCGGCCAAGAGCGCTGCCGTCTTCGGGCCGATGTCCAGGATCAGGTCATCGTCGGCCACCTCCGTAGCCGCCTTCACCGTGGCCGGCGCGTCGGCGGCGAAAGCCTTGGCACACACCACATCCACGGGGATGGGCACCTGCGCGCCCCGCGCCTGCATGGCCTGGATCACCGTACGGGCCTCATCCACCAGAGCCGGCTCGGCCAAGCTCTTGCCGATCTTCAGACCGGCTGCCAGCATGAAGGTGTTGGCGATGCCGCCGCCCACGATCAGGCCATCCACATTCTTCGACAGGCTCTGCAGGATGGTGAGCTTGGTCGACACTTTGGAGCCGGCCACGATGGCCAGCAGCGGGCGCTTGGGTGCAGCCAGGGCTTTGCTGATGGCGTCGATTTCGGCAGCCAGCAGTGGGCCCGCGCAGGCCACAGGCGCGAATTGAGCGATGCCGTAGGTGCTGGCCTCGGCGCGGTGCGCCGTGCCAAAGGCATCGTGCACGAAGATGTCGCATAAGGCGGCCATCTTGCGCGCCAATTCCTCGCTGTTCTTCTTTTCGCCCGGGTTGACTCGACAGTTCTCAAGCAGCACCACCTGGCCTGGAGCGACCTCCACCCCGTCCACCCAGTCCGCGAGAAGGGGGACCTCTCGGCCCAACAGCTCAGCCATCCGCTGGGCCACCGGTGCCAGGCTGTCTGCGGGCTTGAACTCGCCCTCGGTGGGCCGACCCAGATGCGAGGTCACCATCACGGCAGCGCCGGCCTTGAGCGCCATCTCGATGCAGGGGATCGAGGCGCGGATGCGGGTGTCTTCTGTGATGCGCCCGCCATCGTCCTGCGGCACGTTGAGGTCGGCGCGGATGAACACCCGCTTGCCAGCCACCTGGCCCTGTTGCACGAGGTCTGAAAAGCGCAGCACGTTCATCAAGCCATCTCCGGGCGGCCATCTTGGGTGGCCAGGAGTGTAGTAGGGCTGAAGTCGGCTACCAGCCCAGGCCGATGCGCAGCAGCAGCATCACGGCCGTGCCGCTGAGGATGGTGCCCAACAGATCGCGCCGCCACAGGAACCACGCCACCGCCACCGCCACGGCCGGCAGCCGTGCGTCCTGCCAAGTCTGCAGCCACTGTCCCTGAGCGTCCATCAGCACCGACGGGGCGATGATGGCCGCCAGCGCGGCCAACGGTGCGTGGCGCAGGCCTTCGCGCAGCCACGCCGGCATGGGCCACTCGCGCTCGGAAATGAAGAAGAACGAGCGCGTGAGGACCGTGATGGCGGTCAAGCCCAGCAAGGCCAACACCGTTTCCCACGTGCTCATCGTGCGCCCTCCGAACGGGCCGCCCCGGCCGAGGCATCGCCCGGGCCCTCGGCCGTGCCGCCTCCCCCGCCCATGCCGACGCCTCTCCACTGATCCAGCATCACACCCAGGGCCACACCTGCGGCGATGGCCACCACGATGTTCAGCCGCATGGGCAAGGCGAACGCTGCCAGAGCTGCAGTCGCCGCCGCGGCAGCGGTCAGGATCGTGATGCGGTCGGTCACCAGGGAACAGGTCAAGGCCAGCAGCGCCAGAGTTCCCGCAAAGCCGATTCCCCAATGGCCAGGAATGGTGTCGGCCAGCACAATGCCCACCATCGACGCCCCCTGCCACGCCACCCAATTGGCGACCGCTCCGCCCCAGAAATACGCCACCGGCGCACGATCCGGCACGCTCGTCTGACGCGTTGACCCGACTCCCTGTGGTCCGTACCGCTTCATGAACAGCACATAGCCCATGTCGGTGCTGAGGTAGCCGTGCCAAAGACGCTGTGGCCGGCTCAGGTGCATGAAGAACGGGCGCCACTGTGCGCTGAAAATCACAAAGCGCAGGTTCACGCAAAGGGCGGTTCCCCAGATCAACCACAGGGGTGCGCCCATGGCCAGCAGCGGCAACGCCGCCAGCTGGGCACTCCCGGCGTACACCACCAGGCTCATGAAGACAGACATCGGAACACCCAGGCCGGTGTTCACCATGGCCATGCCGGTCACCAAGCCCCAGGCCGCCACACCCAAGGACACGGCCGCCATTTCGCGCATACCCAGGACAAACGATGGCTCGCGCCACAAAGGCAGGTGTTGGGCGGGCTCGGTCATCAACGCATTGTCGCCGCCCGCCGCCAGGCCGAGGATGACGGCGATGGGGTCCGCGCCTCGTGGTCGCTCGCTTCTTCGTTGAAGCGCTCAGATGCGCCCAGCCGCTGTGGCGATCAGGCCCTCATCGAGACCGCCAATTCGAGCAGACGATCCACACGCTCCTGCGTGGCAGGGTGCGTGCTGAACAGGCCTCGAAGACCACCGCCCGACAAGGGATTGACGATCATCATCTGAGCGGTTTCGGGATGCCGTTGCGCGGCTTCCATCGGAATGCCCCTCGCATAGCGGTTGATCTTGTCCAGAGCCGAAGCCAGTGCACGCGGGTCGCCGGAAATCTCGGCCCCACCTCGATCGGCTTCGAATTCCCGCGCACGGCTGATGGCCATCTGGATCAGACTGGCTGCCAAGGGCGCCAAGATCATGATGGCGATCGTGGCAACCGGATTGCTCGGCCGCCCCTGGCTGTCACGTGAGCCGAACATCATCGCGAAATTCGCCAGCATCGAAATGGCACCGGCCATGGTGGCGCTGACGGTGGAGATCAGGATGTCGCGGTGCTTCACATGCGCCAACTCGTGTGCCATCACGCCGCGCAGTTCGCGCTCTGACAGCACGCGCATGATGCCGGTGGTGGCCGCCACCGCTGCGTGCTGTGGATTGCGCCCTGTGGCAAAGGCGTTGGGGGCCTCTTCATCGATGAGGTACACGCGCGGCATGGGCAGGTCCGCGCGCTGTGCCAGCTCGCGCACCATGCGGTACAGGCCCGGCGCGGTGTTTTCGTCCACCTCGCGGGCGTTGTACATCTTCAGCACCATCTTGTCGGAGAACCAGTAGCTGAAGAAGTTCATGCCCACGGCCACCACCAGGGCCAGGATCATGCCCTGCTGCCCCCCCAGCGCCTGCCCCACCGCCATGAACAGGGCGGTGATGGCGGCCATCAGGATGGCGGTCTTCATCAAGTTGAACATGGTGGACCTCGTGGGGGCGTGTGCGGTTGGCGAGCAGCCGTGGCGGTCGACCGGGCCTGCGGTTGCAGACGGCCGTGTCCGGCAGCCGATGTCTTGATGCAGTTAGATGCGGCCAAGGCCGGCAAGTTCAAGGCGGCCCATCTGCGATCCATGGCCGCTCACGCCGCCCTCATCGGGCGCCAGGCATGCCCTCACGGATCACACCGGCAACCGCAGCTTCAGTCCAGCCGCAGCCCCGGCACCCAGCCCAGCGATTGCGCCACCGCAGCGGCTCCGTGCCGCCGGGCACCGGGTCTTTGCAGCTCGATGAGGCGCAGAACCCCCTGGCCACAGGCCACCTCCACGCCGCCAGGGTGCACGGCCAAGACCGTGCCCGCGGCCGGGTGGCCCACTGGCGGTCTGGTCGATGAGGGCCACGTGATCGTCTGCGCCTTCCACACCTTCACCACCTCTTCCCCAAAGCGGCAGGTGGCCCCTGGAGACGGGTCGAGGGCACGGATGCGGCGCTCCAGCACGGACGCCGGCTGTGTCCAGTTCACCGGCGCCTCGGTCTTGTCGATCTTGTGCGCATAGGTCACACCCTCATCGGGCTGCGGCGTGGGGCGCAGCCCTCCGCGGGCCGCCAGCTCCAGCGCTTGGACGATCATCCGTGCGCCCAGGTCGGCCAGCCTGTCGTGGAGGGTGCCCGTGGTCTCCTCGGGCGCCAGTTGCACCGTCTCCATCAGCAGCATCGGTCCCGTGTCCAGGCCCTCAGCCATCTGCATGATGGTCACGCCGCTTCGTTCATCACCGGCTTCAACGGCCCGGTGGATGGGCGCCGCGCCGCGCCAACGCGGCAGCAATGAGGCATGGATGTTCAGGCAACCCCACGGTGGCATCTGCAACACCCAGGCCGGCAGGATCAAGCCATAGGCCGCCACGACCATCACCTGGGCGCGGGCGGCCTGAAGGGCCTGCCGCGCTGCAGCAGCGTCCTCCGCCCAACGCCCATCGAGCTTCAATCCTCGCGGCTGCGCCAACGCCAGCCCATGCTCCTGGGCCAATTGCTTGACCGCAGAAGCCTGGAGCTTCAAGCCCCTGCCGGCAGGACGATCCGGTTGTGTGAGGACCAAGGGCACCTCAAAGCCCGCAGACAACAAGGCCCGCAGGGCCGTGGCGGCGAACTCGGGGCTGTCTTCATGCCCGCAGCTGACTCGTCACGGTGCCAGCAGGTCGCTGCAGCTTCAACGCATCTGCGCGAGTTCCTCGCGGGTGCGTTTGATCATCTTGGACTTGATGCGGTCGCGTTTGAGCAGGCTCAAGTACTCGACAAAGACCTTGCCCACCAGGTGGTCCATCTCGTGCTGCACGCACACCGAAGCCAGGCCTTCTGCCCGCAGGTCAAAGGGGTTCCCGTCCCGGTCCAGTGCGCGAACCGTCACCCACAAGTGCCGTTCGACTTTGTCGTAGGTTTGTGGAACCGACAGACAGCCCTCCTCGCCCAGCTTCATCTCGGCGCTGCGCTCGATGATCTCTGGATTGATCAGCACCATCGGTTGGTCGCGCGAATCGGAGGTGTCCATCACGATCAGCCGTTCATGCACATCCACTTGGGTTGCCGCCAATCCCACACCGTCGGCGGCATACATGGTCTCCAGCATGTCCTGCGCCAACTCACGGATGCGCGCATCGACCAGCGCCACCGGCTTGGCCACGGTGTGCAAACGAGGATCGGGATAGCGAAGGATGGAGAGTTTGCTCATGGTCCAGAGTGCCGGTCTTGGCAAGGGCCCCCGAGGGGTGCGCACCGAAGGGCGCCGTGCTTGTGGCCGGAGGTGGCGCTGCTCAGAATCGCCGTATGACTCCATTGTGCCCTGCCGGTGTCGGCCATGATGAACCCGCCTCAGGATGAGCTGCACGCCTGGCTGGCCTTGGCCGGAGGTGGTTTGGCCGCGCGGCAGCGCTCACGTCGCCTCTTGGCGCACTTCGGTGGTCCGCTGGAAGTCTTTCGCGCGACCTCGCCAGAACTGCAGCAGGCCTTGGGCGGCGAGCGTTGCAACGGGCTGCACGCCGATCTGGCACAGGCGCGGGACATCGCCGAACGAACCCGGCGGTGGCTGGCCGCCAGCGCGCGGCACCATGTCCTCACCTTGGGTGATCGGGACTACCCCAAGGCGCTCCTGCAAAGCCCAGATCCTCCTTTGCTGCTGCACGCCACGGGCCACTTGGCAGGCCTGAGCCGGCCCGCAGTGGCCGTGGTGGGCAGCCGCCACGCCACCCCGGCCGGTCTTCAAATGGCCCGACGACTCGCCGCCGAACTCAATGTGCTGGGTATCGAGGTGGTGTCGGGCTTGGCCGTCGGCATCGACGCCGCCGCCCACGAAGCCGCCATGAAGACAGGCAGTGCCGCGTCGACCATCGCGGTGGTGGCCTGCGGTTTGGACGAGGTCTACCCCCGGCAGCACCGGACCTTGTTTGAGCAGATGGCCGAGGCCGGTCTTGTTGTGAGTGAGCACCCACTCGGCACGCCGGCTCTGCCACCCTATTTTCCTCAACGCAATCGAATCATCGCTGGCCTGTCCTGCGCCGTCGTGGTGGTGGAAGCCACCGTCCGGTCGGGCTCGCTCATCACCGCACGGCTGGCCAGTGAAGCTGGGCGAGATGTGTTCGCTGTACCCGGCCACCTGAGCTCTCCTCAGTCTGCCGGCTGCAACCAGTTGATCAAGGCTGGTGCAGGCCTCTTGGAACAGGTGCGCGACATCGTGGAGTCTCAGCCTTGGGCCTTCGGTGCCGAGGTTCATCGGGCGGTGCAGCCAGCCCGCAGGCGCCGCAGTCGCGCGGCCACTCCTGGGGCGAGCCTGACTCAGCCGCTTGGCGAAGCTGGCGAGCCTGCCGTCCCCGGGGGGCCGGATGACCAGAGCCGCACGCCACAAGCTGAATTCCCCCTGGTCGAAGGCGGGCTGAACGCAGCGTCATGGTCTCGTGCTCGCCGTCTCCTGCGCGCCCGGCCCTGCGATCTCGCCGAATTGGCTGAGGCCGCCTCCGACACCGCCACCGCCATGTCGCGCACCCTGTTGATGGCCGAACTCGAAGGTTGGGTCGCCCGTCTGCCTGGAGGGCTTTACCAGTGGTGCGCCCGGCCGTGAGGGGGATTCGGCGGCCCGGGTTTCCCCCTTCCATTCCGATGCGTGTGCTGTATAGTCATTCGCATGTTCGATGTTCTGGTCTACCTCTACGAGAACTACTGGCGCCCAGACGCCTGTCCAGACCACGACCAGCTCAGCCGCAAACTTTCTGCGGTCGGGTTCGAGTCCGAGGAAATCCAGGAGGCCCTGTCCTGGCTGGACGGCTTGACCACCACGGCACAAGGCTATGTGGGCGAACAGGGTGAACTCAGCACGCGCCTGTACACCGCTTCTGAGCGGGAGATGTTGGGCAGTGATTCCTTGGCCTTCATCAGTTTCCTGGAATCGGCCGGCGTGCTGCCTCCGCCGATGCGTGAAATGGTGATCGACAGGGCCATGGCCGTGTCCTCAGAGGGGCTCGACTTGGACGACATCAAGGTCATCGTGCTGATGGTGTTCTGGAGCTTGGGCGAAGAGCCCGATGCGCTCATCCTCGACGAGCTCTTTGTTGATCCGGAAGATCGGCTGTATCACTGAGGTCCCCCAGTGTCGGTCCAGGCGCTGGCTCATCGGCTCAAGTGCATCACCGCCTTGGCCTCACCTTGAAGATAGCGGGTGCTCAAGACAG
Source organism: Betaproteobacteria bacterium (assembly GCA_009923315.1). Classification (GTDB taxonomy): domain Bacteria; phylum Pseudomonadota; class Gammaproteobacteria; order Burkholderiales; family Burkholderiaceae_C; genus RFTU01. The sequence goes on from RFTU01000034.1 coordinate 22,851, forward strand.
AGCCCGTGGCCCGTTCCAGGCCGTGCCCCAGGCGTCTGACGAGGTGCAGGCCGGTGGTTTCAATGGTCCAAGGCCCCTGGGCTGATGCTTCAAAGGCCAGGATACGCTCCAGGGGATGTTCGCGCTCTTCTGCCCGTGCGATGGCCTGAATCGTGGCGCGTATCTGGTCATGCCGTCCTGCGAGGAGCTCCGCATCAATGACCAACACGCCTGCGGCATCGTGCGACCGAATCCGCTGGCAAGCCGGGCACAGATGGGGTGAGGACGAATGGCGGCTCTGGCCGGAGGTCGCTGCCGGGGTCGCGGCGGGCGGCTCCGATGCCCAACGCCAAGCGCCGCGGTGCATCACCGCGCGGCACTGAGGGCACTGCGTGCCGTCCGGCCATTTCTCGGCGCGACGATAGGGGTCGTGTTCATCCTCGCGGATGACCCCCGCGCCGTGCACGCGGCCTCCGGCCGAGTGGCGATTCAGCGCCTTTGAAGACTTTGACACCGTGACCCCCCGTTCAGCTGTGTCGCCGGATCTCTCCGTTGCCCACAGCATGAGGCCAAGCGCGCCATGCGCGCTGATCGGCATCAACAAAAGACCAAACCCCCTGCACCTTGGGGGTGGCAGGGGGTTTGGGGGGATATTAGCCTGACGATGTCCTACTTTCACACGGGCATCCGCACTATCAT